>NZ_JBWKDW010000008.1:0-105653 GCF_056435735.1 Streptomyces sp. NPDC043878
TTTGGCACGCTGTTGAGTTCTCAAGGAACGGACGCTTCCTTTGTACTCACCCGAGAGACTCTCTCGCGGCTTTCCTCCGGGCGCTTCCCTTCGGTGTCCCCAACTCTATCAGTGTTTTTCCGCCTCTCTGAACCACCGTCCTGCGAGCACGCAGAAGGCAACCCCGAGATGAGGATCTGACAAGTTGGATGCTGCTGAGCAAGGACGCTGTGGAGCGCCGCTCGGCCTCAAGCAGGAGTACGACTGTACACGCGGCCGCGAACCCCACGCAAATCGATGGGGGTTGTGGTCTAGACCACTAACTGGGATCATCGAGCGGAACCGTCACTCGATGTGACATAGCCTGCTGCACAGTGCGCCGTCCGGCACAGGCAGCGACGGCCCCTCTGAATCTCCACCCTGGGAGGCTTCCCATGACCACCGTGACGTCCCCGCTCGCCGGACGCGCCATCGGACTGGCCGCCGTGCCCGATCCGGTCTTCTCCGGCGCCATGGTCGGCCCCGGCACCGCCATCGACCCCGTGCGTGAGCCCTCCGAGGCCGTCGCGCCCGTGGACGGAGTGATCGTCTCCCTCCACCCGCACGCTTTCGTCGTCGTCGACGACAGGGGACACGGCGTGCTCACCCACCTGGGTATCGACACCGTGCAGCTCAACGGCGAGGGTTTCGAACTGCTCGTGAACAAGGGCGACACCGTGACCCGCGGCCAGGGCGTGGTGCGCTGGGACCCGGCCGCGGTCGAGGCCGCCGGCAAGTCCCCGGTGTGCCCGGTCGTGGCGCTGGAGGCGACGGCCGAAGCGCTCTCCGAGCTCCGCGACGACGGCGAGGTGAAGACCGGGGACAGCCTCTTCCTCTGGAAGTGACGTCCATGCCGTCGTATGACGGTGAGCAGGAACAACCACCGCGGCGGCGGGACCCCGCTGCACTATCGGAGACGGGTGAGATGGAGACAACGCTGCGAGGCGTCGGCGTGAGCCACGGTGTGGCGATCGGCGAGGTTCGGCACATGGGAACGGCGGTGCTGGAGCCGCCTGCCAAGCAGATTCCGGCCGAGGACGCGGAGCGTGAACAGGGGCGCGCACGCCAGGCGGTGGAAGCGGTCGCGGCCGACCTGGTCGCGCGCGGCAACCTGGCGGGCGGCGAGGCCCAGGCGGTCCTCGAGGCGCAGGCCATGATGGCCCAGGACCCCGAGCTGATCGCGGACGTGGACCGTCGTATCGCCGTGGGAAGCACGGCCGAGCGGGCGGTGTACGACGCCCTGGCGGCCTATCGTGCGCTGCTGGCCGGCGCCGGTGAGTACCTCGCCGGTCGCGTGGCCGACCTGGACGACGTGCGGAATCGTATCGTCGCCCGGTTGCTCGGGGTGCCGATGCCGGGGGTTCCGGACAGCGACGAGCCGTACGTGCTGATCGCCCGTGACCTGGCTCCCGCCGACACGGCGCTGCTGGACCCGACCCTGGTACTCGGTTTCGTGACCGAGGAGGGCGGACCCACCAGCCACAGCGCGATCCTGGCGCGGGCCCTCGGGGTGCCCGCCGTGGTGGCGCTGCCCGGCGCGGGTGAGCTCGCCGAGGGCACGATGATCGCCGTGGACGGCAGCACCGGTGAGATCTTCGTCAATCCCAGTGCGGAGAAGAGGGCGCAGCTGGAAGGCGCCGCCGCCGAGCGGAAGGCGGCGCTGGCCGCCTCGACCGGGCCGGGTGGCACCTCGGACGGTCACAAGGTGCCGCTGCTGGCCAACGTCGGTGGTCCGGCGGACGTACCGGCCGCGGTCGAGGCCGGCGCCGAGGGTGTCGGTCTGTTCCGTACCGAGTTCCTCTTCCTCGACGACAGCAAGAACGCGCCGTCGGAGGAGAAGCAGGTCGAGGCGTACCGCAAGGTGCTGGAGGCGTTCCCCGAGGGGCGCGTCGTGGTGCGGGTGCTGGACGCAGGGGCGGACAAACCGTTGGAGTTCCTGACGCCGGCCGACGAGCCGAACCCGGCGCTGGGCGTGCGGGGTCTGCGAACGCTGCTCGACCACCCGGACGTGCTGCGCACCCAGCTGACGGCGCTCGCCAGGGCGTCGGAGGGGCTGCCGGTCCATCTGGAGGTCATGGCCCCGATGGTGGCCGACCGGGCCGACGCCAAGGCGTTCGCCGACGCCTGCCGGGCGGCGGGTCTGCACGCGAAGTTCGGCGCGATGGTGGAGATCCCGTCGGCCGCGCTGCGAGCGCGCTCGATCCTGCAGGAGGTCGAGTTCCTGTCGCTGGGCACGAACGACCTCGCGCAGTACACGTTCGCCGCCGACCGTCAGGTGGGCGCGGTGTCCCGGCTCCAGGACCCGTGGCAGCCCGCGCTGCTCGACCTGGTCGCGCTGTCCGCCGACGCCGCGAAGGCCGAGGGCAAGAGCTGTGGTGTCTGCGGCGAGGCCGCGTCGGACCCGCTGCTCGCGTGTGTGCTGACCGGGCTGGGTGTCACCTCTCTGTCCATGGGTGCGGCGTCCATCCCGTATGTCCGGGCGGCGCTGGCGAAGTACACGCTGACGCAGTGCGAGCGGGCGGCGGCCGCCGCGCGGGCGGCGGACAGCGCGGAGGAGGCCCGCACCGCGGCGCAGGCCGTGCTGTCGGGCGAGTAGCGGTTCGCCGGCGATCGGTCGCCGGTCCTTCGGGGCGCTCCACCGCGCGGGTGGGGCGCCCCTTCGGTATGTCGGGACTGCGGTGGTCTCAGTGCTGGTGGGACGTCGGTCCCTGGGCTCCCAGGTCCGGTGGTGCGCAGTAGTCGACGTCCGACTCCGGGGAGATGAGGTCTCCGGATTCGACGTCCGTGCAGTAGGCGTCGAACACCTCTCCCGCGGTGAGGGGTTCCAGGCCGTCCCGGATGCGCCAGCCGTAGACGCGGTCGGCTGTGCCGGGGGCGCTGGTTCGCATGACGAGTCCTCCCGGGCCGCCGATTCCGAGGCCGAGGGCCAGCACGGTGGTGAACTCCAGTGCCTCGGCCTCGTCGAGTTGCGTGACCCCGTCGGTGTCGTCGTCGGCGTGGAGGACGGCCACCACGGTCTCCGGGGTGCCGGAGACGCTGCAGACGAGGTGCCGGTTGCCGGGCCGGGCCGTCTCCAGGATGCGGACCAGGAGGTCGGAGGCGCGGACGAAGGCCGCGCGGCCGAGGTCCTCGCCGCCGGAGGCGCAGGAGCCGAGCCGGGCCAGGAGCGTGGAGGCGTACTCCCAGGTGGCCTGGCGGACGGCCTCGTCGACGAGGGCCGGGACGAGATCGGAGAGCGGCCGGCCGTCGTACGGGAGGGTGGGCCCGGTGGTGGCCAGTTCGGCGGTGAAGCGGGTCCGGCTGGACGGGGCGTCCGGGTCGAGCCCGGTTTCCGCGCAGAACTCGGCGTAGTCCTCCGGGTCGAACAGGGTCACCGTGGTGTGACTGCCCTGGGAGGCACGGGTTTTGAGGAGCGCCTCCACCTGTTCCAGGTAGGTCGTGTGGTCGTCGAAGGTGAAGCTGCGGTAGCGCCGCATGGCGCGGAAGTCGTGCTCGTCGGTGAGCAGCCCGATGGTGCCGGCGATTTCGCGGCGCAGGACGCGTCGCATGGTCTGGTGGTCGGTGTGCGCCATGAGTCCCCCTGAACACAGTCGATCAATGCTCACTCACAGTAATCGGCGGCACTGACAACGGCGTCCGGGGGTGCGTCAGGCGCGCTTGCGGGCCAGTTCCTCGTAGAAGTGGAGCAGGTCGAGGTTGTCGATGGAGCCGGCGTTGACGGCCTTCTCCAGGGGTGTGCCCTGGAGGAGGCGTTTCACCGGTACCTCGATGCGCTTGCCGGTGAGGGTGTGCGGGATGCCGGGGACCTCGATGACCTCGTCGGGGATGTGACGCGGTGAGAGCTGTTCGCGGATCGTCTGCTTGATGCGGTTCAGGAGGGCCTCGTCGAGCGATGCGCCGGGGGCGAGGTGCACGAAGAGGGGCATCCAGTAGCCGCCGTCGGCCTGCTCGATGCCGATCACGAGGCTTTCCCTGATCTCGGGGAGGCGTTCCACGGCTTCGTAGATGTCGGCCGATCCCATGCGCACGCCCTGCCGGTTGAGCGTGGAGTCGGAGCGGCCGTGGATGATCACGGAGCCTCGGGAGGTGACCGTGATCCAGTCGCCGTGGCGCCACACGCCGGGGTAGGTGTCGAAGTAGCTGTCGTGGTAGCGGCTGCCGTCGGGGTCGTTCCAGAAGCGGATCGGCATGGACGGCATGGGGTTGGTGACCACGAGTTCGCCGACCTCGTCCACCAGGGGCCGGCCGTCCGGGTCCCAGGACTGGAGGTCGGTGCCGAGGCCGGGTGCCTGGAGTTCGCCGATGTGGACGGGAAGCGTGGGTACGGCTCCGGCGAAGCAGGAGCAGACGTCGGTGCCGCCGCTGACGGAGGCGATCCACAGGTCGTCGCGGACCTCGTCGTGCAGCCAGCGGAAGCCGTCGGGCGGCAGGGGGGATCCGGTGGTGGCGACGCAGCGCACCGCGGAGAGGTCGAAGTCGCGGGCCGGGTGCACGCCCGCCTTGCGGCAGGCCATGACGTAGGCGGCCGAGGTGCCGTAGAGGGTGGCCCGGGTGCGTTCGGCGATGCGCCACTGGGCGCCGGTGTCCGGGTAGCCGGGGCTGCCGTCGTAGAGCACGATCGTCGTGCCGGTGAGGAGGCCTGAGACGAGGAAGTTCCACATCATCCAGCCGGTCGAGGTGTACCAGAAGAAGCGGTCCTCAGGGCCGAGGTCGCAGTGCAGGCCGAGCTGCTTGAGGTGTTCGACCAGGATGCCGCCCTGGGACTGGACGATGGCCTTGGGCAGGCCGGTGGTGCCCGAGGAGTAGAGCACCCACAGGGGGTGGTCGAAGGGCACCTGCTCGAAGACGGGCTCCACGTCGGCGGCGGTCAGGGCCGACCAGCCCACGGCGCCTTCCGGGGCCTCGGTGCCCAGGAGCGGGATGTGGACGACGGCGCGCAGGGTGGGCAGTTCGCGGCGGAGTTCGGCGACGGTGTCGCGGCGGTCGTGTTCCCTGCCGCCGTAGCGGTAGCCGTCGACGGTGAACAGGACGACGGGTTCGACCTGCTGGAAGCGGTCGAGGACGCTGCGGGCGCCGAAGTCGGGGGCGCAGGAGGTCCAGACGCCGCCGACCGCTGCCGTGGCGAGGAGGGCGACGACGGCTTCGGGGATGTTGGGCAGGTAGCCGCTGACGCGGTCGCCGGGGCGTACGCCGAGCTCGCGGAGTGCGTCGGCGAGGGATCCGACCTGGCGGCGCAGTTCGGACCAGCTCACCGGGCGGGGTTCGTGCGTCTCGTCGACGTGCAGCAGTGCGGGCTGGTCCGTCCGGGTGGCGGCGGCGCGCAGCGCGTGTTCGGCGTAGTTGAGGGTCGCTCCGGGGAACCACCGGGCGCCCGGCATCGAGCGGTCGCCCAGTACGCGCGCGTAGGGGGTGGAGAACCGTACGTCGAACCACTCGGTGACGGCTTGCCAGAACGCGTCGAGGTGGTCGACGGACCAGCGGTGCAGGGCCGGGTAGCCGCCGTGGGAGGGGGCGTCGTGGTGCTCGGCGGCCCAGGCCTGGAATCGGGTGACCTGTGCCCGCTCGACGCGTTCGGCGTCCGGCTGCCAGAGCGGCTGGGGGTTCACGGTCGACATGGGGCGGCTCCCGGGCTGTGCGCGTTGTGTGCGTCGGGCGCGCACGGCAGGGGTGTGCGCGTGACGCGGCTGACACGGACGATGCCATGTGATCGACTTCTGCACCAGGGCGCGCCCCACATAGTCCGTGTCGTGAAGATGTGGTCCCAGCACGGGTGAACGGAAGTTGAACGACACGCACGCGCAGGGCCGTCGATGGCAGGGTGAGCAGCATGGACGGTCGTGACCTGGTGCGTTCGGTGAAGGCGGTCGGTACCGCGGGGGTGAGTCAGGGGTTGCGTACCGTACGGGCCGCGTGGCGCCGGAGGCGTGCCGACGCCTCCGGGCTCCCGGCGCGGGGGGCGGAGCGGGCCCGGGTGCCGGGTTCGGTGAGGGAGGTCGAGCCGGGGCCGGGGGGCGGCGTCGTGCGGTTCGCCCGGTCCGAACTGCGTGTCCTGGTGGCGGTGAACGGGGCGGTCTTCTGGGGCTGGGACGGGGCCGGTCCGGAACCGTCGTACGCGCTCGCGGGCCGCTGTCCCGAGCCGGACCCGCGGGCGGTGCTGGAGCCGGACAAGGAGGGTGGCTGGCGGGTCGTCGCCGAGCGGGTGACGGTGGTCGTCTCGCGGCACGGTGCCGTCGAGGTGCTCACGCCCGGTGGTGTGGTCCTGCGCCGGGATCTGCCGCCCCGGTGGTGGGAGCCGGTCGGTGGTGGCGCGGCGCGCTGGATGCAGCGGTCGGAGGTGGCCGCGGACGCCCGGTTCTTCGGGCTCGGGGGACGTGCCGGGGGTCCGCGGCTCAGGGACGGCGCGTACCGGCTGTGGAACTCCGACCCGGGCCGGCCCTTCGGCCCCGGTGACGATCCGCTGTACCTGACGATGCCGGTGCAGGTGGTGGTCGCCGACGCGGCCACGCACCTGGTGTTCCACGACACCTCGTGGGACGGCAGGGTGACGCTGCGGGAGGGCGAGGAGGGCGCCGGCTCGGGGCACGACCGGGCGGGGACGTGCGAGTTGCGGATGGATGGCGGTCCACTGCGGTGCTGGGTGGTGGTGGGTACTCCCGCGCGCGTGCTGCACGTCTGGGCCTCGCTGGCGGGGGCGCCCGCGCTGCCGCCCGCGTGGGCGCTCGGCCACCATCACGCGCCGTGGGGCTCCGGCGGTGAGCAGGAGGTGCGGCGGCTCGTGGCGGGTTATCAGGAGCGGGGGCTGCCGCTCGACGCCGTTCATGTGGGTCTCGACCGCCACGACGGCCATCGCGCGTTCGGCGTGGACACCGAACGGTTTCCGAAGCTGCCGCAGCTCGCCGCGGACCTGCGCCGGGACGGAGTCCGTCTGGTGTCGGCCGTCGACGCGGGAGTCGGCGCCACGCCGGGCGACGACGTGTACGACAGCGGCACGGCCGAGGACGCGTTCGTGCGGGACGCCTCGGGGCGGGTCGTGCGGGGCGTCGGGCGGGCGGGTGAGGTGGTCTTCCCGGACTTCACGAGCGCGCGCGTACGGCGCTGGTGGGGCGGTCTGTACGAGGAGCGGCTCGTCCAGGGGTTCTCGGGTTTCCGGCACGACGGGAACGAGCCCACGTGGGTCGCCCCGTTCGGCGAGCCGACCCTCCCCCGGTCGGCCCGGCACGCGCTGGAGGGACGCGGCGGCGACCACCGCGAGGCCCACAACGTCTACGCGCTGTGCATGGCCAGGGCGGCTCACGAGGGGATGCGGGAACTGGCGCCAGGACAGCGGCCGTTCGTCTTCTCACGTTCCGGGTGGGCCGGGCTCCAGCGCTACGGCGGAACCTGGTCCGGTGACGTGGCCACCGGCTGGCCCGGCCTGCGGGCCTCGCTGTCGCTGGTCATGGGGCTCGGGCTGTGCGGGGTGCCCTACTCCGGGCCCGACGTGGGCGGTTTCGACGGGGTCCCGTCTCCTGAGCTGTACCTGCGGTGGTTCCAGTTGGGGGCCTACCTGCCGCTGTTCCGCACGCACGCGGGTACGCGCGCGGGGCGCCGGGAGCCGTGGGAGTTCGGTGCCGAGGTCCTGGAGCACGCGCGCGTGGCGCTCGTCGAACGGCGGCGGCTGTCGCCGTACCTGATGACGCTGGCGCATCTGGCCCGGCGCACGGGCGCGCCCTGTGTGCGCCCGGTGTGGTGGTCGGCGCCGGAGGACCGTGCGCTGCGTGACTGTGAGGACGCGTTCCTGCTCGGTGACTGTCTGCTGGTGGCGCCGGTGCTCGGTCCGGGCGCGGACCGGCGGGCCGTGCAGTTGCCGCGGGGGCACTGGTACGACACGGCGACGGGACGGTCGTACGAGGGGCCGGCCCAGGTGCTGGTGGACGCCCCGCTGTCGCGGATACCGGTGCTCGTGCGCGCGGGCGCCGTCGTCCCCGTGCG
Source organism: Streptomyces sp. NPDC043878 (assembly GCF_056435735.1). Taxonomy (NCBI): domain Bacteria; kingdom Bacillati; phylum Actinomycetota; class Actinomycetes; order Kitasatosporales; family Streptomycetaceae; genus Streptomyces; species Streptomyces sp. NPDC043878. The sequence goes on from NZ_JBWKDW010000008.1 coordinate 7,990, forward strand.
CGGGGACGACGGCGGTCTGGAGCTGGAGGTGTGGGCGCCCTCCCGGGGCCGGACCGGGGAGGGGCTGGTGGTGCCCGACACGGGCGACGGGCACCACCAGCCGGAGATCGAGCGCTATGTCTCCCGCTGGGAGGGCGACCGGGTGGTCGTCGAGCGGGAGGGTGAGGACGGGATGGGCGTGCCTCCCCACCCGGTGCGGGTCCGGGGGCTCGGGGAGGACTGACCTCAGACGTACCGGCCCTCGAACCACGCGCGCGCGACCGCGGTGTGCAGGGGGAAGGCGAGCTCCTGCGGCCTGCGCAGGAGGTGCCAGCCTTCCGTCTCGTCCGTGGCGGCGGACCGGGGGAGGCTGTCGGCGGGCCGTTCGGGCAGGAGGCCGAACAGCAGGAGGTGCCCGTCGTTCGAGCTCATCGCGTCGATGAGTCGTACGTCGCGGGTGGCCACCTCGATGCCCGTCTCCTCCCTGAGTTCGCGGACGAGGGCGTGCCGCCAGTCCTCCCGGTCGTCCAGGAACCCGCCGGGCAGGGCGACCCCCCCGCGCGCGGGCGCGACGGTGCGGGTGATGACGACCAGGGCGGTGCCCTTCTCGTCGTACACGGGCTGGAGGGCGACCGCGACCGGAAGCGGGTTGCGGTAGGCGACGGTGTGACAGGCCGGACAGGTGCGCGGCCAGCCGGAGGCACCCTCTCCGTAGGGCGCTCCGCAGCTGGAACAGTGCGTTCCGGGGCCGGAGTTGGGGGCTGAGTGTTGGGTTTCGGACACGCGGCGGACTGTATCCGATCATCGGAGGCGTGTTCGCCGCAGGCTCCGCGCCCGGTGCCGGGGAGGCGGTGCCGCACCTCGGTGCGGTCGGCGCGCGGTCGGGCCGGCACCGGCGGGAGGGACGGCCGGAACCACCCCCGTGGGCCCCGGCCGCCCCTCCCGGTACGACGACGCCGGGGCGGCCCGTCCGGTTCTGCGCGACGCCCTGCCTGTTTCCGCCCCGCCGTGCCACACTTCTGACGTTCCGTCAGATTCGGTGTCGGGAGGGACCTTGCCGCACACACGCACACCCGTCGTGGCCGGGTGGTTCGCCGGTGAAGGGGACGAGTTCAGGCTCCTCGGCACCCGCTGCACCGCCTGCGCCTCGGTCTTCTTCCCCCGGGAGGACGTCCACTGCCGCAACCCCGGGTGCTCCGGGGGCGGCCTGGTCGAGGTCCCGCTCTCCCGCCGCGGGCGCGTCTGGTCGTACACGGACAGCCGCTACCGGCCGCCGTCACCGTATGTGACGGACCCGGAACTTCCCTGGGAGCCGTACGCGTTGATCGCTGTGGAACTGGAGCCGGAACGGATGGTGGTACTGGGACAGGGCGCTCCCGGGGTGAGCGTCGCCGATCTGACGGTCGGCATGGAGATGGAGATCGTCCGGGGCGTCCTTCCGCCGGGCGGGGAAACGACCTGGAACTGGCGGCCGACGGGGGTGCGGGCGTGACGACGGAGGTCGCGGTGCTCGGCGCGGGCCTGCACCCGTGGGGCAAGTGGGGCCGAAGCTTCGTCGAGTACGGCGTGGCGGCGGCCCGGGCGGCGCTCGCCGACGCCGGGCTGGACTGGCGGGACGTCGGCTCGGTCGTCGGCGCCGACACCGTGCGCGGCGGCTACCCGGGGTACGTCGCGGGCGCCACCTTCGCCCGGGCGCTCGGCTGGCAGGGCGCCAGGGTCGCGAGCGTCTACGCGGCCTGCGCGTCGGGGGCCCAGGCCGTCAACACCGCGCGTACGCAGATCCTCGCGGGCCTGGCGGACGTGGTGCTGGTGGTGGGCGCCGACGCGGCGCCGAAGGGGTTCTTCCGGCCCGCGGGCGGCGACCGGCCCGACGATCCGGACTGGCTGCGGTTCCGGGTCCTCGGGGCGACCAATCCGACGTACTTCGGCCTGTACGCGCGCCGGCGGATGGCCGTGCACGGGGACACGAGGGAGGACTTCGCGCAGGTGAAGGTGAAGAACTCCGCCCAGGGGGCGCTGAACCCGAACGCCCGCTACCGCAGCCGGGTCACCGCCGAGGAGGTCGCCGCCTCCGCCGTGGTCGCCGATCCGCTGCGGCTGCTCGACATCTGCGCGACCTCCGACGGCGGCGCCGCACTGGTGCTGTCCAGCATGGAGTTCGCGCGCCGGCACGGGGTGGCGCGGCCCGTGCGGATCCGGGCGGTGTCCACGGTGACGCCGCGTTACCCCAGCACCGTGCTGGACCTGCCGGACATCGCGACGGACTCCGCGGTGGCCGTCGAACCCGCAGCCGAGACCTTCCGCGCCTCCATCGCGTCAGCCGCCTACGAGGAGGGCGGCATCGGGCCCGGGGACCTGTCCCTCGCCGAGGTCTACGACCTGTCCACCGCCCTGGAGTTGCAGTGGTACGAGGATCTCGGGCTGTGCGGAGCGGGCGAGGGCGCGAAGCTCCTGCGGGAGGGCGCGACCGCTCTGGGCGGACGCATACCCGTCAACGTGAGCGGGGGCCTCGCCTCCTTCGGGGAGGCCGTTCCGGCGCAGGCGATCGCCCAGGTCTGTGAGCTGACCTGGCAGTTGAGGGGAACCGCGGGCGACAGACAGGTGGCGGGGGCGCGGGCGGGGATCACCGCGAACCAGGGGCTGTTCGGACACGGGTCGGCGGTGGTCGCGGTGCGGTGAGGCGGGGGCGCGGAGGGACGGTCGGTGGCGTACGGCTCGCGGGGCGGGGCAGGGCAGGCGACTACGCCCTGGCGCCCGCAAGCGCTTTCTCGCACGCTGTGTCATCACCCCGGAATGCTGCGTGAACGTCTCGTGAACTGGGCCTGGGTGGGCTCCGGCAGCGCAATCATGCTGCCGTGCCCTCCTGGACGGATACTCTCCGCTTCGCCTTCCAACCGGTGGTCAACCTGATGACCGGCGGGGTCGCGGGGCTGGAGATACTCGCCCGGCCGGAGACCGGCGACATCCTGGCCGAGGCCCGCCGCGATCCCGAACTGGACGGCCGGCTGGCGGTGTTGGCGGTCCGCGCCGCCGCGCGCCGGGAGACCCTGCTGCCGCTGCACGTCAACGTGTTCGCCGGCACCCTGGCCGACCTCGGCGGGCTCACCCCCCTGCACGACGCCGTGCGGGCCGTGGGGCGACTGCCGTGGGAGGTGACGGTCGACGTCGGCCCGCCGTACACGCACGTGCCGCAGAAGGCGCTGCTGGAGGCGGTGAACGGGCTGCGGGCGCAGGGCTTCCGGATCGCCGCGGACGGCGTGGGCGACGGCGACGCGCCCCTGCGGCTGCTCACCGACCTGGCCCCGGACCTGGTGAAACTCGACGCCTCCCTGCTGTCCCGGCCCGCGGCGGTACGCGCCATGCGGACGTTGTGCGACCAGCTGGGAGCGCTGCTGTCCGTCGAGGGCGTGGAGAGCGAACTGCAGTGCGCGGCGGCGCGGGCCACGGGCGCGCAACTGGCTCAGGGCGTGCTGTTCGCGCCGCCCGCACGGGTGCCGACGGCCGATGTGTACGTTCCGCCCCACTCCTTCGGTGTCCTGGCGGCGCCACGGCCGGGGCCCTCGGTGCGGGAGTTCGTCCGGCCGGCCGCACTGTTGGCCGCCTCCGCGTCGGCCGGCCAGGTGCGGGCGCTGCTCACGGGGTCGCCGGAGGTGTCCGGGGTGGTGCTCGTGGACCGGGACGGCGTGCCGGTCCGGTCGGTGCACCGGTCCCGCTTCCTGCTGTCGATGTCGGGGCGCTACGGACACGCCCTGTACGCCGACCGGCCGGCCTCCAGACTCGGGGACCCGCCACGGACGGTCGGCGTCGACGCGACCGCGTGGGAGGTCCTGGACGTGGTCGCGGTCGGCGGCCGGGACCGTACGTCCGACGATGTGGCCGTCGTCGACCGGTACGGGCGGTGCGTGGGTGTCGTACGGCTCGCGGACCTGGTGCGGGCTCTGGCGGAGAGCCGGGTCGAGGAGGCGGCCGGGCTCAATCCGCTGACCCGGCTGCCCGGTTCGGACGCCGTCACCGCAGAGGTGGACCGGCGGATCGCCGGCGGGAGGCCCTTCGCGCTGAGCTGGCTGGACGTCGACCACTTCAAACTGGTCAACGACGGGGCCGGGTTCGCGGCGGGCGACGAGCTGATCCGATCGGTGGGGCGGGCGTTGCAGCAGGCGTCGTCCGGCGCTACGCGCGTGGGGCACATCGGCGGGGACGACTTCCTGGTGCTCGCGGAGTTCGAGTGGCTGGAACCCCTCGCCGCCGCCCTGCTCGACGCGCCCTGGTCGGCCGGCGGGCGCCCCGTGACGCTGTCCCTGGCCACCGTGCTGTGCGCGCCGGGCAGCGTGACGGACCACCGGGAGGCCGCCTCCTGTCTGGCGCCGCTGAAGAAGGCCGCCAAGGCGCTGCACGGCGCGAGTTGGGTCCTGGGCCGGCCCGGACTTCCCGGTCACGAGGTGCGACGCGGCTCGGGGGCGTCCGGCACGCCGGCGGGGTACGCGGTGGCGGAACCCGGCTGACTCCGAGGGGCGGGCGGGGCGTCGGCGGTGCGGCCGGAACCCTTCGGCCGGCCCGTCGGAACCGGTGCGGTCGGCGACCTTGACGCTCCGTGGGTGCCGGTGAACACTTCCGGGTGTCGGTCGACATCGCCGTACATTCTCGGCGTATCCAGGCACTACGCCGCGCGGGCCCCGCCTGAGCCACGGGCCCTTCCCCCACGGGCGATTCGGCTGCCACGGCACGCTCGTCACGGACGCCGGGCGGGGCGCGGGACCCTCCCTGCCCCCGGCTGTTCGCCAAGGGAACCGCACCCTGCACGGAGGACCGGGGCCGACCGTCCCGGGCCAGGGCCTAGGAGCCGCCATGAGCAACGGGGACATATTCCTCGGCGAAGTCATCGGTACCGCGATCCTGATCCTCTTCGGCGCCGGCGTGGTCGCCGCCGTCGTACTGAACTACTCCAAGGCGAAGGACGCCGGCTGGATCGTCATCACCTTCGGCTGGGGCTTCGGCGTGCTGGCCGGGGCCTACACCGCGGCTCCGCTGTCCGGCGGCCACCTCAACCCGGCGGTGACCATCGGCATCGCCGTCGACACCGGGGAGTGGGGCAAAGTCCCGTTCTACCTCGGGGGCCAGATCGTCGGCGCGATACTCGGCGCGGTCCTGTGCTGGCTGGTCTACTTCGCGCAGTTCCAGGCCAACGCCGACGACGACATCGCCCAGCCCACCCTCGGGATCTTCGCCACCACGCCCGCGATCCGCCATCCCGTGGCGAACCTCGTCACCGAGATCATCGCCACCATGGCGCTGGTGCTGCCGGTCCTGGCCTTCGGCCTCACCAGGGGACTCGGCGAGTCGGGGACCTCGATCCTCATCGTGTCCTTCCTGGTGGTCGGCATCGGTCTGTCGCTCGGCGGGCCCACCGGATACGCCATCAACCCGGCCCGCGACCTGGGCCCCCGTATCGTCCACGCACTGCTTCCCATCCCCAACAAGGGCACATCCGAATGGAGTTACGCGTGGATTCCGGTGGTGGGACCGCTGATCGGCGGGGCGCTTTCCGGACTCATCTTCAACGCAGCCTTCTGAAGGAACCGACGAAGGGACGTCATGACGGACAGGTTCGTCGCCGCCATCGACCAGGGCACCACCTCCAGCCGCTGCATCGTCTTCGACCAGGGCGGTGCGATCGTCGCCGTCGACCAGCGCGAGCACCGGCAGATCTTCCCCAAGCCGGGCTGGGTGGAGCACGACGCCACCGAGATCTGGTCCAAGGTGCAGGCCGTGGTCGCCGGGGCACTCGCCAAGGCCGGACTGCGCGCCGACCAGCTCAGCGCGCTCGGCATCACCAACCAGCGTGAGACCACCGTCCTGTGGGACCGCGCCACCGGCAAGCCCGTGCACAACGCGGTCGTGTGGCAGGACACGCGCACCGCCGCACTCTGCCACCAACTGGGCGGCCCGGACGGGCAGGACCGCTTTCGCGACCAGACCGGTCTGCCACTGGCCAGCTACTTCTCCGGCCCCAAGGCGGCCTGGCTGCTGGACAACGTGCCGGGGCTGCGCGCGCGGGCCGAGCGCGGCGAGATCGCCTTCGGCACCATCGACTCCTGGCTGATCTGGAACCTCACCGGCGGCACCGAGGGCGGACGGCACGTCACCGACGTCACCAACGCCGGGCGCACCATGCTGATGAACCTGGAGACGCTCCAGTGGGACCCCTCCATCCTGTCCGCGATGAACGTGCCCGAGGCGGTGCTGCCAGAGATCAGGTCGTCCGCCGAGGTGTACGGCACCGCCGTCGGCCAGCTCGCCGGGGTGCCCGTCGCCTCCGCGCTGGGCGATCAGCAGGCGGCCGTGTTCGGGCAGGCCTGCTACGACGTGGGGACCGCGAAGAACACGTACGGCACCGGCAGTTTCCTGCTGCTCAACACCGGCAACCGGCCGGTGCCGTCGAAGAACGGCCTGCTGACGACGATGGGCTACAAGATCGGCGACGAGGCTCCGGTCTACTGCCTGGAAGGCTCGATCGCCGTCACGGGCGCGCTGGTGCAGTGGTTCCGCGACCAGCTGGGCATCATCCGCAGTGCCGACGAGATCGAGGCACTGGCGGCGAGTGTGGACGACAACGGCGGGGCGTACATCGTGCCCGCGTTCTCGGGCCTGTACGCGCCGTACTGGCGCTCCGACGCGCGCGGAGTCGTCACCGGCCTCACCCGCTACGTCACGAAGGCACATCTCGCGCGCGCGGTGCTCGAGGCGACCAGCTGGCAGACGCGCGAGGTCGTGGACGCCATGTTCCAGGACTCCGGGGTGCGGATCACGACCCTGAAGGTGGACGGCGGCATGACCGGCAACAACCTCCTCATGCAGCACCAGGCGGACGTGCTCGGCGTGCCCGTCATCCGGCCCCGGGTCTCCGAGACGACCTGCCTCGGCGCCGCCTACGCGGCCGGACTCGCCACCGGGGTGTGGAACGACCTCGACGAACTCAAGGCGCACTGGCAGAAGGACGCCGAGTGGACGCCGTCGATGGAGGCGTCGGTGCGTGACCGCGAGTACCGCCGCTGGCGCAGGGCCGTGGAGAAGAGCTTCGGCTGGCTGGAGGAGGGCGACGACTAGCGGCTGTCCTTCGGGTCGGGCCGCGGGGCGCGCGGCCCGCTGGACGAGGCGCACGCGCGCGCGTGCGTCGACGGACGCGGCTCGTACCCCTGTCGGCGGGGGTACGGGCCGTGCGGGTGTCAGGCGGTGTCGCGTCAGGTGGTGAGGGTCCGGCGCTGGTCGGCCGCGTATCTCATCGCGTGCTGGACCACGCCCACGAGGGTCTCCTTGACGGACTCGCGGTCGCGGGCGTCGCACAGCAGAAGGGGGACGTTGTCGTCCAGGTCCAGGGCCTGGCGGACGGCGTCCACCGGGTGACGGGCGGCGCCCTCGAAGCAGTTGACGCCGACGACGAAGGGGATGGCGCGCCGCTCGAAGTAGTCGACGGCGGCGAAGCAGTCCTCCAGACGGCGCGTGTCGGCAAGGACGACGGCTCCGAGGGCGCCCTCGGAGAGCTCGTCCCACATGAACCAGAACCGTTCCTGGCCGGGCGTGCCGAACAGATACAGCACCAGGTCCTCGCGGAGCGTGATGCGGCCGAAGTCCATGGCGACGGTGGTGGTGTGCTTGCCCTCCACACCCCGCGTGTCATCGACGGGGCGGCCGGCCTCAGTGAGGTACTCCTCGGTGCGCAGCGGCCTGATCTCGCTGACCGCGCCGACGAGCGTGGTCTTGCCCACACCGAAGCCGCCGGCCACCAGGATCTTGAGCGTGACGGGCTCGACCGGAGGCTTGCCGCGCTCAGAGCGCCCGAAGATCATCGATCTCTTCTCCTGCTTTATGGGGTGCGGGCGACGCCGGCCCGTGGCCCTGCGCCGCCGGGGGTCTCGATGGGGGGCGCGACGGCCGGAACGTCATGTCAGTCCCCCGCCTCCGCGCCGCTCACAGCGCCCGGAGTCCGTTGATCACGTCGCGCAGAATGTCCTCGTCCGGCAGCTCGGCCGGGGGGACGGGCCGGTTCACGTGCACGAACTCGCCGTGCACGAGGTCTCCGACGAGCACCCGGACCACTCCCACGGGCAGGTCGAGTCCGGCAGCCAGCTCCGCGACCGACTGCGGGGCCTCACGGCACAGTTCGACGATGTCCACGTGTTCCGGGGACAGCGAGTGGTCCGCCTCCGGATCGTCCGCCTCGGTCTCGGTGACGACCAGCGCGATGAGGTCGAGGCGGTGCTGGCCCGCACTGGTGGTGCGGCCGCGCGTCATGGCGTACGGACGTACGACGGGTCCGGCTTCGTCGTCGAACCAGTGGCTTCTTCCCTGACCGTCTGGGCTCATGTCATCCCACTACCCGCCCGAGGGCAGATCGGTGCGTGGAACGGCGCTCAGATGCACACCGACGCGCTTGACGAGGAGCGTCATCTCGTAGGCGACCTGCCCGACGTCCGAGTCGGCGTCGGAGAGGACGGCGAGGCAGCTGCCGTCGCCCGCCGCGGTCACGAACAGGAAGGCGTCGTCCAGTTCGACGACCGTCTGGCGCACGCTGCCGGCCTCGAAGTGGCGGCCGACGCCCTTGGCGAGGCTGTGGAACCCCGAGGCGACGGCCGCGAGGTGCTCGGCGTCCTCGCGGGACAGGTCCTTCGACACGCCGGTGGCCAGACCGTCGCCGGAGAGCACGACGGCCTTGCGGATGCTCGCGACACGGTCGACCAGGTCGTCCAGCAGCCAGTTGAGTTCACCGGACCCGCTGGTCGGCGTGCGGTCGGTCGGCTTCGGTGCGGTCATCGACCGTCCCCCTTTGTCGTTCCTTGCGGTGCCGCGCCGCTGTGGGCGTCGTCTGTCGTTCCTTGCGGTGCCGCGCCGCTGTGGGCGTCGTCTGTCGTTCCTTGCGGTGCCGCGCCGCTGTGGATGTCGTCGCCCGCGGCGTTCTCCTGGCGGCCGCGCTGCCAGCCGCGCTGGAGCGAGGCCATCCGGCTGCGTACCTCGTCGGCGTCCCGCTCGGCGGCCTCCGGTCTGTCCTGGGGGCGGCGCGCGGTGCTCTGTTTCAACTGCGGAGCGAGGCTGGCCTGCCGTACACGGCGGGGCAGGGCGGCCGTGCCGGAGTCCGTGCCCTGCGCGTCGGCGCCGGTGCTGGGGGTGCGCGGGTCGCGGGCGGGGCCGAGGCGGCCGGCCGGGTCGACGCTCCTCGCGGGTTCCGGGGCGCCGGGCGACGCGATCTCGGCGCGCCGGGTGCGCCTGGGGAGCGCGGGGGCGTCGTGATCGCCGGCGGGGTCCGGCTGTGTGGTGGCCGGAGTGTTCGTGAACTCGTCGGCGCGGTCGGCCACTCCGGTGCCGCGGCGCAGCGGCGCGGCGCCCCGGCGGCGGGAGGGCAGTGCGGCGGGCGGCCGCGGTCGGGCCGGGTCCGCCCCGGCCTCCTCCAGCTCCTCACGTCGGGCGCGTCCGGTGACGGGGCGTCCGTGGGAGCTGACCAGCTTGGGCGTCCTGCGGCGCGGCAGCGACAAGGTGGCGTCCGCGCGGTCGTCCGGGTTCGGGCCGCCGTCGGTGTCGGGTACCTCGCGCAGCGGCTCGCCGAGCCGGCCGCGCGTCTCGTCGGGCGCGCCGAGGAGCGCGTGCCGCGGGCGGAAGAGCCCACCGTGTTCGCCGTCCTCGTCGCCGAGCGCGCCCGGGAACCCCCCGACGGCGTCCAGGTCGACGGGCGCCTCCAGTTCGACCGGCCCGTTGAGGACCGGGACGGGCGGCCCCGACTGCGTGGACGCCTTGCTGAGCGAGGCCCGGTGCGCCTCCTCCAGCCGGGCTTCCTTCGAGGGCTGCGGCCGGTCGAGGCGGAAGCCGATGCCGTTGGTGTCCGGGACGTCGTCGGTGAGGAGCGCGTCCGGGATGAAGACGACGGCGGTGGTGCCGCCGTAGGGGGAGGGCTGGAGCGAGACGCGGACGTTCTGCCGCTGGGCGAGCCGGCTGACGACGAACAGGCCGAGCCGGTCGGTGTCCGACAGCTCGAACTCCGGTGTCTCGGCGAGCCGGAGGTTGGCGTCGAGCAGGGCGTCGGCCGCCATGCCGAGGCCTCGGTCGTTGATCTCCAGGGTGAAGCCGTTGGCGACGCGTTCGCCGATCACCTGGACGGCGGTGTGCGGCGGGGAGAACACGGTGGCGTTCTCCAGGAGTTCGGCCACGAGGTGGGTGAGGTCGGCGACCGCGGGGCCGGTCACGGCGACCCGGGGCAGCCTGCGGACCTCGATGCGCTCGTAGTCCTCCACCTCCGCCACGGCGGCCCGCACGACGTCCATGAGCTGGACGGGTTTGCGCCACTGCCGGGACGGGGCGGCTCCGGAGAGGATCACCAGGCCCTCGGCGTGCCGGCGCATACGGGTGGTGAGGTGGTCGAGGCGGAACAGGTCGGCGAGTTCGTCGGTGTCCTCGGTCCTGCGCTCCATGGTGTCGAGCAGGGTGAGCTGCTTGTGCAGCAGGACCTGGCTGCGGCGGGCGAGGTTGACGAAGACCTCGGAGACGCCGGCGCGGAGTTCGGCCTGCTTGACGGCGGCTTCGACGGCGGCCCGCTGGAGCGTGTTGAGCGCCTGGCCGACCTCGCCCATCTCGTTCCTGTCGTACTCCAGGCGCGGGACCTCGGTCTCCACGTCGACCTGTTCGCCCGCGGACAGGCGGCGCATCACGCTGGGCAGCCGCACCCCGGACGCCTCGTGCGCGTCCTGGCGCAGTTGCCTGAGGTCACGGATGAGGCCACGGCCGACGCGCACGGACAGGACGAGCGAGAAGAGCACCGCCACCAGTCCGAGCACGCCGACGACGGACGCCTTGACGATGACGCTGACGGCCGACGGCCGGACACGGTCCTGGTAGCGGTCGCCGGCCTGGTCGTCGAGGGTGGCCAGTTCGTCGAGCACGTTCCCGGCGGCGGCGTCCCAGTTCCTGGCGCTCACGGCGGCGTCGGCGGGGCCGGGCTCCGCGGAGACGACGTCCAGCTCGGCGGAGCGCAGGGGCGCGGTGGAGGCGTTCTCCCAGAAGTGCTCGTAGCGTTCACGCTCGGCCGGCGGCAGGACCGGCAGGCTGATGTCGTACATCAGGGTGCGCTGGGCCACCAGGTCGGACACCTGGCGGATCTCGCTCCGGGAGAGTTTCCCCACGACCAGGGCGGACCCGAGCAGGGCGTCCTCGCGGGAGAGCAGCTCGCGCGCGCGGGTCACGTTGACGAGGGCGCGGGCCTGCTTGTCGAGCTCCACGCTGTCGACGCCGTCGAGCGACGCCAGCAGGGCGTAGCAGGGGTCCACGAGCCGGTTGTAGAGGCCGAGGGCCCGCTCCCGGGACACCGTGCCCTCCCCGACACTGCGGCGCAGCGCGCCGAGGCCGTCGAAGGCGTCGAGGACGGCGGTGAGGCGTTCGGAGTCGTCGGCGTCCAGCGCGTCGCGGACGTCGGAGTTTTTCGTGTTGTCGCGGAACTTGCCGACGGCCGAGTCGGTGAGGCCCCGGGTGGTGCGCAGCGCCGAGAGCGCGTCCGCGGCCCGGGGATCGGCGAGGTAGACAAGAGTCTGACGGCGTTCCTGCTGCAGGCTCCGGACGGCGTCCTCGGCGGGGTAGCCGATCTTCTCCACGACGGAGGACACCTGGAACAGCTGGGTGACTTCCCGGCCTGTCAGTACCGTGGCGAAGCCCCAGATCGCGGCGAGGGACACCAGCGGCACGAGAAGCAGCGCCACGATCTTCCGGCGGATCGACTTCCCGCGAAAGCGCATGGCCTCCCCCAGCTCGACCCCCAGGGTCAGGGGGCACACATGTACGTCAACAAACGGCGCGAGCCTACTACTGCCGCACAGGTAACTCGAAGACCCGTCCGGAAGCCGAACTTCCGCATCCGGGACGAGACATGCGGAGTTGTCCGCTCATGGCGGGAGATGGCCTCCCACGACACGGCGACGGTGCCCGGAGCGGGTCGAACGCCCTGTCTGAGCAGTTGGCCGGAAATCTTCGCCCGGCGGGAATCTTGGAGGCGCTTCGTTCGTCTTTTCTACGGGAGTTGGGGGCGGAATCGGTCACAGGAGCCGCGTCTCGCAACCGGGGCAGCGTAAAACAGCGCAAGCCGGGCAGCCACTGAGAAGCCGGGTCTTCGGACACCGGGGCGACGGTCTGCTGGCGGTGGGGAGTGACACGTTGATGGGCACGGCGGAGCGGCGCGATGCGCCCGAAGGCGGCATGACGGCACAGTTGACGGCGGAGCGGAGTCCTGAGGCACCGGGTCTCGGCAGTGCGGTGTCCGGGCGTCCGGCGGTGGACGGACCTGGCGCCGGGGCGGACACGGGTGCCGGGAGAGACAGAAGTGCCCGGACGGACACGGGTGTTCCGGCGGAGACGGGTGCCGGGACGGCACGGCGTGAAGGGCTCCGGGAAACCAGGGCACGCGGCACGGCGGCGCGCGGGAGCGCGATAGGGGCCGGCGCGTACGACGACGCCGGGCAGGAGCGCCCGTCCCGGCAGCTGTGGGTGGAGGAACCTGCGCGGCGGCGGCGCATGCCGGACCCGGTGCGTACGGCGGCGGTGCGGGCGGTGCTCGTGATCTCGGTGACGCTGATCCAGGCGATGGTGGCCTTCCTGTGCACCATGGCCGGTTCCTGGCTGGCGTTCCCGATGGTGCTCAGCAGCGTGGCCAGCACGGTCGTGGCGACCTGGGCCGCGCTCGACGTCTGGGTGACGCGCCAGGTCTGGAACCAGCGCAACGGCGTGGTGTCCACGCCCAGCAGCACCGCGCGAGCCCTGCGGCGCGAGCGACGCAGGACCAGGCGGCACGCCCGGTCGACGGAGCGGGCCCAGGAGCGGATACGGCGGCAGGGCGGCACGGGGCAGCTGTCGCACCCCTGAGAGGTTGGCGGGCCGCCCGGGGACGGCGACACTCACTCGGACGGGGTGCGACCGGCGGGGTGGTTGCCCCCTGCCGTTGGCCGTCCGCCGGGACCGGTTTGCCGGCGCCCCTGGCCGGCGGGGTGGCGGTCAGGGGCGGCCTCGGGCGGCGAGGTGGCGGTCGGAGTACGCCCGGACGGGTAGTCGCGGGTGGCCTCGGCCGGCGGGGTGGTCCGGGGTCCCGGCCGGCGGGTCAGAGTGCGTCGGACCGCACCCGGCCCTTCTCCCCCGGCCGGTCTTCCTCCCGTGCCAGTTCGCGGCGCGTGCGCATGAACGGGCGGGGGCGGTTCACGGCGAGCACGGCGGTCGTACGTCCGTCCCGTTCGTAGAGCGCGAGGAAGCCGTCCTCCGCGGGCGCGCCGCCCGACAGGGCGCCCTCGGTGACGCGCACGGTGTCACCGGGTCCGCGTCGGCCGGCGAACTGGATGCGTGCCCCGTACTGGTCCGACCAGAAGTACGGCAGCGACCGCGCGGTCTCCCGCGCACGCCCGGCGAGCAGGTTGGCCACGGCGACCCTGGGCTGCTCCGTGGCGGAGGTCCAGTGCTCGGCCCGGTGACCGCCGACGCGGGCGACGTCACCCACGGCGACCACCTGGGGCAGGGCCGTCATACAGCCGTCGTCGCACAGGACGCCGTCCCGCAGGGCGAGCGTCGAACCCGCCAGCCAGGTGGTGTTGGGGGTGGCGCCGATACCGACGATCACGATCTCGGCGGGCAGGAGGCGGCCGTCGGCGAGTTCCACGCCGGTGACAGCTTCCGTGCCGCGCAGCCCCGCGACTCCGGTACCCGTGACCAGCTCCGCGCCGCCCCGGCGGTGCAGGGCGGCGCACACGGCGGCCATCTCCGCGCCGAGTTGGGGCACGAGCGGCAGCGGGGCGGCTTCGACGACGGTGACCGCGTGACCGAGAGCGGTACAGGAGGAGGCGGTCTCGGCGCCGATGAACCCACCGCCGATGACCACGACTTCGCGTGGTCCCCGGGTGAGTTCGTCGCGCAGGGCACGGGCGTCGTCCAGGGTGCGCAGCGTGTGCACTCCGGGCAGGGCGGCGCCCGGCAGGCGGCGCGCCGAGGCGCCGGTGGCGATGACGACGCCGTCGGTCGACACGGTACGGCCGTCGTCCAGCAGCACGGTGCGGCCCCGGGAGTCGAGGCCGCGGGCCCGGACGCCCAGGCGCCATTCGGCGTCCAGTCCGGCGAGGTCGTCGGCGTCGGTGAGGGCGAGGTGGTCCTCGTCCGCACGGCCGGTGAGGAAGTCCTTGGAGAGGGGAGGCCGGTCATAGGGACGGTGCGGCTCGTCGCCGACGATCACCAGACGTCCGTCGAAGCCCTGGGCCCGCAGTTCCCGGGCCGCGTAGACACCGGAGAGGGAGGCTCCGACGACGGTCACGGTCCTCATGCGGTGCGGCTCCTCTCGCGGCTGGGTGCGGGCGCCTCCCGGCTCGGTGCGGAGGCGTCCCGGCTCGGTGCGGAGGCGTCCCGGCTCGGTGCGGAGGCGTCCCGGCTCGGTGCGGACGCCGAGGACGCGGCGCGGGACCGGCCCGCCTCTCGGGCCCGTTCCGTGAGGCCGGGGTGTTCCGTGAGGCCGGGGTGTTCCGTGCGGCCGGGCGCCGCGAGACCAGGGAGCGTGCGGCGCGGCACCGCGAGACCAGGCGTCGCGAGTCCGACGTGGCGGACCGTCGGCGTCGGACGGGCGATGCGGGGGCCCACCCGTGTCGGGCGGGCGATGCGGGGGCCCACCCGTGTCGGGTGGCCGTTGCCGCGAGCCGTCGTGCCCCGCGCGTCGGGGGTGTTCATGCGGCGGTCCCCTCCTGCGCGTCCGGGTGGACGTGGATGACGCCGTCCTCGACGGTGACGCGATGGGTGCGGACGGGGCGGCGGGCCGGGAGGCAGGTCGGCCGGCCGGTGCGGAGATCGAACGATGCCGCGTGCAGCGGGCATTCGACCAGACAGCCCTCCAGCCAGCCCTCGGAGAGGGAGGCGTCCTGGTGGGTGCAGGTGTCGTCGATGGCGTACAACTCGCCGTCATCGGTGCGGAACACGGCGACGGGTGGCGTCGTCTCCAGACGGACGGACTCACCCTCGGGGAGGTCTTCGAGGCGGCAGACAGGAATCATGGGCCCCCCTCTCGGTCCGGGACACGCGGTCCGGAACCGACTCGGTCCAGGCAGTCGGGCAGTCGGGCAGTTCAGGAGCACCGGACCGCCGTTGGTCCGGACCGTCCGGTCCCGTTCCGGGCTGCGCAGCCCTTCCGGGATCAGGACCCTTCGGTAACATGATGTTTCGCATGGCGCATGAGCAAGCGCTGTGCGCAACAGAATCCGGGCGGGACGACCGTCACGTCAAGGGTTTCCCGCAGATGCGGCCCAAACCGGGCCGACAGGTGGTGAGAGTCGAGCCATGACCCGCACGCAGAAGCAGTCCGACCCCGGCGACGAGCATGCCGAGGAGCCGGCGGAACCGAGGAGTTCCGGGAAGCGGTCGTCACCCGGGACCACGGCGCAGCAGGGCGGCCGCGGCGCGGCGAGCGCCGTGCAGTCGGTGGACCGCGCCGTGAGCGTGCTGGAGATCCTGGCCTGGCACGGCGAGGCGGGTGTCACGGAGATCGCCGAGGAGCTGGACGTGCACAAGTCCACCGCGTTCCGCCTGCTCGGCGTGTTGGAGAACCGCGGCCTGGTGGCGCAGGCCAAGGACCGCGGCAAGTACTACCTGGGGGCCGGCGTGCTGCGCCTGGCCGGAGCGGCGGCCGTACGGCTGGACATCTCGCAGGAGGGCGTGCCGGTCTGCCGGGAACTCGCCGACGAGCTGGGCGAGACGGTCAACATCGCGGTCCTGGACGACGACGCGGCGGTCAACATCATGCAGGCCCGGGGCACCGCCTCGGTGACGGCGCAGAACTGGCTGGGCAGACGCACCCCGCTGCACGCCACCTCCAGTGGCAAGGTGCTGCTCGCGCACATGCCGCCGACCCTGCGCGAAGGCCTGCTGGCCCGCACCCTGCCACGTTTCACGGAACGCACCATCACAGGTTCGTCGGTGCTGCGCGGCGAGCTGGAGGCGGTGGTCGAGCAGGGGTACGGCCTCACGGTCGAGGAGCTGGAGTTGGGGCTTGCGGCGGTGGCGGTCCCGATCAGGGCGCACGACGGCAAGGTCATCGCCGCGATCAGCGTCTCGGGGCCGGTGTACCGCCTCAACGGCGACCGGCTGCCCGAGGTGGCGAAGCGCACGGTGGCGGCCGGGGCGGAGCTGTCCCGACGGATGGGCTACGGCTTCTGACGCACCCCGGGTGGCCCCGGACCGCCAGGCTCCCAGGCCACCCCAGACCCTCAGGCCCCAAAGCCCTCAGGCCCCCAAACCCTCAGGCCCCACAAGGCTCCGGCGCACCCAGGGCACCCGAGACACCACGACCACCGAACGCACCGAACGCACCGAACGCACCGACAGCCACAGAAAGCACCCCGACGCATCCACACCGCACGGCGGACACGGCGCGGGACCGGTACTTCCCTGGTCCCGCGCCGTTGTGTGTCCGGCACGTTTCGCCCGTCCCGTTCCTTTTGCCAAGGGTTAACTCGCACCTCTTGACGGCCACTCGGTGGCGTTCTCAGTATGTTCCTCATCGCGCAACCCATCGTGCATTGCGCAACAGCAGAGGAGCCTGTCGTGCCACACGAGGTCCGTGCCGTAGTCGCTGTCAGGAAGGGCGCACCCGTCGAGGTGCGGACGATCGTCGTCCCCGATGCCGGTCCCGGCGAGGTGCTCGTCACCGTCCAGGCCTGCGGGGTCTGCCACACGGACCTGCACTACCGGGAGGGTGCGATCACGGACGACTTCCCCTTCCTCCTCGGCCACGAGGCGGCCGGCACGATCGAGGCGGTCGGCGAGGGCGTCACCGACCTCGAACCCGGCGACTACGTGGTCCTCGCGTGGCGCGCCCCCTGCGGCACCTGCCGCTCCTGTCGCCGCGGCCGCCCCTGGTACTGCTTCGACTCCCGCAACGCCACCCAGCCGATGACCCTCCTCGACGGCACCCCGCTCACCAACGCCCTCGGCATCGGCGCGTTCGCCGAGAAGACGCTGGTCGCGGCGGGACAGGCGGTGAGGATCGACCCGGCCGCCCGCCCCGAGGCCGCCGGGCTCATCGGCTGCGGGGTGATGGCCGGCTACGGCGCGGCCGTGAACACGGGCAACGTGGGCCGCGGCGACTCGGTCGCGGTGATCGGCTGCGGCGGCGTCGGCGACGCGGCCATCGCCGGTGCGTGCCTCAACGGCGCCATGAAGGTCATCGCGATCGACATCGACGACAAGAAACTCGACCAGGCCGAGAAGTTCGGCGCCACGCACACCGTCAACGCCAGGGGCACCGATCCGGTCGAGGCGGTCCGCGCCCTCACCGACGGTTTCGGCGTGGACCTCGCGATCGACGCGGTGGGCAGTCCGGAGACCTTCCTCCAGGCGTTCGCGATGCGCGACCACGCGGGCACGCTCGTCCAGGTCGGCGTGCCCTCCCCCGAGATGAAGGTCGAACTCCCGCTGATCGACGTGTTCTCGCGGGGCGGCGCCATCAAGGCGAGCTGGTACGGCGACTGCCTGCCGAGCCGCGACTTCCCGTACCTCATCGACCAGTACCTCTACGGGCTGCTGGACCTCAACGCGTTCGTGAGCGAGACGATCGCCCTCGACCAGGTCGAGGAGGCGTTCGCCAAGATGCGCCGGGGTGAGGTGCTGCGCTCGGTGGTGGTCCTGTGAGTGCCCGCGGAGCCGTACGGGTGGAGCGCGTCGTCACCTCCGGCACCTTCAGCCTCGACGGCGAGACGTTCGACGTGGACAACAACGTCTGGCTGGTCGGCGACGACGCGGAGGTGCTGGTCGTCGACGCCGCCCACGACGCCGGCGCGATCCACGCGGCGGTCGCCGGACGGCACGTCACCGCGATCGCCTGCACCCACGGACACGACGACCACGTCGGCGCGGCGGCCGAACTCTCCCGCCTGACCGGCGCCCCCGTACTCCTGCATCCCGGCGACAACGAGTTGTGGTCCCACACCCACCCCACCCGCGAGCCGGACGGGGAGCTGACCGACGGCCGTATCCTCACGGTCGCCGGGATCGAACTCCAGGTGATCCACAACCCGGGTCACACCTGGGGCAGTTGCTCGCTGCACGCCCCGTTCCTGAACACGGTCTTCACCGGCGACACCCTCTTCCACGGCGGCCCGGGCGCGACCGGCCGCTCCTACTCCGACCGACCCACCATCGAGGCGTCCCTCCGCAACCGGCTGCTCATCCTGCCCGGCGACACGGTCGTGCGGACCGGGCACGGCCAGGACACGACGATCGCCGGCGAACGACCCCACGTCCCCACCCCCTGAGCACGGCCCCCCAGAAGCGCGTCCGCTCCCCACCCCGGCAAGGAGGGGCATGTCCAGCACGCCCGAAACCCGCCCGAACGGTCCGCAGGTCGTCATCATCGGCGCCGGCATCGTCGGCTGCTCGCTCGCCGACGAGCTGACCGCCCGCGGCTGGACCGACGTCACCGTCCTCGAACAGGGCCCCCTGCCCGCGCCCGGCGGTTCCACCTCGCACGCGCCCGGTCTCGTCTTCCAGACCAGCCCCTCCAGGACACTCACGGCACTGGCCCGGTACACGGTCGAGAAGTTCGGCTCGCTGCGGGCCGACGGCGCCCCGTGCTTCCACCAGGTCGGCGGCCTGGAGCTGGCCACCACCCCGGAACGCCTCACCGACCTGCACCGCAAGGCCGGATACGCCGCCGCCTGGGGCGTCCGCGGCGAGGTCGTCGGCCCCGCCCGCTGCAAGGAACTGTGGCCGCTCATCGACGCGTCGGTGGTCCTCGGCGGCTTCCACACCCCCGACGACGGCCTGGCCCGTGCCCTGCCCGCGGCCCGCGCCCAGCTGGAACGGGCCACCGGGCGGGGCGCCCGCTTCCTGGACCGCCACACGGTCACCGGCATCGAGAAGGAGAACGGCCGCGTCACCGGCGTCGTCACCGACCGGGGCGTGTTCCCGGCCGACCACGTCGTCTCCGCGGCCGGCTTCTGGGGCCCGGTCGTCGGCCGTATGGCCGGGGTCGACGTGCCCCTGCAACCGCTCGCGCACCAGTACGCGCGGACGCGGCCGCTCGCCGCCCTGCGGGACCACGAGGCGGAGGCCACCCGGCCGATCCTCCGTCACCAGGACCGCGACCTGTACTTCCGCGAGCACACCGACCGCATCGGCATCGGCTCCTACGCCCACCGGCCGCTGCCCGTCGACCCGTTCGCGGTCCCGCCCTACGACGAGGCCCGCGCCCGCAACATGGACATGCCGTCCTCGTTCCCGTTCACGACGGAGGACTGGGCCCCGAGCTGGGACGACTGCCGCCGGCTGATCCCGGCCCTGCGCGAGTCGGAGATCGAGGAGGGATTCAACGGCGTCTTCTCCTTCACCCCCGACGGCATGCCCCTCCTCGGCGAGACCCGGCAGCTGCGCGGCTTCTGGCTGGCCGAGGCCGTCTGGGTCACCCACTCCGCCGGCGTGGCCAGGGCCGTCGCCGAGTGGATGGTCGACGGGCGCCCGTCCCTCGACCTGCACGAGTGCGACCTCACGCGCTTCGAGGAGGCGCAGCGTTCACCGTCGTACGTCCGTGAACGCGGTTCACAGCAGTTCGTCGAGGTGTACGACGTGCTGCACCCCCTCCAGCCGATGGAGCAGCCGCGGCCCCTGCGCGTCAGCCCCTTCCACGTCCGGCAGCAGCAGTTGGGCGCGCGGTTCCTGGAGGGCGGCGGCTGGGAACGGCCGCACTGGTACGAGGCCAACGCCCCCCTCGTCGACGCCCTGGACCCGCTCCCCGAGCGCGACGCCTGGTCCGCCCGCTACTGGTCGCCCGTCGCGGCCGCGGAGGCGAAGGCCACCCGCGAGAGGGTCGCCCTGTACGACATGACCCCCCTGCGGCGGCTGGAGGTCACCGGCCCCGGCGCCCTCGACTTCCTCTCCCGCATGACGACCAACAACCTCCGCAAGAAGCCCGGAGCCGTCACCTACACCCTGCTGCTGGACGAGACGGGCGGCATCCGTTCCGACCTGACCGTGGCGCGCCTGGCCCCCGACCGTTTCCAGATCGGTGCGAACTCCCCCGCCGACCTCGACTGGCTCACCCGGCACGCGCCGGAGGGCGTGCAGGTCAGGGACGTCACCTCCGGCACCTGCTGCGTCGGCGTCTGGGGTCCGCTGGCCCGCGACCTCGTCCAGCCGCTCACCCGGGACGACTTCTCGCACGAGGGGTTCGGTTACTTCCGGGCGAAGGAGACCCACCTCGGGCACGTCCCGGTCACAGCCATGCGCCTGTCGTACGTCGGAGAGCTGGGCTGGGAGCTGTACACCACGGCCGACCTGGGCCTGCGCCTCTGGGACACGCTGTGGGAGGCCGGCCGGCACCTCGGTGTGGTCGCGGCCGGCCGCTCCGCCTTCAACTCCCTGCGCCTGGAGAAGGGTTACCGCGCCTGGGGCGTCGACATGACCGACGAGCACAACCCCTACGAGGCGGGCGTCGGTTTCGCCGTCCGCACGGACAAGGAGTTCGTGGGCCGCGCCGCGCTCGACGACGCCCCGGTGACCCGCAGGCTCACCCCGCTGCTCCTCGACGATTCCGCCGCCGTGGTCCTCGGCAAGGAGCCGGTGTTCGTGGACGGCGCCCCCGCCGGTTACGTGACCAGCGCCTCGTACGGCTACACGCTCGGCCGCTGCGTCGCGTACGCCTGGCTGCCGGCCGGCCTGACGACCGGCAGCGGCGTGCACATCGAGTACTTCGGCCGGAGACTCCCCGCGACCGTCGCCGAGGAGCCGCTCTTCGACCCGAAGATGACCCGCATCCGCCGCTAGGCACTCCCAGGAGGCCCACGTGTCACCCACCTACGACGTGATCGTCATCGGTCTCGGCGGCATGGGCAGCGCCGCCGCCCATCACCTGTCCGCCCGCGGCGCCCGTGTGCTGGGCCTGGAGAAGTTCGGCCCCGTGCACAACCGGGGCTCCAGCCACGGCGGTTCACGCATCACCCGGCAGTCCTACTTCGAGGACCCGGCGTACGTCCCCCTGCTGCTGCGCGCCTACGAGCTGTACGAGGAACTGGAGCGGGCCACCGGCCGGGAGATCGCGATCCTGACCGGCGGCGTGATGGTCGGTCCGCCCGACTCGCGGACCGTGTCCGGCTCCCTGCTCTCCGCGCGCCGGTGGGACCTGCCCCACGAGATGCTGGACGCGAAGGAGATCCGCCGCCGGTTCCCGACGCTCGCGCCGAAGGACGACGAGGTGGCGCTGTACGAGAGGAAGGCGGGTCTCCTGCGCCCCGAGAACACCGTCGCCGCGCACCTCCAGCTCGCCACCCGGCAGGGCGCCGACCTGCACTTCGAGGAGCCGATGACCCGCTGGGAGCCGTACCGGGACGGGGTGCGGGTGCACACGGCGGAGAACACGTACACGGCGGGCCGGCTGGTGATCTGCCCGGGAGCGTGGGCGCCGCAGCTGCTGACGGATCTCGGTGTTTCCTTCACCATCGAGCGGCAGGTCATGTACTGGTTCCAGCCGGCCGGCGCAACCGCGCGCTTCCTGCCCGAGCGGCACCCGGTCTACATCTGGGAGAACACGGCCGGCG
The DNA here is from genome assembly GCF_056435735.1 of Streptomyces sp. NPDC043878. Lineage (NCBI taxonomy): Bacteria > Bacillati > Actinomycetota > Actinomycetes > Kitasatosporales > Streptomycetaceae > Streptomyces > Streptomyces sp. NPDC043878. The sequence goes on from NZ_JBWKDW010000008.1 coordinate 29,541, forward strand.
TCCAGGTCTACGGCTTCCCCGCCATCGACGGACCGGACCTCGGTGCCAAGGTCGCGTTCTTCCGCAAGGGCGACGTGACCACCCCCGAGACCATCGACCGGACGGTCCACCCTGAGGAGATCGCGGCGATGGCGGACCACATGTCCGGCTGCGTCCCCGACCTCCCCGGCACCTTCCTCAAGGCCGCGACCTGCATGTACTCCAACACCCCCGACGAACACTTCGTGATCGCCCAGCACCCGGCCCACCCCGAGTCGGTCACCGTTGCCTGCGGGTTCTCCGGGCACGGCTTCAAGTTCGTGCCCGTCGTCGGCGAGATCCTCGCCGACCTGGCCCTGACCGGCACCACCGACCATCCCGTCGGGCTGTTCGACCCCGCCCGCCTCGCCGCCGCGCCCGCCTGAGGAGCACGCCCGTGACGACGACCCCCGTCTCCCCCAGCCTGATCGCCACCCTCCCCGGGCACCACTACACCGACCCGGAACTCTTCCGCCAGGAGCAGGAACACATCTTCGAGTCCATGTGGTTCTGCGCCGTCCGCGGCGCAGACCTCGCCGGACCGGGCGCCTTCCGCACGGTCCAGGTCGGCCGCGAGAGCGTGATCGTCACCCGGACCCGCACCGGTGAGCTGCGCGCCTTCCTCAACATCTGCCGCCATCGCGGGGCCCGGCTGTGCACGGAGGAGTCCGGCGCGGTCCGGCGCACCCTCCAGTGCCCGTACCACGCGTGGACGTACGACCTGGAGGGCAAGCTCGTCGCCGCGCCCAACCTGATCAACATGCCGGACGTGGACCGGGTCGCGTACGGCCTGGTCAGGGTGGCCCTGCGCGAGTGGCTCGGCTACGCCTGGGTGTGCCTGGCCGACGAACCCCCCTCCTTCGAGGCGACGGTGATCGGCGCCGCCGTCGAACGGCTCGGCGACGCGGCCGCGATCGAGCACTACGGCACCGAGAACCTCACCCTCGGCAGGCGGATCGTCTACGACGTGAGGGCGAACTGGAAGCTGATCGTCGAGAACTTCATGGAGTGCTACCACTGCGCGACCATCCACCCCGAACTCACCGACGTGCTGCCCGAGTTCGCGGACGGCTACGCGGCCCAGTACTACGTGGGCCACGGCGCCGAGTTCGGCGAGGAGATCAGGGGGTTCACCGTCGACGGCAGCGAGGGCTTCGCCACGCTGCCCGCGCTCTCCGCCGACCAGGACCGCCGCTACTACGCCATCACCGTGAAGCCGACGGTGTTCGTCAACCTCGTACCGGACCATGTGATCCTGCACCGCATGTTCCCGCTGGCCGAGGACCGCACGGTGGTGGAGTGCGACTGGCTGTACGCGCCGGAGGTCGTCGCGTCGGGGGCGGACCTGTCCAAGTCGGTCGAACTGTTCCACCGGGTCAACGAGCAGGACTTCGAGGCCTGCGAACGGACGCAGCCCGCCATGGCGTCGCGGGCGTACCGCAACGGTGGTGTGCTGGTCCCCAACGAGCACCACATCGGGATCTTCCACGAGTGGGTCCTGGAGAAGCTGGGAGGCGGCCGTGCCGGATCTGTTCATTGACGGTGAGTGGCGGGGGGCGGTCGACGAACGCACCCGGGAGATCCGCTGTCCCGCCGACGGCTCCCTGGTGGGTGTGGTGGACGAGGCGGGCGGCAAGGACACCGTGGAGGCCGTCGCGGCCGCGCGCCGCGCCTTCGACGACGGGCCCTGGCCACGGACCTCCCCCGGCGAACGCGGTGACCTGCTGCTGCGCGTCGCCGACCTGCTCGTGCGCGACAAGGACGTGCTGGCCCGGGCCGAGTCCCTGGACACCGGCAAGCGGCTGGTCGAGAGCGAGTACGACATCGACGACATCGCGAACTGCTTCCGCTACTTCGGGCGCCTGGTCGCGAGCGAGACCGGGCGGGTCGTCGACACGGGGACGGAGGGCGTGGACAGCCGGGTCGTGTACGAACCGGTCGGCGTCTGCGCGCTCATCACCCCCTGGAACTACCCGCTGCTGCAGACCGCGTGGAAGGTCGCCCCGGCCCTCGCCGCCGGCAACACCTTCGTGCTCAAGCCCAGCGAGCTGACCCCGCACACCGCGATCCACCTGCTGCGGCTGCTGGCGGAGGCCGGACTGCCGCCGGGGGGCGGCAACCTGGTCCTCGGCGCCGGCCCCGAGGCGGGCGCCCCCCTCGGCGACCACCCGGACGTCGACCTGATCTCCTTCACCGGGGGCCTGCAGACCGGCCGCCGGCTGATGGCCGCCGCGTCCGGGACGGTGAAGAAGGTCGCGCTCGAACTCGGCGGCAAGAACCCCAACATCGTGTTCGCCGACGCCGACTTCGACACGGCCGTCGACATGGCGCTGACGGCCGTGTTCCTGCACTCGGGTCAGGTCTGTTCCGCGGGCGCGCGGCTGCTGGTGGAGGACTCGCTGCACGACCGGTTCGTGGACGAGGTCGTACGGCGTGCGTCGCGGATCCGGCTCGGGGGTCCGTTCGACGAGCGGGCGCAGACCGGGCCGCTGATCTCGGCGGCGCACCGGGACAAGGTCGAGGCCTATGTGGCCAGGGGGCTGGCGGAGGGTGCGGTGCTGCGCTGCGGCGGCGCGCGTCCGTCCGGGCCGGGCCTGGAGGACGGCTTCTACTACCCGCCCACCGTGCTGGACGAGTGCGCCGCCGGCATGACGGTGGTCCGGGAGGAGTCCTTCGGGCCGGTGCTGACCGTCGAACGTTTCACCACGGAGGACGAGGCGCTGCGCCTGGCCAACGACACGATCTACGGGCTCGCCGGCGCCGTGTGGACGAGCGACGAGGCCAGGGCGGCCCGGGTCGTGGCACGGCTGCGGCTCGGCACCGTCTGGATCAACGACTACCACCCCTATGTGCCACAGGCGGAGTGGGGCGGTTTCAAGCAGTCCGGCACCGGACGCGAACTGGGTCCCTCCGGGCTCGCCGAGTACCGCGAGGCGAAGCACATCTGGCGCAACACGGCCCCCGCGCCCCAGGGCTGGTTCGCCTGACGGCTCCCCCGGGCACCGCGTATCCGCCCCCCGACCCCACACCCCCCACGTACCGTCTCCCCCACCGATCCAGGCACCCGCACCGAGCCGCTCCATCCCCTCCTCCAGGCCCACCAGGAGTCCGCTCATGACGACCACCGAACAACCACCGTCCGAGCACGGCCACGACGACGCCGAACTCGCCGAGTTCGGCTACAGACCCGAACTCAAGCGCACCCTCGGCAACTTCCACACCTTCGCCGCCGGGATCAGCTACATCTCCATCCTGACCGGCACCTTCCAGCTCTTCTACTTCGGCTACGGCAGCGGCGGCCCCGCCTACTGGTGGTCGTGGCCGATGGTCTTCGTCGGCCAGTTCACGGTCGCCCTGTGCTTCGCCGAGCTGGCCGCCCGCTATCCCGTGGCGGGGTCGGTCTACAACTGGTCGAAGAAGGTGGGCAATCCGCACCTGGGCTGGCTCGCCGGCTGGATGATGCTGATCGCCTCGATCGTGTCGATCTCGGCCGTCGCCCTCGCCTACCAGCTGACGCTTCCGCAGATCTCGTCGGTGTTCCAGTTCGTCGGGGACGGCACCGGCACGTACGACGTGGCGACCAACGCGGTCGTCCTCGCCACGGTGCTGATCCTGTTCACGACCCTGGTGAACGCCTTCGGCGTCAAACTGATGGCCACCATCAACAGCGCGGGCGTGCTCATAGAGCTGGTCGCCACCGTCGTCCTCATCGTGCTGTTCGCGGTCCACATCACGCGGGGGCCGCAGGTCGTCACCGACACCCAGGGCACCGGAGCCGGGCACTCCGCCGGCTACCTGGGCGCGTTCATGGTCGCCTCACTGGCCTCCGCGTACGTCATGTACGGCTTCGACACGGCTGCCTCGCTGGGCGAGGAGTCCCTGGACCCGTCCCGGAACGCACCGCGCGCGATCATCCGCGCCATCGTCGCCTCGTTCATCCTCGGCGGACTGGTGCTGCTGCTCGCGCTGATGAGCGTCTCCAGCCTGAAGGGCGACAAACTCTCCACCGACGGCCTGCAGTTCATCGTGCTCGACGTGCTCGGTCCGACGGCCGGCAAGGCGATGCTGTGGTGCGTCCTGATCGCGGTGACCGTCTGCGCGCTGGCCGTGCACACGGCGGCGATCCGGCTCGCCTTCGCGATGTCCCGCGACAACAACCTGCCGGCGTCCTCACTGATGGCGAAGGTCAGCCCGCGCTTCCAGACCCCGGTGCTGCCGGCGGTGATCATCGGTGTCCTCGCCGTGGCGATCCTCGTCGTCAACATCCGCCAGCCGCAGATCTTCACCGTCGTCACCAGCATCGGCATCATCATGATCTACCTCGCCTACCTCGGCGTCACCGGCCCGATGCTGGTGGCCAGGCTGCGCGGGACGTGGCAGCCCGCGGGCGACGGCAAGTTCTCGCTGGGCCGCTGGGGTCTGCTCGTCAACATCGTCGCCGTGGTGTGGGGCACGGCCATGACGGTCAACCTGATCTGGCCGCGCGCCGAGGTCTACAACGCGGCCGCCCCGTTCCACTGGTACCTGCGGTGGGGCGCGGTCCTGTTCGTCGCGGTGATCGCCGGCGGCGGCTTCGCCTACTACTGGTTCGTGCAGCGGCACAGGACCGGCGTACTCGCCGAGCACCGGCTGGACGACCCGGCCGCGCCGCTGGGCGCCCCGGCGACCGACTGAAGGAGGTCAACAGCTCATGGACAACGATGAGTTCGACTATGTCGTGGTCGGCGGGGGCACCGCCGGCAACGTGGTGGCGGCCCGGCTCTCGGAGGACCCGTCCGTCACGGTGTGCGTGCTGGAGGCGGGCCCCAGCGACGTCGGTGACGACGACGTCCTCAGACTGGAGCGCTGGATGGGCCTGCTGGAGTCCGGCTACGACTGGGACTACCCGGTCGAGCCGCAGGCCAGCGGCAACAGCTTCATGCGTCACGCCCGCGCCCGCGTGCTCGGCGGCTGTTCCTCGCACAACTCCTGTATCGCCTTCTGGGCGCCGGCCGAGGACCTCGACGGCTGGGCCGCGGCGGGCTGTACGGGCTGGAGCGCCGCCGACCTCTTCCCGCTGTACCGGCGGCTGGAGAACAACGACGCTCCCGGCGACCACCACGGCCGCACCGGGCCGGTGAAGCTGCGCACGCTCAAGAGCGACGACCCGTGCGGCACGGCCCTGCTGGAGGCGTGCGCGCAGGCCGGCATCCCGACCACGCCGTTCAACACGGGCCGGACGGTGGTGCGCGGGGCCAACTGGTTCCAGATCAACTCCGACGAGGACAACATCCGCCAGTCGTCCTCGGTGGCGTACCTGCACCCGGTCCTCGGCAAGCGGCCGAACCTGGAGGTACGGACGGGGATGCGGGCCAAGAAGCTCGTGCTCGACGGGCGGCGCTGCGTGGGCGCCGAGTACCTGGACCCGGACCTGATCCACACCCGTACCGTACGGGCCCGGCGCGAGGTGATCGTGTCCTGCGGCGCGATCGACTCACCCAAGCTGCTGATGCTCTCGGGCATCGGGCCGGCCGCGCACCTGCGCGAGACCGGCGTCGAGGTCGTCGTCGATGCGGCGGGCGTCGGCGAGAACCTCCAGGACCACCCCGAGGGCGTCATCATGTGGGACGCCAAGCAGCCCATGACGACCAGTTCCAGCCAGTGGTGGGAGGCGGGCGTCTTCTACGACACCGAACCGGGCCTGGACCGGCCCGACCTGATGTTCCACTACGGCTCGGTGCCCTTCGACATGAACACCGCCCGGCACGGATACCCCACCTCCGAGAACGCGTTCTGCCTCACGCCCAACGTGACGGGCGCCAGGTCCCGCGGGACGGTGCGGCTGCGCACCCGGGACTACCGGGACAAGCCGATGGTCGACCCGCGGTACTTCACGCACGAACACGACGTACGGGTGATGACCTTCGGGCTGAGACTGGCCCGCGAGATCGTCTCGCAGCCCGCGCTGAGCGGCTGGGCGGGCGCCGAACTGGCCCCGGGACCGGACGTGCGCACCGACGACGAACTCCTCGACTACATCCACCAGACCCACAACACCGTCTACCACCCGTCCTGCACCGTGAAGATGGGCGCGGACGACGACGCCTCGGCCCCGCTCGACGCGCGGCTGCGGGTCAAGGGGGTCGAGGGGCTGCGGGTCGCGGACGGCTCGGTGATGCCCGACCTCGTCGCCGTCAACCCGTGCATCACGACGATGATGATCGGCGAGAAGTGCGCCGACCTGCTGAAGGAGGACGCCTGATCAACCGGTGGCCGGTGTGGGCCGCCGGTACATCCGTGTCGCCGTGATCTCGCTGTGCACCGCTTCGCCCTCTCCGGCCGGGACCTGTTGGGGCAGTCCCGGCCGGAGGTGTTCCTCCACCCTGATGTACTTCAGGCCGGCCCGCAGGTCGGCGTCGTTGCGCAGCCGGATGACGAGCGGGAACTCGGCGAGCGCCGTCGTGTCGAACAGACCGGTGGTGTACAGGAGTTGCACGCCGAGCGCGTTGGACACGGCCCGCTGGAGCTCCAGCAGGTAGGTGGCGTTGGCGCGCCCGATGGGGTTGTCGAGGAACAGCGTGCCGGCGTGCCGGTGCTTGTCGCGGCCCCGGTCGTTGCTGCGGAGGGCGGCCATCGTGCAGTACAGGGCGATGGCCGCGGTGAGCAGTTGTCCGCCCGAGAACACGTCACCCATCTGCCCGACGGGGACCCGCTCCGCGCGCAGCACCGCGTCCGGCTTGAGGATCTCCACGGCGATGCCCTTGGGCATGAGGGCGGCGCCGACCCCGCGCAGCAGCAGCGACATACCGTCGCGCCGCAGGTCGGAGTTCTTCCTGACGGCGGCCCGGGTGGCCTCGTCGATGACCTCGCCGAGGCGCTCGGTGAGGACGGCCTGGTCGGGCTCCTCGAAACGGATGCGCAGGAACTCCTGCCCGGACCACTCGCCCAGGCCCTCGGGCAGGCGGGACAGCCGCTGGGCGGAGCGCAGGGTGGCGAGGGCCGACTCGACCAGCCCCCGCAGCCGGTCCACGATCGAGTCCCGGTTGCGTTCCAGCTGGGCCAGCTCGTCGGTGAGGACGCGGAGGCGGGGCGCGAAGGCGTCGGCCCACTTCCGGGCGTGCTCGGGCAGCGCGGACGCCGGCAGCTCGCGGATCTGCTGCCGCGCGGGGGTGCGGACCTGCTCGTAGCGCGTGGAGTTGGCGTGCCGGACGAGGATGTCGCTCGCCTCGCGCACGGCGGACTCGGCGGCGGACAGGTCGGCGGCGCAGCCGCGCAGGGAGCGGCGGGCGTCGGCGGCGGCCTGCCGGGCCCCCTCGGGGCTGCCGGGGTAGGGCTCGGGCTCCTCCCGCTCCTCCTCGGCGGTGTGCTCGCGCAGCAGGTCGCGGAGCGTCGCGGCGATCTCGTCGAAGCCGCCGGCGGCGTCCTCAGCGGCGCGGTGGGCGTCGAGGAGTTCCGCGTGTGTCTCTCTGGCGCCGTTCAACGCCTCGGTGCGGGAGGCGAGTTCGGCACTCGCGGTGCGCAGCAGCCCCTGGGCGTGTTCGGCGTCGCGCGGCAGCATGTCCTCGGACAGCTCGGTGTGCGCCTCACCCTCCTCGGGTGCGTGCCGTTCGGCCTCGGCGCGCAGCCGGCCGAGCTGCTCGCTGGCGGCGGACATCCGGGTCTCCAGGAGCTGGACCAGTTCGTCGGCGCGGGCCGCGGCGGCCTGCCGGGACGGTCCGTCCGAGCCGTCGGTCGACTCCAGGAGCTGACCGGCGCGGGTGCGGACCTTGTTGCTGAGGCGGTCCAGTTCGGCGCGCGCCGCGCTCTCGTCACTCTCGGCCCGGGCCTGCTCGGCCCGCAGGTCGGCGCCGACGCCGACCTTCTCGTACACCTGGGAGGCGGCCCGGTAGGCCTCGCGGAGGGCGGGCAGCGACGACTTCGGGGCCGTCGCGTCGGCCTCGGGTACGTCGTCGGGGGCGCCGGCGATCTCCGAGCGCTCGGCACGCAGGGCGCGGGCGGTCCGGCGGGCGTCGTCACCGGCGCGCTGGGCGGCCCGCCGGTCCTCGTCGGCGGCCCGGGCCCGCTCCAGGCAGGCCTGGGCGCGGGCCTCCGACTCGGCGGCTTCGTCGGCCAGTTCACGCAGCTTGACCTGCCAGCCGGCCCGTTCGCGCAGCCGGAAGGCGAGTCCGGCGAGGGCGTCGGCGGCACGCCGGGCCTTCTGCGCGGCCTCCTGACGTTCGTCGCGCACCTGGGCCGCCTCGGCGGCCGCCTCGTCGGCCTCGGTCCGCACGGTCCGCGCCTCGACCAGCTCGGCCTCGGCCTCCTCGGCGAACGCGCGGGTCTCCCGGGCGGCCTGCGCGAGTTCCACGAGCCGCCCCGCGGGGCAGCCGGTGCGCCAGGACGACAGGCGTGCCGCCAGCTCCCGGTCCTTGCCGAGCCGGGCGGCGAGCGCCCGGATCTCCTCGTCCCGGGCGCCGGCCCGCGCGCGCAGTGCCTGCCGCTCCTCGTCGGCGGCGTGCTCGTCGTGCATGGCCGGGTTGGGCGGTACGAGGAACACGTCGGCGTGGCGGCCGTCGTGGGTGTCGGCAGCGGGCGTGGGGGCGAGCAGGGCGGCCGCGGTGCCGACCGCCACCGCGGAGCGCGGCAGCAGCGCGGCGTCGGTCAGCGCCTCCCGCGCCCGCGCGTGCGTGTCGGGGTCGGTGATGATCACACCGTCGACCAGTTCGGGCCGGGCGGCCAGGACGCGGGCGTGGTCGACGGGGTCGACGGCCTGGGCGAGATAACGCCAGCCGGGCAGCGCGGGGATGCCGCGTTCGCCGAGGAACTCCACGGTGGCCAGCACGTCGGGGCCGGGCGGCAGCAGCCCGCCGTCGCCGAGCGCGCCGAGGATCCGGGCGTCGTCCGCGGCGGCGGTGCGCAGGTCGAAGAGCTGGCGTTCGGCCCGGGAGACGGCGTCGTCGAGCAGTTCGCGCAGTTCACCGGCGAAGCGGTCCAGGTCCTCGGGGGTGAGGGAGCCGCTTTCGGACCGGCCGGGCGGGGTCGTGCCGGCACCCGGGGAGGCGGCGGGCCCGTCGGCCCCCGCACGCGGCGCGGGCACGGTGCCGCGCCCGGCACCGGCAAAGACGCCGGGCAGGCTCAGCAGTTCCGCGAGGCGCTCCTCCGACGCGAGGCCCTCGGCGAGGCGGCGCTCGGCGTCGTAGGACCTTTCGGCGGCGGCCGCCGCGTCCGCCGCGCGGGCCGCCGTCAGCTCCGCGCGGGACTCGGCCGCGGCGGCCTCCCGGGCGTGCTCGGAGGTCCGGCGCGACGCCTCCCGTGCCGCGTCCCAGGCGGCCACGGCGGTCTTCTCGGCGTCGCTGGCGGCGAGCGCGGCCCGCGCGGGGTCGGCGTCGGGCGCGCTGTCGTCGAGCCAGCCGGCACGCACGGCCTCGGCGGTCTCCTGCTCGACCTCCGTGAGGCGCTGGCGCAGGTGTCCGGCCTCGCTGCGGGCGCGCTGCGCCTCCGTGGCGGCGGAGGTGGCGTCCCGGTGCGCGGTCTCGCTGACCTCCTGGAGCGCCGCGGACCGCTCCTCGCCCTCGTTGGCGAGGGTCTCTGCGCCGTCCGCGGCCGCGTGCAGCGCGCGTACGAGGTCCACGGCAGCCCTGGACCGGGCGGCGAGCGCGGGGGCCGCGTCCCGCTCGGCCTCCTGGATGGCGGTGGCCACGCGGGCGACGCGGTCGGCGGCGGCGCGGTGACGCAGCACCACCTCGGCGGCCTGCCAGGCGGAGTGCAGGGTGCGCGCGTCGGCGAGCTCACGCTTCAGCGCGGCTGCCGACCTCTCGGCCCCGGCCAGCGCCAGCGAGGCGTGCCGGTAGGCGAGTTCGGCGGCGATCAGGGCACTGCGCGCGCGGCCTGTCTCGGCGTGCGTCACGGCGTACGCGGCGGCGGTCACCCGCTGGGCGAGGTCGCCGGACCGGAGGCGCTCCCGCGCGCCCCGAGCGGAGAGCCGGCGGGCCAGGGTCCGTGTGCGGCGCTCGGCCCCCGTGTGGATCTCGCGGGCGCGGGAGCGGGCCTCGGCGGCCTCGACGATCCGGCCGAGCAGGTCCACCGACCCGGCGGTGAAGTCCCGTTCGGCGATCAGCTCGGCGCGCCGGCCCAGCTTGTTGCCGAACCCGCTGACCAGGTCGGCCAGTCCGTCGGTGTCGCGGGTGTCGGTGACGGCGCGCAGCAGCAGGTCGGTGAAGTCGGAGTCCTTCTTGACCGCGAAGAGTCCGGCGGCCTCGCCCTCGTCGGCGTTCATCTCCCGCTGGTAGCGGAAGAGTTCGGGGTCGAGGCCCAGATCGCCGAGGTGCTCGATCCACCGGTCGTGGATGTCCTCCCAGTGGACCTCCAGGTGCGGGTACGCCTTGCCCGCCTCGGTGATGGCGTCCCGGAAGCCCTTCATGGTGCGCCGGCGGCCCTGCGCGCCGGACTGGCCCTCGACGGGCGGCCGTACGGCGGTGGACTCGGCGACCGGCAGGTTGTCGAGGCTCAGTCCGGGGCCGGGGCGGAAGGAGTACCAGGCCTCGGCGAACTTCCGCGGGTCGCTGGAGACCTGGCGCCCGCGCCACTCGCTGGCCTTGCCGACCACGACGCACTCGCCGGTCTGCACGTGCTGCCACTCCAGCGCCACGTGCCCGCAGTCGTCGGCGAGCAGGAACTTGCGCAGCACTCCGGAACTGGCGCCGCCGAGCGTGTTGCGGTGGCCGGGCAGCATCACGGAGAAGATCAGCTTGAGCAGGACGGACTTGCCGCCGCCGTTCTCCAGGAAGAGCACGCCGGCGGGGGCCGGCCGCAGGGGCGGGCCGACGGGCTCCTCCGCGAAGAACTCCGCCTGGATGGGCGCGGGGTCGGGCACGGGCTCGCCCACGCCCCGCAGGTCAAGCACGGTGTCGGCGTAGCGCGCACCGGCGGGACCGATGGAGTAGAGGCGGACCCGGGACAACTCGTACATGGCGGACTCTCGTAAGTCTTCGGCAGGTCGGGGACGTGGCAGGGGCTGGGGGCTCAGGAGGAGTGGAACGGGAGCCCGGCGTCGGCCACCAGGTCCAGGTCGTCGCTCTCCTCGGCCGGCAGCAGGCTCGGCGTGCCGTCGGTCACCGGGACGACGCCCAGTTCGAGGAGCTCGGCCATGGCGGCGGTGCCGGCCATGTCCCGCACCTGGAGCTGGTAGCGGGCCGTGGTGCGGTAGGTGCCGCCGTTCTCGTCGCCGGTGCGCTGGAGGAAGCCGGAGTCGGTGAGGAACGCGGCGGCCTTGCCGACGATGCCGGTCGTCGAACCGGCGAGGCGGCGCGCGTCCTTGGTGGCGCCGGTGGCGCTGCGTCTCGCCCAGATCCGCCAGGCGCTCTCCAGGCCGGGGGCGTCGGTGGCCGGGTCGGTGACCTCGCCCAACTCCTCGGCGCGCTCCTCCAGCCGGCGGCAGGCCTGACGTACGAACGCGTCGACGCCGTTGACGGTGACCCGCCCGATGTAGCCGTCGTCGGCGAGGTCCTCCGGCCGCGGGAACGCCATGGCCGCGACGGCGAGGTGCGCCAGCCCGTGCAGGAAGCGGTCGGCCGAGTCGGCGGACGTGCGCCGCGCGTAGTCGCCCATGCGGACGGCGAACACCGAGTCCTCGGCCGCGGTCACCGCCATCCCCGCGCGCGGGGACACCTCCAGGACGACCAGGCCGAGTCCGGCGGCCACCGCGTCGGCGAGCCGCGCGAACGGCGCCTCCTCGCGGTAGCGCCGCAGCAGGTCCTGGTACTCCTGGTCGCGCGCGGGCTGGAGCTTGGGCTGGAGACCGAAGGCGACGAGCCGCGCCGCGTCGGCGGCGTCGGCGGGGGTGACGGCGGCACTCGCCTGCGCGGCGACGGCCTCCGGCTCGCTCCGGTCGACGTGCTCGCTCACGACGGGGACTCCTCGGGGTGGTGGGGGACGACGGGCGGGACGGAGGGCGGGACGACCTCTCGACAAGCACGGGGGCGTGGGGTGCTCGGCGGGCTCGCGTGGGCGGCGACCGACGCACGGGCGGAAGGGGCCACGCGGGCGGGAGCGGCTGGGCCCGCCCTGTGGGGAGCCGCTCCGACCGCTCTGTGGGGAGCCGCCACGAGCGTTCCGGGGGGAACCGCCACGAGCGTTCCGGGGGGAACCGCCACGAGCGTTCCGTGCCGCGGCCGGGACGTCGGACCGGGTCCGTGCGGGGGCAGGGGCATCAGGCGGCCTCCGTCCGGTCCGCCGTCATTCCCGCCGCGTCCAGCAGGGCCATGCCGACGATGAGGTCGGCGCCGCCGAACTCCGGGTCGTCCAGCTCGGTGCCGTCGTCCACGGCGAACAGCAGTTTGCGCTCGCCCTGCCGGTAGGCGGTGCCCACCGGCGGACTGGCCGCGTGCACGGCCAGCAGGGCGACGAGGTAGGGCAGTTCGGGGTCCTGCCGGCGGGCCTCGGCCAGCAGCCCGGACAGCCGGCGGGGGGCGTCGGCCGGCAGGTCGAGCAGTGCCGTGGCCGCCGCCAACTGCTCCTCGCTGAACCGGCTGTCGTCCGGGGTGGCGACGAGGTCCGGCTCGGGCATCTCCGCGCCGAGGTGTTCCCGCTCGACCGGGGGCGTCAGGAGGATGTCGACGAGGTCGCCGACCCGTACGGACACCGGGGTCCGCAGCCCGGTCCCGTGCGCGAAGAACGCGTCGGTGACCCGGACCGCCTCCCGCAGGGGCAGCGGCAGGACGGGCGCGAGGAGGTGGCCGTACAGGTCGGTCCCCGAGGTGGTCAGGGGGGTGGCGAACGCCTGCCGGTCCTGCTCGGCGCGGAACAGCGGGCCCGCCTCCAGCAGCCGGGACTGGAGCTGCGTGTGGCGCCGGATGCAGTCCTTGACGATGTCGACGAGCTCGGCCGCGCGCCGCTTCTGCCCGGAGTCCTCGGACTCGTCGCGGGCCCGGCGGATGTTGGTGAGGATGGCGTTCTCGTGGCGGTAGCGGTCGGCCACGTGGTCGAGGGCCTCGGCGATCATGTCGGGCACCGAGTTGAGCCAGTCGACCGCGCGCACGTTGCGCCGGGTCGCGTCCAGGGCCCGGCGCAGCGTCTCGGAGTACTGCACGGTCCGGTAGCGGGCCTGTTCCGCGGCGAGCTGGGCGTCGGCGAGGCGGCCGCGGCTGATCAGCACCTCCAGCTTGACCTCGGCGGCGATCTGGGCGCTGGTGACGTCGGTGTCCAGAGCGCCCACGAGGACGTTGACCGCCTCGTCGGTGGTACGGAGGTAGACGGTGCCGCCGGGGCCCGGCACCTCCTCGATCAGCTTGAAGTCGTAGTCGCGGCGCACATAGGTGCCGTCCGTCGCGAACGTGCCGTAGACGGCGCGGAATCCGCGGTCCACGCTGCCGACGTTGATCAGGTTCTCCAGCACCCAGCGGGCCACGCGCTCGTGCTCGGCCACGGGCCGGGTGGGGGCCTGGGCGGCGATGCGCGGGATGAGCCGGGCGACGACATGGTCGTGGTCGGCGCCGGTGTCGAAGTCCATGTTCAGGGTGACCAGGTCGATGGCGGACAGGGCGACCTCCGCCATGCCGTACACCGAGTACTCGCCGGCGAGGTTGGCCTTGCGGGCATCGAGGTCGTGCAGCGGCGCGGTGCAGGCGAGCGCGCGCAGCCGCCGCGCCAGTCCCTCGTCGGCGGCCGGGCCCGGTGCGGGGCGCGGCCCCGCGCTGAGCTGGGGCGGAACGCTGTCCGTCGATGCAGGCGAAGTCACGGTGCACAGACTAGGTCCTCGGTCTGACAACGACCCAAACGACGCAGATGCCCCCGGCGCAGCGCCGGTCACACGGGTGCGGTGGTGGTCCTACGGGTGCGGTGGTGGTCGCATGAGGGCGGCGCCCCAGCCGAGCGCTCTGCCGCCCGTGGAGCCGCCCGTGGCGCCGCCCGTGCCGCGGTGTGCCGTCGGGCGTCCGCGGCGCGTCCGTGGGACCGGTCGCGCGGTTCCCCGCGCCCCTTCCCGGCGCTGCCCAACCGGAGTGACGTGCGTGGCCCCGTCAGCACTCCTCAGCTCTCCTCGCCGACCCGGCGGCGGTACACCTCGACCACGCGCCTCAGCGAGTCGGCGAGGTAGACGGCGAGCAGGCGCTCGGCCTCGTCCTTGTCCCGCGCCTGGAGTGCCTGGAGGATCTGCTGGTTGCGCGCGAGGTAGGGCTCGTGCAGCCGGCGCGGGTCGTCCACCACGTGGAAGGCGAGGCGCAGTTCGGCGAAGACACTGCGCATCAGCTCGTCGGTGCGGTCGCTCGCCGCGAGGGCGACGAGCTCCCGGTGGAAGTGGATGTTGGCCGTGCCCAGCGCTTTCCAGTCTCCTTCGCGCGCCGCCCGCTGTCCCTCCGCGACGGCGTCGGCGAGACCGTCGAGGCCGTACGGCGGCTCGCCGAGCCCGCGCACCACGGCGCACTCGACGAGGCCGCGGGTGCGGTAGATGTCCTCGACGTCCTCGACGGTCAGGACCCGGACGAAGACGCCCCGGTTCAGCTCGTGGACCAGCAGCCTCTCGTGCGTGAGCAGCCGGAACGCCTCGCGCAGGGTGTTGCGGGAGACGCCGAGCGCGCCGCCGATGCTGTCCTCCGACAGGCGGGTGCCGGGCGGGAAGTAGCCCTCGGCGATACGGCTTCTGAGGATGTCCGCGACCCGTTCCGCGGTGCTGGTACGGCCCAGGAGGGCGCGGTCGTCGGCCAGTCCTGTCAGCTGCTCTGCCATGCCCGGAATTCAAGCGCAGACACAGGAACGAAACAACACGGGTATTGAAGGATCGTTCAACGATCCTCTACCTTGTGACGACGGTGGAGTTCCCGCACCCACGGCGTCCGGTCCTCCCCGCGCGGCACGGCTCAGTCCTCACGCACTCTCCGTCCTCCCTCTGCGAGGTGCCCCATGAGCACGACCCCACCGCCACAGTCCCTGACCACCGGCCCCGACGCCGCTGTCGCGACGGGCGCCCACGCCGACGACGGCGCGCTGGGCTGGCTGCGCGCCCTCGGTCCGCGCGGCCGCCGCGCCTTCGCCGGCGCGTTCGGCGGCTACGCCCTCGACTCGTACGACTACTTCACGCTGCCGCTCAGCATGGTGGCGCTGGCCTCGTACTTCGGCCTGGACAGCGGACAGACCGGGCTCTTCACCACCGTGACGCTGGTGGTATCCGCGGTCGGCGGTGCCCTCGCGGGGGTGTTCGCGGACCGCGTCGGCCGGGTCAGGGCTCTGATGATCACCGTCGTCACCTACGCGGTGTTCACCGTCGCCTGCGGTTTCGCGCCCGACTACGAGACGCTGCTGGTGTTCCGGGCCCTTCAGGGGCTTGGCTTCGGCGGTGAGTGGGCGGTCGGGGCGATCCTGGTCGCCGAGTACGCGAGCGCCCGGCACCGCGGCCGTACGCTCGGCGCGGTCCAGAGTTCGTGGGCCGTGGGCTGGGCACTGGCCGCGGTGGTCTACACGCTGGTCTTCTCCTTCCTCGGCGCCGACCTCGCCTGGCGGGTGATGTTCTGGACGGGCGCGCTGCCCGCGCTGCTCGTCATCTGGATGCGGCGCCGGGTGCACGACGCGCCCCAGGCGGCCGCGGCCCGCGAGAAGAGCGCCGAGAAGGGCTCGTTCACGGCGATCTTCAGGCCGGGCACGCCCGAGGCGCCGGGCCTGCTGCGCACGACGGTCTTCGCCGGGCTGCTCTCCACCGGCGTCCAGGGCGGCTACTACACCCTCGCCACGTGGGTGCCCACGTATCTGAAGACCGAGCGTGACCTGTCGGTCGTCGGCACCGGCGGCTACCTCACGTTCCTGATCTCCGGCGCCTTCCTCGGCTACCTGACGGGCGGATACCTCACCGACCGGCTGGGCCGCAGGCGCAACATCTGGCTCTTCGCGCTGCTGTCGGCCGTGTGCATCCTGGCGTACGCGAACATCCCGAGCGGCGCCAACACCGTGCTGCTCGTGCTCGGCTTCCCGCTCGGGTTCTGCATGTCGGCGATCTTCAGCGGCTTCGGGTCGTATCTGAGCGAGCTGTACCCGACCGCGGTGCGCGGCACCGGCCAGGGCTTCACCTACAACACCGGTCGCGCGGTGGGCGCCGTCTTCCCCACGACGGTGGGGTTCCTCGCCGACAGCTGGGGTGTGGGCGGCGCGCTGGTGTTCGGCGCGATCGGATACGCCATCGCCGCGCTGGCCCTGCTGGGCCTGCCGGAGACCGCCGGGAAGGAACTCACGTGAACACGACCCAGGACCGTCCGGTGACCGCGCCGCGAGCCCGGCCGTCGACCCCCGCGGGGGACCGCCCCCTGACCGTCGTCGACCCGCACGCGCACGCGTGGAGCCCCCAGGACGCCCGGATGCGCTTCCGCGCTGGTCTGGCGGGGCCCACCGCCGGGGTCGCGGCGAGCCACACCCAGGTCAACCTGATCTCGGTGGCCGCCGACTGGGCGTACGACATGCTGCTGTTCTGCCAGCGCAACCCCAAGCCGTGTCCGGTGCTCGACGTCACCGACGCCGGTTCCCCGACGACCGTCCTGGCCGACGGCGCCGACCTGCGCACCGATCTGCCGCGCTACCGGGTGTGGGAGAACGGCGAGCTGGTGGAGGAGCCGACCGACGTGCGCGCGCACTGGCGTGACGACCTGGTGTCGTTCCTGATCGGCTGCAGCTTCACCTTCGAATGGGCGCTGACCGGGGCGGGCGTCCCGATCCGCCACATCGAGCAGGGGCGCAACGTGCCGATGTACGTCACCGGCCGCCAGTGCCGCCCGGCCGGGCGGCTGCACGGGCCGATGGTGGTCTCCATGCGGCCGGTGCCGCCGCAGCACCTGGCGGCCGCCATCCGGGAGAGCAGTCTGCTCCCGGCGGTGCACGGCAGCCCCGTGCACTGCGGCGATCCCTCGGCCCTGGGGATCCACGACCTCGGCCGCCCCGACTTCGGCGACCCGGTGGAGTCCGAGCCGGACGACATCGCGGTGTTCTGGGCCTGCGGGGTGACCCCGCAGGCCGCGGTGATGGCCTCGCGTCCGCCGTTCGCCATCACCCATGCCCCCGGGCAGATGTTCCTCACCGACGCCCGCGACGAGCAGTACCGCGTGGCATGAGCAGGAGACACTGGATCCATGACCCCGATCGATCTCAACGCGGACCTCGGCGAGGGCTTCGGCCGCTGGCGGCTGACCGACGACGAGGGCCTGCTGTCCGTCGTCACCAGCGCCAACGTGGCCTGCGGTTTCCACGCCGGGGACCCGGTCACCATGCGCCGGGTGTGCGACCAGGCGGCCGAGCGGGGGGTCCGGATCGGCGCCCAGGTCTCCTACCGGGACCTCGCGGGTTTCGGGCGGCGCGCGATGGACGTGCCGTCCGCCGAGCTGGCGGCCGAGGTGGCCTACCAGATCGGCGCGCTCCAGGTCTTCGCGCGGGCGGCGGGCACCCGCGTGTCCTACGTCAAACCGCACGGCGCGCTCTACAACCGCGCCGTGCACGACGCGCAGCAGGCCGGCGCGGTCGTCGACGGTGTGCTCCTCGCCGACGCCACGCTGCCGGTGCTGGGGTTGCCCGGCTCGCGGCTGCTGGAGCTGGCCGGGAAGGCGGGTCTGCCGGCCGTCCCGGAGGCGTTCGCGGACCGCGCGTACACCGCGGAGGGCACCCTCGTCCCGCGCGGCGAGGACGGCGCCGTGGTCAGCGACCCGCAGACCGTCGTGTCGCGCTCGCTGGGACTGGCCCGCGACGGGGTGGTCACCGCCCGCTCCGGGGCGCGCGTTCCGGTCCGCGCGCGTTCCCTGTGTCTGCACGGGGACACACCCGGTGCGGTGGAACTGGCCCGCCGGGTCCGGAAGCGGCTGGAGGAGTCGGGCGTGCGGGTGGAGGCCTTCGCATGAGGGTGCTGCCGGTGGGCGAGGGCGCCCTGCTCGTCGAGGTAGCCTCGGGCGACGAGGCCCAGGCACTGCACGCCGAACTGCTGCGCCGCCGCGCGGAGGGCCTGCTGACCGCCCGGGAGATCGTCCCGGCGGCCCGCACGGTCCTCCTGGACGGCGTCAGCGACCCGCACCGCGTGGCGTCCGAGCTGACGGCCTCCAGGGTGCCCCCCGCTCCCCCGCGCGCGCGGGGGGTCGTGGAGGTCCCGGTGCGCTACGACGGCCCCGACCTGGCCGACGTCGCCGCGCACTGGGGTGTGTCCGGGCGGGAGGCGGCCCGCATCCACGCGGACACCGAGTTCCGGGTCGCCTTCTGCGGGTTCGCCCCCGGCTTCGGGTACCTCACCGGACTGCCGTCGCGCTACGACGTGCCGCGCCGTTCCACCCCGCGCACGGCCGTACCGGCCGGGTCGGTGGCCCTGGCGGGCCCGTACACCGGCGTGTACCCGCGCGCGTCGCCGGGCGGCTGGCAGCTGATCGGCACCACCGACGTGGTGCTGTGGGACACCGCGCGCGTGCCGGCCGCGCTGCTGTCGCCGGGCACGCGCGTCCGCTTCGTCCCGGTGGCGTCCTGATGACCGACCGCGCGCTCGCCGTCGTACGGGCCGGGGCGCTGACCACCGTGCAGGACCGGGGGCGTCCCGGGCACGCCCACCTGGGGGTGCCCCGCTCCGGGGCGCTGGACCCGCCCACGGCCGCGCTGGTGAACCGGCTGGCCGGCAATCCGCCCGAGGCGGCCGTCCTGGAGACCACGCTCGACGGGTGCGCCCTGCGCCCCCGTTGCACGGTCACCGCGGCGGTCGGCGGGGCGCCCTGCCGGGTGACCGTGGACGGCCGCCCGGCCCCCTGGGGCGCACCGGTCCTCGTACCCGCCGGGGCGCTTCTGGAGGTCGGGCCGGCCCTCGCCGGAGTACGCGGCTATGTCGCGGTGTCCGGCGGCATCGCCGTCGAACCGGTGCTCGGCAGCCGCTCCACGGACCTCCTCTCGGGCCTGGGCCCGCCACCGCTGGCGGACGGCGCGGTCCTGCCGCTGGGACCCGCGGCCGACCTCCACGCGCGCGTGGACGTGGCCCCGCAGCCGCGTCCCCCGGCCGAACTCGTCCTGCGCGTCACACCGGGCCCGCGCGAGGACTGGTTCACACCGGAGGCCGTACGGACCTTCACCACCCGCGCGTACCGCGTGTCCTCCGCGAGCAACCGCATCGGACTGCGCACGGAGGGGCCCGCCCTGGAGCGGGCCCGGTCCGGTGAACTGCCCAGCGAGGGCATGGTGCTGGGCGCCGTCCAGGTACCGCCGGACGGCCGGCCGGTCGTCTTCCTGGCCGACCACCCGACCACCGGCGGCTACCCGGTCATCGCCGTCGTCCGCACCACCGACCTCCCGGCCGCCGCGCAGGCCGTGCCCGGCATCCCGGTGCGTTTCGTGACCGTCCGCCGCCGCTGACACGGCAGTCGGGGCGCCAGGGCGGGGCGCCAAGGCAGCCGACAGCCGACCCGTCGGCCGGCGACTGCCACGACGCCCACGCCGCCCCCACGACGGCCACGGCGCCCACGCCGCCCCCACGACGGCCACGACGCCCACGACGGCCGCAACGGCCACGACGGCCGCAACGGCCACGACGGCCACGACGGCCACGACGGCCACGACGGCCACGACGGCCACGACGGCCACGACGGCCACCTGATGATCGCCCTCATCGGGCTGTAGGGGCCGCACCGGGCGGGCGCCCCACCCCGCCCCCACGCCCGCCGCCCGAAACGCCCCTCACGCCACGTCGGCCCGTTCCGTCGCCGTCAGTGCGCTGAGTGCCGCGGAGACCCCCGCGGATGCGCGGAGGTCGAGCCGGCCGCTCGTTCCGCGCGCGCGGTGGCGCAGCTCGTCCGCGGCGAGCGTCAGGAGCTGGGGCAGCAGGTCGGTGCACCGCCGGGCCACCCAGCCGGTGCCCGCGGTGGCCAGCCACCACAGGCTCGCGGACCTGGTGGGCACCGCGAACTCCGGCTCCGGCGAGGGCGCCGGCCCGGTCGCGACGCCCTCCCGGGCCAGCAACGCGTGGAAGCGCGCCGCGAGTTGCCGGTGCCCCCGCTCCCCCGGATGCAGCCGGTCCGCGCTCCACATCGCGCGGTCGGTGATCCACGCACCCTCGGAGGCGTGCAGGTGCACGGCGCCGTAGCGGTCGGACAGGGCGTGGACGACCGCGTTGACCGCCTGCTGCCGCCGAGCGAGCGGGCGGGCCAGTGCGCCCGGCAGGCCGAGCGCCCCGCCCGGGTCGGGCAGACACGCCGTGAGCAGGACCGCGCCGAGGTCCGTGCAGGCCGCGTACACGGTGTCGAGCCGGGCCGCGACGGCACGGATGTCGAAGGTGCAGCGGAGGGTGTCGTTGACGCCGATGACCACCGACACGACGTCCGGGCGCAGGGCGAGCGCGGCCGGCAGCTGCCGTTCCAGCACGTCACGCGTCTGGGAGCCGCTCACCGCGAGGTTGGTGAACGCGACGGTCTGCTCGATCTCACCGTCAGGGCCGGGCGCCGCGCCCTCGTCCGTCGTCCCGGCGAGCCCGTCCGCGAGCAGTGCGGCCCAGCCGCGCCACCCGTCCCCCGCGGGGTCGCCCACGCCCTCGGTGAGCGAGTCACCGAGGGCGACGAAACGCAGCGGTCTCATCCGACGCCCTCCGGCAGGAACGTACGGGTGGCGCCCGGCACCACCGCGTCGTGCGCGGCGAGGAACGCCTCGACCGACGTACGCCATCCGAAACACTCCGCACGCGCGCGTGCGGCCTCGCGCCGGGCCGGCTCCGGAAGCGCCAGCAGCGTCTCCACCGCGTCCGCGAAGGCGGCCCCGTGGTCGGCGGCCGTGGCTCCGGCGCAACCGATGACCTCCGACAGCGCGGACGAGGCGCTGGCCACCACCGGGGTGGCGCAGGCCATCGCCTCCAGCGCGGCGAGCCCGAACGTCTCGGCGGGTCCCGGCGCCAGACACACGTCGGCCGACGCCTGGAGCGCGCCCAGCAGCGCGGGGTCGCCGACATGGCCGAGGAAGGTGACCGGCAGTCCGCGCTCGCGCGCCCGCTGTTCGAGCCGCGCGCGCAGCGGCCCGTCCCCGGCGATCACCAGGACCGCGCGCCGGCCGCGCCGCAGCAGCGCCTCCAGGGTGTCCAGCGCGGTGCCGGGCCGCTTCTCGACCGACAGCCGGGAGCACATCACGAGCAGTGCCTCCTGCCCGCGGGCGTGCCGGGCCCGCAGCCCCGGGTCGCGCAGGTCCGGGTGCCGTTGGACGAGGTCGACGCCCAGGGGGGCCCGGACGACGTTGCGGGCCCCGACGCGCACGAACTCCCGCTCGGCGAACTCGGTGGTGCACACCACGCGCGCGTAGGTGTGGGCCGTACGGACGTTGAGGGCGTCGGCCGCGCGCCGGGAGAGGTTCTCCGACAGGCCCCAGGTGCGCAGGACGCCGTCGGCCGTCTCGTGGGAGACCATCACGGCCGGGACGCGGGCCCGCCGCGCCCACTTTCCGGTCCACCGCAGGGTCGTCCGGTCGGAGACCTCCAGGCGGTCGGGGGCGAGTTCCTCCAGGAGCGCGGCGACCCGGCGTCTGTCGGTGAGGACGCGGTAGCCGCCGGTACCGGGCAGCAGCGGACCCGGCAGGGTGATGACGCGCCCCTGTTCGGTCTCCCGGTCACCGGCCCGCTCGCCGGGCACCACGAGCACCGGCTCGTGTCCCGCCGCCCTGAAGCCCTTGCCCAGCTCGCGCAGCGCGGTGCGCAGACCGCCGGAGGAGGGCGCGACGAAGTTCGCCAGCCGTACGATCCGCAGCCCGGTCATGCCGCCACCACCGTCCTGCGCGAGGCGAGCACGTCGCCGTAGTGGCCGATGAGCTGGTCACCGACGGCGGCCCAGGTGCGACCCTCGACACGGGCGCGCGCCGCGGCGCCGAAGGCGGCCCGCAGCGCGGGGTCGGCGCCCAGGGAGGCGACGGCGTCCCGTACGGCGTCGGGGTCGCGCGGCGGAACCAGCACCCCGGTGCGTCCGTGGGCGACCAGGTCCAGCGGCCCGCCCGCGGCGGGCGCGACGACGGGCACGCCGCTCGCCATGGCCTCCTGCACGGTCTGGCAGAAGGTCTCGAAGGGGCCGGTGTGCACGAAGACGTCCAGGGAGGCGAAGATCCGGGCGAGTTCGTCGCCGGTGCGCCGGCCCAGGAAGACCGCGCCCGGCAGTGCCTGGTCCAGGCTCGCCCGGCTCGGCCCGTCGCCCACGACGACGACCCGTACGCCGGGCAGGCCGCACGCGCCGGCCAGCAGTTCGATCTGCTTCTCGGGTGCCAGGCGCCCGACATAGCCGACGATCAGTTCGCCGCCGGGGGCGAGTTCGCGGCGCAGCGCGGTGTCGCGCAGTTCGGGGCGGAAGCGGGCGGTGTCCACGCCCCGCGCCCACAGCCGGACCCGGGGCACGCCGTGTGCCTCCAGGTCGAGCAGGGCCGGGCCGGACGGGGCGAGCGTGAGGTCGGCGGCCGAGTGGACGGAGCGTATGCGCCGCCAGGCGGCCGCCTCACCGGCGCCCACGTAGGTGCGGGCGTAGCCGGCGAGGTCGGTCTGGTAGACGGCCACGGCGGGGATGCCGAGCCGGGCGGCGGCCGCCATGCCGCGGACGCCGAGGACGAAGGGGCCGGCCAGGTGGACGAGGTCGGCACGGTGTTCCGTGATGGCCGCGGCGACGCGTCGGCTGGGGAGGGCGACGCGGACCTGGGGGTAGCCCGGGAGCGGTAGGGAGGGGACACGGACGACCGGGCACGGCGCCGAGGCGTCGGGCCCGCTGCCGGCGGCGGTGGCCGGCGCGACGACGAGGGGAAGGTGACCGCGGTCCACGAGGTGCCGGGCGGTCTGGAGCGCGCAGTGGGCCACGCCGTTCACGTCGGGGGGAAAGGACTCGGTCACGATGACGACACGCATACCCGTGTTGTCGCCGTACCGGACGTGCCCGCGTCAACGTGGATCTGTCCGGGCGAGGAACGGTCCATGAGCGTTGCGCTGCGCACCCGGGCAGGTCGGGCCGCGTCCATGCCCGCCCGCCCTGCGGGTCATCCCCCGTTCACACGGCGGGCGCGTCGGGGCCGATCCGGCTGCGTACGGCCGTCTGGACCTCGGCCTCCTCGGCGGGGTCGGCGGCGAGCCTGCGCAGGCGCTCCACGACCCGGGCGTCGCCGGTCTCGGCGTGCCGGGCGGCGATCTCGCGGGTCGTCTCCTCGCAGTCCCAGAGGCACTCGACGGCGAATCCGGTGGCGTAGGACGGGTCGGTGGCGGCGAGCGCGCGGGCGGCGCGGCCGCGCAGATGGGAGGACGCGGTCTCCCGGTAGACGTGCCGCAGGACGGGGGCGGCGCAGGCGATGCCGAGCCGTCCGGCGCCGTCGACGAGGGTCCACAGCGTCGGCGCGTCGGGTCCCTCGCCCCGTACGGCCTCCCGGAGTGCGGCGAGGACCAGGTCGCTGTCCTGCGCCCCGCCCCGGCAGGCGAGCATCCGGCCGGCGGCGGCGCCGAGCGGATCGGGCCGTCGGGCCCAGCCTCGCGCGCGGTCGACGGCGGCGACGCTGCGCATCCGTTCGAAGGCGTCGACGGCGGCCTCCACGACGAGGGCGGAGCCGGTGGCCGTGGCGCGCTCGATCAGGCGGAGGGCGTCGGGGTCGTTGCTGTCGGCGAGGTAGCGCAGGGCGGTGCAGCGGGCGCCGTCGGTACCGTCCTCGGCGGCTCCGACGATCGCGGGGCGGTCCTCGGGGCCGGCGACGGCCGAGAGGCAGCGGGCGGCCGGGACGTGGAGCGCGGCGCCGCGTTCGATGCCCTGCTGGGCCCACTCGAAGACGGCCTGCACGCTCCATCCGGGGCGTGGGCCGGTGGGGCGCATCTGGCGTTGCCAGCGGTCGAAGCAGCCGGACTCGTGGGCGGCTCGCACCCGGCCGGCGACGGATTCGCGCGGATCCTCGGCCCACAGCCGCCAGGGCCGGGGTTCGAAGGCGTCGCGTACGGCGGCGGCGAGTTCCGCCTCGCCCTCGGCGTCGGTCGCGAAGCGCGCCAGGACGGGGGCCGCCAGGGCGCGCAGGCCGGCGTCGTCGTCGCGCAGCGCGAGCTCGTCCAGGGCC
Organism: Streptomyces sp. NPDC043878; assembly: GCF_056435735.1. Lineage (NCBI taxonomy): Bacteria > Bacillati > Actinomycetota > Actinomycetes > Kitasatosporales > Streptomycetaceae > Streptomyces > Streptomyces sp. NPDC043878. Next base: position 53,538 of record NZ_JBWKDW010000008.1, read on the forward strand.
CAGGCCCAGTTGGAGCCGGAGGCTGCGTACCTGCGCAGCAGGGCGAGGGCGTCGAGCCTGCCGTAGGAGGCGAGGTGGCCCAGGACCGCGAGGGCGAGCCCGGTGCGTGACTCCTCGGTGTCGAAGGCGTCCTCGACGTCGAAGAGGTGCGCCTCGATCTCGTCCAGCTCGCCGTTCAGGTCGAGGTAGAGACGGGCGTAGTACAGGGAGCGGTTCTCCACCTGCCAGTCGTGGCGCGGGTCGAGCAGCACGCAGTGGTTCAGAGCCGCGAGCGCCTCGGCTCGCGGTGCGGTGAGCGCGTGCAGGGTGCCGTCGCCGCGGCCCCGCTGAAGCAGGCCGAGCAGCGTTCCGCTGGGCGCTATGACCGGATCGAACATGGGAGACAGCCTCACATCAAGCGTCGACGCAACCGGGGACGTGCATTACCTGGCCGCGTGACAACACGTCGGGGCGCCCGCCGCTTCCTGCTTGCTGTAGACCATTTTCCTCTGCCTCTCGTCGGTGGCCCATGCGGGCCGCGTCACGGTCCACGCGGTGCGGCGTCACCTGCCCGGCCATCGCGTCCGTGAATCACGAGGTCATGATGACTCGGCAGTTCGTCCCGCCGCGACCGATATTTCGACGGCTGGTCACCGCCTCCCCCGTTTCTTGAGTTTTCCCTGGTCAGGACGGCCGGGTCAGCTCACGCCGAACAGTTCGAGCAGGTCCGCCTTCGCGAACATGCGGGCCGTGTCGACGGCCGACGGGGTGCCCGCGGCCGGGTCGGCACCGGCCTCGATCAGGGCCTTGACGACCTCGGCCTCGCCCTTGAAGACGGCCCCCGCGAGCGGGGTCTGGCCGCGGTCGTTGATCCGGTCGGCGTCGGCACCCCGGGCGAGCAGGGCACGCACCGCGTCGGCGTGGCCGTGGTAGGCGGCGAGCATCACCAGGCTGTCGCCGCGGTCGTTGGTGAGGTCGGCCGGCACGCCCGCGTCGACGTACGCCACGAGTGCCTCCGCCCGTCCCTGGCGGGCCAGGTCGAAGATCTTGGTCGCGAGCTCCACGACCTCGGGGTCGGGGGCTTCGGTCATCAGCCGGACCGCCTCTCGTTACAACCGTTCAGGTGAATCGCCAGCGTACTGGCTTCCGGCGCACATGGCCGGACATGTCCCCGGCAGGGAGCACGGGGCCCCGTGAGCCGTAACGGCCCTGGTCACCGGGGTGCCGGGGCTCTGCCACCCGAGTGAAATCAGCCGTAATTCACCCACTTGCACCTTTTATCGTATGGATACATCCTGTGATCCTGGAAGTACTCATGGTGACTGTCCCCGCGAACCAGGAGAACGCAAATGATCCTGTCCATCTCAGGTGTCGTCCTGCTCGGCATCGTCGTCTTCCTCTTCTTCCGCAAGGACGGCCTGAAGGCCTCGCACGCCATGGTCTCGGCCCTGTTCGGGTTCTACCTGGCGAGCACCGCCATCGCGCCGAGCATCAAGGCCGGCGGCGAGAGCCTGGCGAGCCTCCTCGGCGGAATCAGGTTCTGACGCCCCCACCGTCCGCACGCACCGTCAGGAGACAGCTGTGGCCCGGCGCCCCCTTCCCCGCATCCTGAGCACAGGCAGCGCGCAGATCGCCCGGAGCCGGGAGCTGGCCCGGACGGCGGCGGACAGCGCCACCGACGTCCTGCACCCGCTGATCACGGTCACCCGGGGTCTGCGCCGACTGGCATCCGCCGGGGGGCGCAGATGGGCCGACACCCCCAAGGACAGAAGGGGGCCGCTGCTTTTCCTGGTGGCCTCCGTGGTCCTGGTCGTGGCCCTCGCGCCGTACGGTCCGCTGCTCGCCGTCATCACCCTGATGGCGGCGGCAGCCTGGCACGGCCGCGACCGCAGGCCGTCGAAGCCCGAGGGGCCGGACGAGACGCAGAGCCAGCGCCTCCAGTCGCTGTACGACGCCCTCGTCCCCTACTTCTCGGCCGCCGAGGACCCGGCCCCCCTGTACGCCCACGGCGGCGGCTGGGAGGACGCCTTCCCCGTCCACGAGTTCGACGACTCGGGGCGCGTCACCCACCTGGAGATCCGCTACCCGGCGTACTTCACCGACGGCGAGGCGGAGTCCCGCGCCCGGATCGAGCAGGTGCTGCACGCCAAGTCGGGCCGCGGCCGCGAATACCACTTCACGTGGGACGAGGAGGGCAACCGGCTCACCGTCACCGTCCTGCCCCCGCTGCCCACCGACATCGCCGCCCAGCGCTTCGTCACGGCGCCCGGCGAGACGGTCCTCGGCTTCACGGACCCCACCGAGGTCCGGCGCACGCTCCCGCTCACCCACGGCGAGGAGCAGCGCGACGTCCCGCCCGTCGTGTGGCGCACGGGCATCCGCTCCACCGAACCCCACCTGCTGGTCATGGGCCAGCCCGGCAGCGGCACCTCGACCCTGCTGCGCTCCGTCGCCCTGCAGGTTCTGCAGTACGGCGACGTGGTCATCGTCGAGGGCGGCGGCAGCGGCGAGTACGCCTGCCTGACCGGCCGGGACGCCGTGCTGGCCGTCGAGTGCGGGCTGTCCGGGGCGCTGGCGAGCCTGGAGTGGGCCGCCCACGAGACGGAGCGCCGGCTCATCGCCACCAACCGTGCCCGGCAGGCGGGCCACCCGCCGCCGGAGGACACCAAGCGGCCCCTGTGGATCCTCCTCGACCGGCCGAGCGCCTTCACCCACCTGGCCGCGACCGACGGCCGCGCGGACCCGCAGTCCCTGCTCCAGATCCCCCTGCGGCACGGTCGCGCCACGAACGTGACCGTGGTCGTGGCCGAACAGTTCGACAGCGCCGACGTCCTGAGCGACGCCGTGCGGCAGCACACGCGCGCGCGTGTGGTCCTCGGCCCCGCCTCGGCCGAGCAGCTGGAGGCGGTCCTGGGCGTGTCCCCGCCCACGACTCCGGTCCCGCACGTCCCGCCGGGCCGCGGCTACGCCCGCCTGGGCACCGGCCCGGTCCACCGTCTCCAGGTGCCGGCGACCCCCGACCCGTACGACGAGGCGACGAGCGACACCGACCGGCAGGCGGTCCTCGCGCTCCTGCCGCCCCGCACGACCCCGGCGGACGGGGAACAGCTGGTCGAGCAGGTGCCACAGCCCGAGCCCCGGCCGGAACCGGTCCCGGCGGAGGCCGTGGCGACGGACGCGGCGGTCACGGAACCCGCGTAGAGCCCTGCGGGCCGCCCCGCCCCCGCGCGCCCGCGGCGGCCCACCCCGCGCACACGACAACCGCGGGCCGCCGCCACCGCCCAGCGCTCACCCCCGGGCCGCCCTGCCCGTCCAGCGCTCGCACCCCGCCCCCCGCACAACCAGCGCGGCCGACCACCGCGCCACACCCGAATCGCGCCCGCCCCCACGGGCAGCCAGGAACGCCCCGCCGACCCCTGCCGGCGGGGCGTTTCGCTGCGCGGCGCGCGATCCCCGCGGCCGGCCCTCCCGCCGGGTCAGGCCACGAACGTCCTGGGTGCCTCGCCACCGCCGGCGCTTCCGCTCTCCACCAGGCGGGCCGCGGCCGCCAGTCGTACCGCCGCCTCCTCAGCGACCGCGCCGCCGACGGTGAACGGCAGCCGCACGTACCCCTCGAACGCCCCGTCGACCCCGAACCGGGGCCCGGACGGCACCCGCACCCCCACCCGCTCCCCCACCGCGGCGAGCCGGGACCCGGACAGGCCCCCGGTCCGCACCCACAGCGTGAGGCCGCCCCGGGGGACCTCGAACTCCCACTCGGGCAGCTCCCGCCGCACCGCGGTCACGAGGGCCTCCCGGTTCTCCCGCGCCTGGGACCGCCGTACGTCCACGGCGCGCTCCCATCCTCCGGTGCTGAAGAGCCAGTTCACCGCGAGCTGCTCCACCACCGGCGTGCCCAGGTCGGCGTACGCGCGCGCGGCGACCAGGCTGCGGATCACGTCCGGCGCGGCGCGCACCCATCCGATGCGCATACCCGCCCAGAACGCCTTGCTGGCCGACCCGACGGTGACGACCGTGGACCCGGCCGCGTCGTAGGCGCAGACGGGCCGCGGCATCTCGACGCCGGCGTCCAGCCACAGCTCGCTCATCGTCTCGTCGGCGACCAGCACGGTCCCGGCCGACCGGGCCGCCTCCACCAGCCCGCGCCGCTGGTCGTCGCCGGCGAGCGCGCCGGTGGGGTTGTGGAAGTCGGCGACGACGTACGCGAGGCGCGGCGCGGAGTCGCGGAGCACCTGCCGCCAGCGGTCCAGGTCCCAGCCGGTCAGCCCCTCGGCCATCGCGACGGGCACCAGGCGGGCGCCGGCCTCCCGCATCAGCTGGAGGATGTTGGCGTACGAGGGCGACTCGACGGCGATGCGCTCGCCCCGGCCCGCGAACAGATGACAGATCGCGTCGATCGCGCCCATCGCCCCGGTCGTCACCATGATCTGCTCGGGCATGGTGGGGATCCCGCGCGCGGTGTAGCGCTCGGCGATCATCGAGCGCAGGGCCGGCAGCCCGGCCGGGTAGTCGCCGTGGGTGTGGGCGTACGGCGGCAGTTCCTCCAGCGCGCCCTGGACGGCGCGGGTCAGCCACGGTTCGGGCGCGGGGAGCGCCGCGCAGCCGAGGTCGATCATCGAGCCGAGCGCCTCGGGGGGCAGCGGTTCGAGACCGCGGGCGGGCAGCGGATTGCCGGCCGGTACGGCGGTCCAGCTGCCCGCGCCCCGCCGGGACTCCAGGAAGCCCTCGGTGCGCAGCGCCTCGTAGGCGGCGGCGACCGTGGTGCGGCTGACGGACAGCGCGAGCGCCAGTTCACGTTCGGCGGGCAGCCGGGCACCCACCGGGACGCGCCCTTCGAGCACCAGCAGTCGGATGCCGTCGGCCAGCGCGCGATAGGCGGGCGGACGGCGCGTGCCGGGGCCGGCCGGCCGGTCCTGCTGGGAGTTGAGGAGCCGGGCCAGCTGGGCCGCCCCCACCGCCGAGGTCCACTGCGCCATGGAAATCAGTCCACCTTCCCCGAATTGGCCATGGATACCGTCTACTGCCAAGCCACAGGGTGTCATGCACCAGGCCACTGCCACCACAGGGGGACGACGTGTCCGCACAGAGCCGCACCGGACGGCGACTCATCCAGCTCTATCTGGGGCTCGCCCTCTACGGAGCCAGCTCCGCGCTGCTGGTGGAGGCGGGCCTGGGACTGGAGCCCTGGAACGTGCTGCACCAGGGGCTGGCCGAACTCACCGGCCTGACGATCGGCATCGTGTCGATCATCGTGGGCGCGGCCGTGCTGCTGCTGTGGATTCCGCTGCGCCAGCGTCCGGGCCTCGGCACGCTCTCCAACGTGTTCGTGGTCGGCATCGCCATGGACGGCACGCTCGCCGCACTTCCCGACGCGCACGCCCTGGCCGTACGCGTGCCCCTGATGCTCGCCGGCATCGTGCTCAACGGCGCGGCCACCGGCCTCTACATCGCCGCCCGCTTCGGACCGGGGCCCAGGGACGGCCTGATGACGGGGCTGCACCGGCGCACCGGACGTTCGATCCGGCTGATGCGCACAGCCGTCGAGGTGGCGGTCGTGGCGACCGGCTTCGCCCTGGGCGGCACCATCGGAGTCGGCACCGTCCTGTACGCGGTGTCCATCGGCCCGCTCGCCCAGCAGTTCCTGCGCTTGTTCGCCGTGCCCACGGCATCCGACAGCAGCACGGTGGTTGCCGCCGGGCCATCGCGGCGAGCCATACTGCGACCGTGACCACGCGGATACGCCACCCCTACCTCGACCATCCCGGCCCCATCCCCTTCGCCCACCGGGGTGGGGCGGCCGACGGCCTGGAGAACACCGTGCTGCAGTTCCGGCGCGCGGTCGAGGCGGGCTACCGCTATCTCGAAACCGACGTGCACGCGACGGCGGACGGCAGGCTCGTCGCCTTCCACGACGAGACGCTGGACCGGATGACGGACGGCGCGGGCCTGATCGCGGACCTGCCCTGGAAGGACGTCCGGGACGCGCGCGTGGCCGGCCGGGAGCCGGTGCCCCTCTTCGAGGAACTCCTGGAGACCTTCCCCACGGCGCGCTGGAACATCGACATCAAGGCGGAGCGGGCGCTGCGCCCCTTCCTCGACCTCGTGGAGCGGGCCGGCGCCTGGGACCGGATCTGTGTCGGCTCCTTCGCTGAGGCACGCGTGGCCCGCGCGCAGCGGCTGGCCGGGCCGCGCCTGGCGACCTCGTACGGCACCCGGGGGGTGCTGAACCTGCGGCTGCGCTCCTGGGGCGTGCCGGCCATGTTGCGCCGCTCGGCGGTCGCGGCCCAGGTGCCCGAGTCCCAGTCGGGCATCCCGGTGGTCGACCACCGCTTCGTCCGGGCCGCGCACGCGCGCGGGCTGCAGGTCCACGTCTGGACCGTCAACGAACCCGAGCGCATGCACCGTCTGCTGGACCTGGGGGTCGACGGCATCATGACCGATCACATCGACACGTTGCGCAAGGTCATGGAGGACCGCGGCGTCTGGGTCCGACACTCCTGACCTAGCCCGACGGCCCCTGAACCGTGCGCGGCGACTCACGGGGAAGCGAGGGCACGGGTGGGCACCGACACGGCGGCTGCGCGACCGCCGCGCGCCGGCCGTCCGCGCCCGGCTTCCGGCAGCTCGCCGCGACCGTACGCGACATGCGCCGGCACCCGCTGACCCTCGGCTTCCTGCCGGCCCACCTGGTCTACGACGACGGCGTCCAGACGGTGACCTCCCAGGCGTCGGTGTACGGCTCCGAGGAACTCGCGCTGGGGCAGTCGACGCTGATCGGAGCCGTGCTGCTGGTGCTGGCGGTGGCGGGGGCGCTCGGCATGGGCCGGCCGGCCCGGGTGCACGGCGCGAAGCGCACCATCCTGGGCTCACTGGTCGCCTGGACGGTGACGCCGGCGGCCGGGTACTTCCTGCCCGCGGCGCGCCGGTCTGGTTCTTCGTCCTGGCCTCGGGCATCGGGCTGGTGCTCGGCGGCAGCCAGACCTGTCCCGTTCCCTGTTCTCGGCGGGCGATCGGCGACGCGGGCAACCCGGTGCCCGAAAGGATTTAGCGTTCAACACGAAAGCGATGTAGTGTACGCGTTTGGCCTGCCAGGCGTACCGTTACTGCGCGTCAAAGATGCCGAAACGCTGTGTTACATGTGTGGGTAGATGTGACAAACCGGGCGCTGGTGGGTACAACAAGGGCGGCTACGACGGGCGACGCTTGACCCGGAACGGAACCCGGAACGGGAATCTTTACCGCCGACCGGACGTTGACCGGATGACGACGACAGCGACACCTGTCCTGTGGGCGACAAGCCCGGGAGGCACGATTCATGAGTGAGCGAGCTCTTCGCGGCACGCGCCTCGTGGTGACCAGCTACGAGACGGACCGCGGCATCGACCTGGCCCCGCGCCAGGCCGTGGAGTACGCATGCGAGAAGGGGCACCGCTTCGAGATGCCCTTCTCGGTCGAGGCGGAGATTCCGCCGGAGTGGGAGTGCAAGGTCTGCGGGGCCACAGCACTCCTCGTGGACGGCGACGGCCCTGAAGAGAAGAAGGCCAAGCCCGCGCGTACGCATTGGGACATGCTGATGGAACGGCGCACCCGCGAGGAACTCGAAGAGGTCCTCGCGGAGCGCCTGGCCGTACTCCGATCCGGAGCGATGAACATCGCGGTACATCCGCGGGACAGCCGTAAGTCGGCGTAGTCCCCGCGCGGGTCGGGCGGAACACGACACACAAGACCGCGGGCGCCGTACGTCACGTACGGCGCCCGCGGTGTCATGCCCACTCACGGCCGGCCCGGCGCACACCGGGCCGGCCGGACGTGTGCCCGACCCCGGCCGGGCCGGGCGCGATCTCAGGGCGTCAGCGGCGGCCTGGGGTCCCGCGGGGTCCCACCGGGTTCGTCCCTGACGACCTCGCCCTGCACGACCCTGCCGTCGGGACGGCGGAAGCGAGCCTGCTGGAAGGCGTCACCCAGGGTCCCCGGGACGGCCGCGCGAAGCTTGCGGTCGAAGGTGCGCTCGGCGTAGCGGCTGACCGCCTTCTGCACCGGCGGAAGCAGCAGGAGCAGGCCCAGGGCGTCCGAGAGCAGACCCGGGATCATCAGGAGCAGGCCGCCGAGCATCATCAGGCCGTTGCCGCCACCGCGTGAGCCGGAGGGCGCCTCGCCGCGCTGGAGCGCCTCGTTGAGGTTCTGGAAAGCGCGCCGGCCCGCCCGCTTGATCACCACCGCGCCGAGGACGAAGCCGGCGAGCAGGAGCAGGAGCACCACGAACCCGCTCGTCGCGCCCGCGACCACGGTCAGCAGCCAGATCTCCAGCACCAGCCAGGCGACGAGGCCCAGCGGCAGGAACGTCCGCAGCCGGGAGCGCCGGGGCCGGGCCGGATAGGTGGGGGTCGAAGCGCCTGTCGTCATGCGTCCAGTGTGCCTGGCCCGGGCTCAGCACCGCGTAAGCGGACGATCAGCTCCGGCTGTGCGGCCGTACGCCCTCGGTCGTCGGGGTCGGATACCCGCGGCCGTCACCACCGGGCCGGAGCAACCCCGCCCGCCACCACCACCGGGGGCCGCCCCCCGGGCAGGTCAGGGCCGGGAAGGCTTGCCGCGGCCGATGATCTTGCCGACCCGCTCCTCCACGCCCCACGTGGTGACCCGCCACAGCGCCTCCACGAGGATGTCGCGGCTCATCTTGGAGTCGCCGAGTTCGCGCTCGACGAAGGTGATGGGCACCTCGACCACGTGGTACCCGGCCTTGACCGCGCGGCGGGCCAGGTCGACCTGGAAGCAGTAGCCCTGGGAGGCGACCTCGTCGAGGCCGAGCCCTTCGAGGGTCTCGCGGCGGAAGGCGCGGTAGCCGCCCGTGATGTCGCGCAGCGGCAGGTCGAGGGCGATCCGGGAGTAGAGGCTGCCGCCGCGGGAGATGGCCTCCCGGGACTTCGGCCAGTTCACCACGCGGCCGCCGGGCACCCAGCGGGAGCCGAGCACGAGGTCGGCGCCCTTGAGGGCGGTCAGCAGGCGGGGCAGTTCCTCGGGCTGGTGGGAGCCGTCGGCGTCCATCTCCACCAGGACGCCGTAGCCGTTGTCCATGCCCCACTGGAAGCCCGCGAGGTAGGCGGCGCCGAGGCCCTCCTTGCCCTTGCGGTGCAGGACGTGCACGTGGTCGTCGCCGACGGACAGTTCGTCGGCGAGCTTGCCCGTGCCGTCGGGGCTGTTGTCGTCGGCCACCAGCACGTGTGCCTCGGGGACCGCCTCGCGCACCCGGCCGACGATCGCCTTGATGTTCTCCGCCTCGTTGTAGGTCGGAATGATCACCAACGTCGTGCCGAGCGGGCCGAACCGCCGCTCCCCGGCCTGTGCCGCCAGGGTCCCGTCGCCGTCGTTCACCGCTGCCCCTCCGTGTCCGTACGCAGAGGTCCACCATAGTGGTCACAGCCTGCGCCGACGTGACAGGACGATCGTGGGGTGGTGTCGATTCCCCAAAGGCGGGGTAAGAATCCGGTTTTTGGCCGATTGCGTTCTGCGGATGGGGGCCCGGCGCCCTTCGGGCCGACCTGGGGCCCGCTGGCTGCGGGTCGACCGAAAGCCGTTGTCTACTGGACGCCCGGGCCCCACCCGGGTCACACCTCCCCGGCCGGAACGCTCTCCCGCTGTGGCGCGGGCGCTGAGCCTGGCTCAGTGGCGGTGCGCCGGTGCGGCACACCGTCCCTGACCCAGCGGCGCCGCGGCGAGTGGCGAACGTTCCCCGGTCGGGCGTCCGGTGGTGGACTCCGTTGAACCTACCGGCCCCCTGCCGTCGCCTGTCAACAGCGGTTCGACCTGCGGGTTCTTCGTGAAAGCCCTGGTCAGCGGGGAGGCGTCACAGCTCGGGCGACGGCGTGTCGGAGGTGGATCTTCACCGCGCGGCACCGGGAGATCACTCGCCCGGCCGTACGAAAACCGTCCGTCCTCCCACCGCGGTGCGCAGGCAGACCGGCAGGTCACGACCGGGGGTGAGGTCGGGCAGGCCGGGGGTGCCGGAGCGGGGGTCGGTGGACCAGCGGGCGACCCGGTCGTCGGGGGCCTGGACGACGAGTTCGCCGGTGCGCCACACCGCGTAGTCGGCGGGGGCCCCCGGTACGAGGACGCCCGCGTCGTCCCGGCCGACCGCCCGCCAGCCGCCGCGCGTGTGGGCGGTGAACGCGGCGCGCACGGAGACGCGGTGCTCGGGGGTGCGGTGGAAGGCGGCCGCCCGGACCGTGCCCCAGGGGTCCAGGGGCGTGACCGGGCTGTCCGAGCCGAAGGCGAGGGGCACGCCGGCCCGCAGGAGGGCCGCGAAGGGGTTCAGGGCACGCGCCCGTCCGGCGCCGAGGCGCTGGGCGTACATGCCGTCCTCGCCGCCCCACAGCGCGTCGAAGGCGGGCTGGACGGAGGCGGTCAGGCCGAGTTCGGCGAAGCCCGCGACGGTCTCGGGGGTGAGCATCTCGGCGTGCTCGACGCGATGCCGGGCGGCCCGGACCCGCGGCAGGCCGATCTTCTCGGCGGCGGCGCGCACGCCCTCGACGACGGTGGCCACGGCCGCGTCGCCGATCGCGTGGAAGCCGGCCTGGAGGCCCGCGTCGGTGCAGGCGAGGACGTGGGCGGCGACGGCGTCGGCGTCCAGGTAGGCGGTGCCGGTGTGGTCGGCGTCGGCGTACGGCTCGTGCAGACAGGCGGTGTGCGAGCCCAGCGCGCCGTCGGCGAACAGGTCGCCCGCCGCGCCCGCCGCGCCCAGTTCCCGCGCCCGGGCGACGCCCTCCGGGCCGGCCTCGGCCCAGTAGCCGACGACGCGCGGCCCCTGCTCCTCGGCCGCGAGCCGGAACAGACCGGTGAAGTCGTCCTCGGAGGAGATCTCCGGGCCGCCGCACTCGTGGACGGTGCCGATGCCGAGGGAGGCGGCGCGGGCCAGCGCGACGCGCTGTGCCTCGGCGCGCTGTCGCGGCGTCACAGCGGCAAAGGCGGCGGCCCGTACGGCGTGGTGGGCGTCGCGGACGAGGGGCGCGTCCTCGCGGCCGAGGCCGGCGGGAACCAGGTCGAGCAGGGCGGTGGAGACAACGGCCGAGTGGACGTCGATCCGGCTCAGGTACAGCGGACGGCCGCCCGTCGCGCGGTCGAGTTCGGCCCGTGTCGGCGGGCGGCCGCCGGGCCAGCGGGAGGCGTCCCAGCCGTGGCCGAGCAGGACGCGGTCGGCGGGGCGGGCGGCGGCGAAGTCCCGCACGAGGGCGAGGGCGGCCTCCAGGGACGGGACGCCGGACAGGTCGAGGCCGGTCAGGGCGAGCCCGGTGGCGGTGGTGTGCACATGTGCGTCGGTGAACGCCGGGGTGACGAGGGCGCCGTCGAGGTCGACCACCTCGTCGACGCCGTCCGCGAAGGCGTCCGCGGCGCCCTCCGAGCCGACCCAGGCGATGTGTCCGCGCTCCACGACCATCGCCGTGGCGAAGGGGTCGGCGGGGCTGTGGACCTCGCCGCGGCGCAGGAGGACGGTCTTGGTCTGGGCGGTGCGTTCACTCATGGGGACAGTTTCGCGCCTCGAACGCACCGCCCGGCACACCGGCCCCGGCTCGGCCCGGGCGCTCTCAGACCCGGGGCGGCCTGGCCTCGTACGGCGTGGACAGCACCACCGTCGTCCGGGTCGACACCCCCGCCAGCGAGCGCAGCCGCGCCAGCAGCTCCTCCAGCTCGTGCGGGGTCGCCACGCGGACCTTGAGGATGTAGTTCTCGTCGCCGGCGACGCTGTGGCAGGCCTCGATCTCGGGGACGCCGGCGAGCCGGTCCGCGATGTCGTCGGGGGCGCTGGGATCGAACGGCTTCACCGAGATGAAGGCGGTCATGGGCAGTCCCACGGCCTCCGGGTCGACGACCGCGGCGTACCCGCGGATGACGCCCCGCTGTTCCAGCCGGCGCACCCGCTGGTGCACCGCGGACGTGGACAGTCCCGTGGCCTTGCCCAGGTCGGTGTAGCTCATCCGCCCGTCCTTGACGAGCAGCTGCACGATCTGTCGGTCGAGCTCCTCCATGGCGCAAGAACCTACAGGGCGGTTGATCTCCTCCGATACCTGAGCAGCCCAGGTCATGCCCGGTTCGTGATGTGCGCGGGAGGGGTCCGTGAGCCGCCGGGGAGACAGAACGGCCGTGCCGGGCACCTGCGGGAGGCATGTGACGAAGGCCACACCGCCTGGGGCGTCTGCGAGATGTTCTCGTGATTACCGCCGAGAGCGGACGGGAAGTGCTTGCTGTGGTCGAGGCCGCAGCGCCGATACGGCCCAGCCTTAGGGGGAGTACCCATGCAGAGTCTCAAGCGTCCTGGTCGTACCGCGCCCAAGCGGCTTCAGGCGGTCGCCGAACCCGAGCCGGAGGGCGTCGAACCCGACGGCTTCGAGGACGAGTTCGACGCGTACGACACCTTCGAGATGGTCCGGGTGATCTGCCCGGACTGCTCCCAGCCGATCGCCCTGCTGGCGGACGAGGACGTGCTCCCGGAGCACGCCCTGTGCGCCTCCCCGTGGAACCCGTTCGGGCTCACGGTCTGTGCCGGCACCGGCCGGGGCGCGGCGGAGGCACGGCCCGCGGACGAGTCGGCGGAACTCCAGGAGCAGGACACCGCCCTGCTGTTGACGCTCCCCCAGGGGCTCGACTGGCGGATGCAGCCCTTCTCGCACGTCGGCGGCCCCGGCTCGCGCCCCATCAGGGTCTCCGTCCTGCGGCGCCAGGCCGCCTGAGCGACACCGCTCGGCTCCGAGCCGCCCGCTGTCCCCTCACCGCTCCGCGCCCCGGCCGGGCAACCCGCCGTGGCGCGGGACCGGTGCACCCCGGTTCCGCCGGGTGCGCGGGGTGCCCGTCGCGCGGCACGGGGACGACCGGCTCGCGGCATGTACGGCAGCGCTCTTGACGGCGTATCAGCGTCTCCTGGCAGGGTGTCAGGCGGTTGCAGCGACCCGGCGGCAGGACCGTACGACGTCCGTGAACTCACGGTCGATTCCGCGGACCGGTGACCTGCCGGCCCGCTCCCGCGTTGCCCAGGCCATGACCCCCACATCTTCCGCCACCGGGCGACAGCGCCGGCTGTTCGTGCCGGCGCCCGGAGGTCCGGTTCCGCCCGCGCCGCAGCAGCCGGACCCGCCCATCTACCGGGAGCTCATGCGCACCTGGGCCGACCGGGGGCGCACCCTGCCGGGGCGCCACGACCCGGAGTGGGTCCGGCTGGCGGCACCCCAGGTCACCCGCGGCCAGTTCAGCGGCTTTCGGGACCCGCTAGGTGACGGGCGATGACCATCCGCTGGATCTGGTTGGTGCCCTCGACGATCTGCAGGACCTTGGCCTCGCGCATATAGCGCTCGGCGGGGAAGTCCGCGGTGTAGCCGTACCCGCCGAGGATCTGCACGGCGTCGACGGCCACCTTCATCGCCGTGTCGGTGCAGTGCAGCTTGGCCATGGCCGCCTGCTTGGCGAACGGCCGGCCCGCGTCCCGCAGCCGCGCCGCCGCCAGGTACAGCGCCCGGCCGGCCTCGACCTGTGTCGCCATGTCGGCGAGCATGAAGCGCAGCCCCTGGAAGTCGGCGATGGGGCGCCCGAACTGCCGCCGTCCGGTGGCGTAGGCGACGGCCTCGTCGAGCGCGGCCTGGGCCAGGCCGATCGCGCAGGCCGCGATGCCGAGGCGGCCCGAGTCGAGGGCGGCCAGGGCGATCGCGAAGCCCTGTCCCTCCTCGCCGATCCGCCGCTCGTCGGCGACGCGGACCCCGTCGAGGTGGACCTGTGCCGTCGGGGACCCCTTCATCCCCATCTTCCGCTCCGGCGCCGCGGCGCTCAGGCCCTCGGCGTCGCCGGGGACCAGGAAGGCGGTGATACCGCGCGGGCCCTCCTCGCCGGTGCGCGCCATGACCGTGTAGAAGTCGGCGATCCCGCCGTGGGTGATCCACGCCTTGGTGCCGGTGATCACCCAGCCGTCGCCGTCCCGGACGGCCTTGGTCCGCAGCGAGGCGGCGTCCGAGCCGGAGGACGGTTCGGAGAGGCAGTAGGCACCGAGCAGGCCGCCGCCGAGCATCGCCGGCAGGTGCTCGACCTGCTGCTGCTTGGTGCCGCGGGCGGCGAGCGCGTACGAGGCGAGGGTGTGCACGCTGACGCCGAGGCCGACGGTGAGCCGGGCAGCGGCGAGTTCCTCCAGGACCTGGAGGTAGACCTCGTACGGCTGGTCGCCGCCGCCGTACTCCGCGTCGTACGGCAGGCCGAGCAGTCCGGACTCGGAGAGCAGGGTGAAGACCTCGCGCGGGAAGCGCCCGGCGTCCTCCTCCTCGGCCGCCTTCGGCGCGATCTCGCGCTGCGCGATGTCACGGACCAGCGAGATCAGATCCCGGGCCTCGTCCGTGTGCAGTTGCCGGTCCACCGGCTGCGGGGCGTGGTCGGGCATGGCGACGCTCTCCTCCCTGTCGGGCACGGGCGGACGGGCCCTTCGGGTGGGGGCGGCGCCGCTGGGTCTCCTGTGCCGGCCGATGCTCGCACTCCCGGGTCTCGGAAGCTGCTGACCAGCGGCTGTGCGCTGTGAGTATGCCCGATCGGACGCATCCCGTCACCAGTTAACGACCGCTTACTTCGGGTAAGGGGCACGACCCCTGTATTGGTCCGAACCATTGACGTACTGGTCTAGTCCTCTTAGAGTTCGAGCCAACCGCGTGACCGCGTTCATGCCGGTCAAGGCCGTCAACCAGTGCCTGTCGCGGCACCAGTCGGGCCGACGGGGGACTCGGGGCGGGGGACCACGAGCCTCCGCCCCCTGCCGTCGGCGCGCCCGGCGTCAGCCGTCGCGGCGGGCCGGCGCGGGCGCGGGGAAGGCGGGGTCCATCTCCTCGATCGCCCGCATCGCGCCGCCGAGCATCTTGACCAGCAGGTCGCCCAGCGTCTCGCGGGGCAGGTCGGCGCGGTCGATCCAGTCGAGGGTCGCGCCCTCCACGCTGCACACCCAGGCGAGCAGGCCCACCCGGGCCGTCGTACTGATGTCGCTGCGGCCGTACGCCCCTTCGGCGATGGTGGTGACGATCGCCTCGCGCACGCCGTCCCGGATGGCGTGCACCTCGGTGTCGAAGCCGACTCCCCCGCTGACGATCGTGCGGTACGCGGCATGGTTGTGCTCGGCGTAGCGCAGATAGCTGTCGATGGTGCGGTGGACCCGGTCCACCTGCTCCAGTTCGACGCCGCTCGCCGCGTAGGTGACCAGGTCGGCGACGGAGTCCTGGATGATCGCCAGGTAGTAGCCGCGCTTGGACTGGAAGTAGTAGTAGATCAGGCCCTTGGCGACCCGGGCCTGCCGCGCGATGTCGTCCATCGACAGGGCGTCGTAGGAGATGTCGGCGAACAACTTCCGCCCGATGGAGATGAGTTCGGCGCGTCGCGCGACCGAACGCTCGGTACCGCGGGCCCGCGGGCGGACGGCGTCGCGCTCTTGGCTGATCTTCAATTCAGACCCTGGTCTCCAACGGGCGGCGGGACATCCGCAGTATGGCAGGTCGGGTTCTGGTCAGGTCACAGCAGGCCGAGCTGGGCCACGAGCATCGCGATCACCACGACGAGGGTCCAACCCAGGACGTGTTCGAGGGTCCTGGGACCGTCGTCCCGGGGGCCTCCGGTGCGGGCGCGGGCGGCGGTGGCTGCGTGTGCGGTCATGGCGTCTCACTGGTCTCGGCGGTACTGGCGGACTCCCCCCGCGATGTCCACCTTGCCACCGGTGGCGGCTTTTGCGGCGGAGAGCTTGGTCACACGAAAACGGCCCCCGGCTGGGCCGGGGGCCGTGTTCCGTCACGCGCGTCGGCTCAGCGGACGCCGACCGCCGCGAGCGCCCTGCGCTGGCGGGGGGTCGGACGCGCCGGGAAGTAGAGGTAGCAGACACCGCCGGTGCCGGAGACCACCTTCCCCGAGGCGTTGTACCGCTTGGTCCTGAGCCAGATGTTCTCCCACTCCGAGCGCTTGTAGACCCGGCGGACCGCCGCGTCGCTCTCCGAGGCCGGGTCGTTGGCGATGACGTCGCCGTCCGCGGTGAAGCCGATCACCGTCATCAGGTGCCCGGAGGTGCCGTAACCCGCGCCCGTGAGCTCCTCCTTGAGGAACGACTGGGACGTTATGGCCGGGATGCCGGCCGCGATCAGCGTCTCCAGGTCGGTGAGCGAGCCGAGCCGCGTGACCACGCCCTGCAGACCCTCGAAGGTGGCCGCGTAGGCGGCGTTGAACGGCCAGTTGCCGCAGCCCTCGTACTGGAAGTCGTAGGTGTACCGGGCGGCGTGGCACACCTGCGGATCGGCGTACGAGGGGTCGACCCAGGACAGTTGTTCCGGGGTGAGCCGTCCGCCCCAGTACTCGATGATCATCTGCGAGGAGGTCGGGCTGCACCACGCCTCGCCGCCGTTGTCGTACTCGGGGTACTGGCCCTTGTGGATCTCCTGCGAGTAGCGCGGCACGGCCAGTTCCCGGGCGAGCCCGGGGGTGGAGGCCGGCACGGTGAAGCGGTCGGGGACGTCGGAGCCCATCGCGCCGAGCCGCCAGACGGTGGGCGTGAGCTTCGTGTCGGGCCTGCGGTACAGGGTGAGCCGCAGCCGGTACGAGGCCAGGCGCAGGCCGGTGCCGGCGTCGTCGATGGCGAAGGTGTCCGTCCAGACGGTGCTCCTGCCGTCCGTCTGGTCGTCCACGGAGGTGCGCCTGATGTCCTGGTCACCGGATGCCCAGCGGCCCATCACGTACCACGGCGTGTCCGTGCCGTCGGAGTACGTGCCCCGCAGCTCGACCATGATCCAGGTGCCGGCGGGGGTGTGGGCGTTCCAGGAAGCGACGACCTCGGTGGCGGGGACGGCGAGCCGGTGGACGGGGGACGTCCAGGTGCCGTACGCCCAGGTGGCGGTCGTGCCGGTGTGCGGGTCGGTGTAGTCGGCGGTGCCGGCGGGCTTGCCGAGCTCCAGGCCCGGGCGGGCGCCCGCGACGGCCCGGGTGCCCTGGGCGGCGCCGCGGCGCCAGTCGGCGTGCGTGACCCAGGCGCGGTTGTCGACGGGGCGGGCCGGCACGGGGTCCGGCGCGCCGGTGGCGTCACCGGTCCGGCCGGCGGCGATCGCCGGGGCGGTGCCGCCGGCCACCGCGGCGGCGACCGCGACGGCCAGAACGGTTCTGCGGGACGGCTGTTCGGCTCTGCTCATGGGCGGAATGACTCCCAGGTGTCCGAGTCGGGGCAGGTCCAACGGGTGGTGCCGCACCGGCGGATGCGCGGTGGTGGGCCAACTATGGCCGCAGCGGCATGCTCCTGCCAGCACTTCGACCCATGCCACGCCAAGCAATATTGGTCTCGACCACTGGCATGACCTGCTGCGGGACCTCCGTCACGGCGGCCTCCCCCGGGACCGGCCACCGCCGGGCGGGGCACCCGGCGGCCGGATCGCCACCCATGGCCTCACCCCTCACCCCTCACCCCTCACCCCTCACCCCTCACCCCTCACCCCTCACCCCTCACCCCTCACCCCTCACCCCTCACCCCTCACCCCTCACTAGAATGTTCCAGCGACCCGCGCCACCCCTCCTCACCCCTCCTCACCCCTCCGGGACCAGTGATCCACGATCTCGCCGCACGGCTGCGCCGGCTGCCCCCGTCCTGCGGCCCCGTCCGTCTGATCGGGATCGACGGACACGCGGGCTCCGGAAAGTCCACGTTCGCCGGGCGGCTGGCCGAGGCGCTGGACGGTGCCCCGGTGCTGCACCTCGACGACATCGCCTGCCACGACGAGCTGTTCGACTGGACCGGACGGCTGTCGGCCCAGGTGCTCGAACCCCTGGGCCGCGGCGAGACCGCTCGCTACTCCCCCTACGACTGGCACGGCCGGCGCTTCGGGCCGCCCCGCGCCCTGCCGCCCGCGCCGGTGGTCCTCGTGGAGGGGGTCGGCGCGGGCCGCCGGGCCCTGCGCCCGCACCTGGCCCACCTCCTGTGGCTGGAGCTGCCGGCCGAGGAGGCGTGGGCGCGGGGACGGCTGCGGGACGGGGAGGACCAGCGGGACTTCTGGGACGGCTGGGTCCGGGCGGAACGCGAACACTTCGCCGCCGACCCCTCCCGGCCCTTCGCCGACCTTCTGGTACGGCGGTTCGGCGAGGGACACGAGGTGCTCGAAGGACCGGCCGGGAGCGCTGGACCGAACGAGCCGATCACCCACGGTGACGGGCCATCGGCAATGTGCTGAACCTGTGAAGGGCCTTGCGGAACAACTTCCCGGAGTGCTTCAACTCCGCTTGACCGTGGGGCCGTACAGGTCTTACGTTCTGAATGTGCGGCCGCTCGGCGCCGCCCCCAGACGCGAAGCCCCCGGTTGTTCCCCCGTGATCGGGGGCTTCGTTCTGCCTCCGGTCCCCTTTTCGGGCGCCCTGCGGCGCGATCCGCTCACCCTCGGTCACCACGCCTTGTGCGCCCCATGTGCTCCCACCTCGTCAAACGGCCTGTGCGGCACCCTTCGGCGGGCGACACCACCGCAGGTACGATGCCCTCGGTGCGACCTACGGACGACTGCTCTGCGCACCGTTGCAACTCCGGTCCGCGGCACAGTCGTTGGACCAGGCCGGCCGCCGGACGACAGTCGGGTGGTGAACCACGGGGGCACGGTTTGTGGGGGACGTGATGGACTTCGGCACGCAGGGCTCCGAGGCCCCGGCCGACCTCGCCTGGCTGCGGGGTGTGGACGCCTACACGATGGGCGCCTATCCGCAGGCGGAGGAGGAGTTCCGGGCCGCGGTCCGGATCGATCCAGGGATGGCCGACGGCTGGCTCGGCCTGCACGCGCTGCGGGTGGACACGACGACCGCGCTGCTGCGGATGTTCCGCCACCGGGAACGCTTCGGAGAACAGCGCGCCCGGCACCGGCGCTCCCTCAACTCCTGGTACTGGCTGGGCTGGTGGGTGCAGCCGGTGCTCGAGACCCCCCGCGATCTGCTGCTCGCGCACGCCTCGCACTGGCTGGACGGCCGGCACGTCCCCGAGCTGGACCGGGCGCTGGCCGGCCTGCCCCCGGTGGACGCCGACCACCAGGTCCGCTTCCTGCACGCCTGTCGCGCCTACCTGGTCAAGGACTGGGATCAGCTCGTCCGGCACACCGACCCGCTGCTCGGCGACCCCATGCTCGGGATCGAGGCGGGCCTGTTCGGCGGCATGGCCCGGGTCCGCCTGGAGACCTACGGGCAGGCCGAACCCCTCCTGTCGGCCGCCCTGATGCGCTGCCGCAGCGAGCAGCCGCAGCGCAAGGAACTGCGCTACTGGCTGGCACGGGCGCACGAGGGCACGGGCCGCAGCGCGGCCGCCCTCCCCCTGTACCGGGCGGTGCACCGCGTCGACCCCGCCTTCATGGACACCTCGGCCCGGCTCGCCGCCATCTCCGAGGGCGACGGCTACGAGGACGCCACCGACCTCGCGGCGATCACCCTCTCCGGTGTCGGACAGGACGCGCTGGAGTCGCCGGACGGACTCGACCCGCTCTTCGGCACCGAGGGACGGGACCTGCGGCTGACCGAGCCCGACCTGCCGCCGGCCGCGCCCCTGCCCTCGGTCACCGACCCCACGGTCCGCGAGAAGAACGCCGTCCCCGTGCAACAGCTGCCCGCCGGGCCCACCGACCCCGCCCTGCTGGAGGAGGCCCTCGCCGAGCTGGAGCGGATGGTGGGCCTGGAGCCGGTGAAGCGGCAGGTGAAAGCGCTGTCCGCGCAGCTGAACATGGCCCGGCTGCGCGCCGGGCAGGGACTGCCGGTCCAGCCGCCCAAACGGCACTTCGTCTTCTCCGGCCCCTCCGGCACGGGCAAGACCACGGTCGCCCGCATCCTGGGCCGCGTCTTCTACGCGCTCGGCCTGCTCGGCGGCGACCATCTGGTGGAGGCGCAGCGCGCCGACCTGGTCGGCGAGTACCTGGGGCAGACCGCGGTGAAGGCCAACGAGCTGATCGACTCCGCGCTCGGCGGCGTCCTGTTCGTGGACGAGGCCTACTCCCTCTCCAACTCCGGCTACGGCAAGGGCGACGCGTACGGCGACGAGGCCCTCCAGGTGCTGCTGAAGCGTGCGGAGGACAACCGCGACCACCTGGTGGTGATCCTGGCCGGCTACCCGGAGGGCATGGACCGCCTGCTGGCCGCCAACCCGGGCCTCTCCTCCCGTTTCACCACCCGGGTCGACTTCCCGTCGTACCGGCCCCTCGAACTCACCTCCATCGGCGAGGTGCTGGCCGCGGACAACGGCGACGTGTGGGACGAGGAGGCTCTCGACGAGCTGCGCTCGATCGCCGGGCACGTGGTCGACCAGGGGTGGATCGACGAACTGGGCAACGGGCGATTCCTGCGCACGCTGTACGAGAAGAGCTGCGCCTACCGGGACCTGCGGCTGTCGATGTACCCGGGCATGCTGTCCCGCGACGACCTCTCCACGCTGCGGCTGCCCGACCTGATGCAGGCCTACGGCGAGGTGCTGTCGGGGCGGGGACCGCAGGACCCGTCGACCGCCTGACGCGCCCCGCCGCTCCCGCCCCGGTCCCTCAGCCGGCGAGCGCCTCCTCGGGGGCCCCGCTGGCGCGCTGCTCGCTCACCCGCACCCCGGGCGTCTGACGGTGCGCGGGATCGCGTACCTCGCCGACCAGCAGCTCCAGTACGTCCTCCAGGGCCACGAGCCCCAGCACCTTCCCGGACGCGTCCGCGACCTGCGCCAGATGGGTGGCGGCCCGGCGCATGACCGTCAGGGCGTCGTCCAGGGGCAGTTCGGAGCGCAGGGTCGTCATGGGCCGCCACAGGTGCTGCGGCACCGCCCGCTCGGAGTCCTCCAGATCCAGTACGTCCTTCACGTGCAGGTAGCCCATGAAGGCGCCGCCGTTCTCCGCGGCCACCGGGAAGCGGGAGTACCCGGTGCGGGCGGTGAGCCCGACGATCTGCCCCGGGGTGACCGAGGGGCTGACCGTCACCAGCGACTCGCGGTTCAGGAGCACGTCGGTGACCGGGCGGGAGCCCAGTTCCAGGGCGTCCTCCAGCCGTTCCTGCTCCTCGGGGTCGAGCAGTCCGGCCTGGCCGGAATCCTCCACCAGCCGGTTGAGCTGTTCGCTGGTGAAGACCGCCTCGACCTCGTCCCTCAGCTCCACCCGGAACAGGCGCAGGATGCCCTGGGCGCAGGCGCCGAGGGCCACCGTGATCGGACGGCACAGACGGGCGAAGGCGACCAGGCCGGGGCTGAGCCACAGCGCGGCCTTCTCGGGCGCGGCCATCGCCAGGTTCTTCGGCACCATCTCACCGATGACGAGATGGAAGAACACCACGGCGGCGAGGGCGACGACGTAGCCGAGCGGATGGATCGTCCCGTGCGGCAGGCGCAGCCACTCGAAGACCGGCTCCAGCAGCCGCGCGACGGTCGGTTCGGCGACCGCGCCCAGGGTCAGCGAGCAGACGGTGATGCCGAACTGGGCGGCCGCCATCATCTGCGGCAGCCGCTCCAGGCCGTAGAGGACCTGCCGGGCCCGGGCGGTGCCGAGCGGTTCGATCTGGCTGCGGCGCACGGAGACGAGCGCGAACTCGGCGCCGACGAAGAACCCGTTGGCGAGCACGAGCAGGGCGGCGAAGAGGAGTTGGAGCACGCTCATCGGGCCGCCTCCACGACGGGTGAGGTCCGCACCAGGCGGACCCGCTCGGCACGGTAGTGGCCCACCTGGCGCACGGACAGCCGCCAGCCGGGCAGCTCGGCCCGGTCGCCGACGGCCGGGATCCGGCCGAGCAGGTCGGCGACCAGGCCGGCGACCGTCTCGTAGGGCCCCTCGGGCACGTCCAGGCCGATGCGCCGGAGGAGGTCGACGCGGCAGCTGCCGTCGGCGTCCCAGGCGAGCCGGCCGTCCTCGGGCGGGACGGCGGCGAGTTCCGGCGCGTCCTGGCCGTCGTGCTCGTCGCGGACCTCGCCGACGATCTCCTCGACGATGTCCTCCAGGGTGACCACCCCGGCCGTGCCGCCGTACTCGTCGACGACGACGGCGATGGGCTGCTCGCTGCGCAACCGCGCGAGCAGCGGCTGCACCGGGAGGGTCTCGGGCACCAGCAGCGGCGGGCGCGCGATGCGTCCCACCGGCGTGCGCAGCCGGTCGCGCGAGGGGATCGCCAGGGCGTCCTTCAGATGGACCATGCCGACGATCTCGTCGATCTTCTCCCGGTAGACGGGGAAGCGGGACAGGCCGGTGGCCCGGGTCAGGTTGACCACGTCCTCGGCGGTGGCCGAGGACTGCAGGGCGCTGACCTTCACCCGCGGGGTCATGACGTGCTGCGCGGTCAGCTCGGCGAGCGACAGCGTCCGGACGAACAGGTCCGCGGTGTCCTGTTCCAGGGTGCCGGCCCGCGCGGAGTGCCGGGCCAGGGAGACGAGTTCGCCGGGGGTGCGGGCGGAGGCCAGTTCCACGGTGGGTTCGACGCCGAGGGCGCGGACGAGCCGGTTGGCGACGGTGTTCAGCGCGGCGATCACCGGCCGGAACAGGCGGGCGAAGGCGTGCTGTGGGCCGGCGACGAACCGCGCGACCTGCATGGGCTTGGACACCGCCCAGTTCTTGGGCACGAGTTCGCCGATCACCATCTGCACGGCGGAGGCGAGCAGCATGCCGACGACCACCGCGACCCCGGAGACGGCCCCGTGCGGGACGCCGGCCGCGCCGAACGGGCCGCGCAGCAGTTCGGCGAGCGCGGGCTCGGCGAGCATGCCGACGACCAGGGAGGTGATGGTGATGCCGAGCTGGGTGCCGGAGAGCTGGAAGGACAGCTCCTTGAGGGACTCGACGACCGTTCGGGCCCGTCGGTCGCCCTCGGCGGCGGCCTGCTCGGCGTCCGTGGCTTCCACGGTGACCAGGCCGAACTCGGCCGCCACGAAGAAGCCGTTGGCGAGGATCAACAGGAGGGCCGCTCCGAGGAGCAGCAGGGGGGTGCTCATGATGCCGCCGCCTCCGCGTACGCGCGGACCGGGTCCGCGGTATGTCGGCAGGGGGCGGCGCAGGTACTACAGGACGATCCGTCCATCGCCGGAGAGGGTCACTCCTCGGGTAGCAGGACCCCCTGGGCGCCGGGCGGCGCGCAGGGGTGGAGGCGCAGCGAAAAAAGCCTCCGCCAACAGATTAATCAAGACATGGGTGTCTTCGGCAGGTGGACGGCCTCCGGCCGGCCCTGAGGTTGCCCCGGATCAGTCCCGGTGCTGTCCCGGGTCCCGGACGGCCCGGGCCTCGGCGAGCGCCCGCAGGGTGCGCGCGTCGGCGATGGCGCGCTGCTTGGCGATGCCCGGCTGGATGCCGAGCGCGGGCAGGCTCGTGCCGTCGCTGAGGTTGAGGAAGACCCAGGGGTCGCCGGGCCGCAGGTTCACCTGGATGATCTCGGGCCATTCCAGCCGGCGCCGGCTTGTGATGTTGACCACGGTGACCCCGGACTCGTCGGCGACCACCTTGGGCCGGGAGAGCAGGAGCAGCACGGCGAACAGCAGGGCGCCGGTGAGGACGAAGCTGAGGCGCTCGCCCGCGGTGAGCTGCTCCAGCAGCATCGCGACCGTCGTGATCACCGCGAAGATCGCGAGGCCGGCGGTGAGCAGGACGGCCCGGGTGCGGCCCGGCCGGAACGTGACGGGGAGAGGGGGCAGGTCCGACATGGTCAACGGCTCTCGTACGGCTCTCAGAGACGGCAGGCGTGGATGGCCGTGGTCAGGATGGCCCGGGCGCCGATGTCGTACAGGTCGTCCATGATCTGCTGGGCTTCCTTGGAGGGAACCATCGCGCGGACGGCCACCCAGCCCTCGTTGTGCAGCGGTGAGACCGTCGGCGACTCCAGGCCCGGGGTGAGGGCCACGGCCTTCTCCAACTGCTCGACACGGCAGTCGTAGTCCATCATCACGTACGTCCGGGCCACCAGGACGCCCTGGAGGCGGCGCAGGAACTGCTGCACCTTGGGCTCCTCGGCGTCGGCCTCGGTGCGCCGGATGACGACGGCCTCGGACTTCATGATCGGCTCGCCGAACACCTCAAGGCCCGCGTTGCGCAGGCTGGTGCCGGTCTCGACGACGTCGGCGATGACCTCGGCGACACCCAGCTCGATGGCGGTCTCGACGGCGCCGTCGAGGTGGACGACGGAGGCGTCGACGCCGTGCTCGGCGAGGTGCCCGGCCACGATCCCCTCGTAGGAGGTGGCGACCGTCCTGCCCTTGAGGTCCTCGACGCCGTTCGCGGTGCCCGGCTTGGCCGCGAAGCGGAAGGTGGAGCGGGCGAAGCCCAGCGGGAGGATCTCCTCGGCCTGGGCGCCGGAGTCGATCAGCAGGTCGCGGCCGGTGATGCCGATGTCGAGGCGGCCGGAGGAGACGTAGATCGCGATGTCGCGGGGGCGGAGATAGAAGAACTCGACGTCGTTGACCGGGTCGACGATCCGCAGTTCCTTGGACTCTCGGCGCTGCTGGTAGCCGGCCTCATGCAGCATCTCCCCCGCGGGGCCTGACAGGGAACCCTTGTTGGGGACGGCGATGCGCAGCATGAGGTCGGCTTCCTTCGTTCGTTTCGTACGGTGTGGGTGCGGGGGACGGCTCAGAGGTGGGCGTACACGTCGTCCAGGGAGATGCCGCGGGCGACCATCATCAGCTGCACGTGGTAGAGCAGCTGCGAGATCTCCTCGGCGGCCGCCTCCTTGCCCTCGTACTCCGCGGCCATCCAGACCTCCGCGGCCTCTTCGACGACCTTCTTGCCGATGGCATGGACGCCCTTGCCGACCAGCTCCGCGGTGCGGGAAGTGGCGGGATCGCCGTGGGCTGCCTTGTGCCGGAGCTCGGTGAACAGCTCCTCGAACGTCTTATTGGACATGGTGGCCCCACTTTACGCGTGTGCCGGACGCCCTAGCGCCAGGGTTCGGATACTGAGCGGAGGGTGGCCGCGGTCGCCACCGCCGCCGTCACCGCCTCGTGCCCCTTGTCCTCGCTGGAGCCCTCGATCCCGGCCCGGTCCAGGGCCTGTTCCTCGGTGTCGCAGGTGAGGACGCCGAAGCCGACGGGGACGCCGGTCTCGACGGAGACCTGGGTGAGGCCGCCCGTGACGCCTTGGCACACGTACTCGAAGTGGGGGGTGCCGCCCCGGATGACGACGCCGAGCGCCACGATCGCGTCGTACCCCCGGCCCGCCAGCACCTTGGCCACGACCGGGAGCTCCCAGCTGCCGGGGACCCGCAGCAGGGTCGGCTCGTCGATCCCCAGGTCGTGCAGGGCGCGCAGGGCGCCGTCCACCAGGCCGTCCATCACCTTTTCGTGCCACTGCGCCGCGATGACGGCGACCCTCAGGTCTCCGACGTCGCGTACGGACAGTTCCGGTGCACCCTTGCCGCTCACGTCTCTCCTCGGTTCGGTTCTTACTGGTTGCCGCAGGCGGACACGGGGGCCGCGTCCAGCCAGGGCAGGTCGTGCCCCATCCGGTCCCGCTTGGTGCGCAGGTAGGTGAGGTTGTGCTCGCCCGCCTGTACGGGCATCGGCTCCCGGCCGACGACCTTGAGGCCGTGGCGCAGCAGCGCGTCGGTCTTCTCGGGGTTGTTGGTCAGCAGGCGCAGGCTGCGGACGCCGAGGTCCTCCAGGATCTGCGCGCCGGCCCCGTAGTCGCGGGCGTCGGCGGGCAGCCCGAGCTCCAGGTTGGCGTCGAGGGTGTCGCGGCCGCGCTCCTGGAGTTCGTAGGCGCGCAGCTTGGACATCAGGCCGATGCCGCGCCCCTCGTGGCCGCGGAGGTAGACCACGACGCCCCGGCCCTCCTCCTGGATGCGGTCCAGGGAGGCGTCGAGCTGGGGGCCGCAGTCGCAGCGCTGCGAGCCGAAGACGTCGCCGGTGAGGCACTCGGAGTGGATGCGGACGAGCACGTCCTCACCCTCGCCGATGTCACCGTGCACGAGGGCGACGTGCTCGACGCCGTCGACGGTGGAGCGGTAGCCGTACGCCGTGAACGCGCCGTGCACGGTGGGCAGGCGCACCTCCGCCTCGCGCCGGACGGTGGGTTCGGCGCCGCGCCGGTAGGCGATCAGGTCCTCGATGGAGATGATCGTCAGGCCGTGCTTGCGGGCGAACGGGATCAGTTCGGGCAGGCGCAGCATGCGGCCGTCCTCGCCGGCGATCTCGACGATCGCGCCGGCCGGGCGCAGGCCCGCGAGCCGGGCCAGGTCGACGGCTGCCTCGGTGTGGCCGTTGCGGACCAGCACACCGCCGGAGCGGGCGCGCAGCGGGAAGATGTGGCCCGGGCGGACGAAGTCGTCGGCGCCGGCCGTGCCGCTCGCGAGCAGCTGGAGCGTGGTGGCCCGGTCGGCGGCGGAGATCCCGGTGGTCACGCCGTGGGCGCCGGACGCGTCCACGGTCACGGTGAACGCGGTCTTCATCGACTCGGTGTTGTCGTCGACCATCTGCGGGAGCTTCAGCCGGTCGAGTTCGTCGGCTTCCATCGGCGCGCAGATCAGTCCGCGGCACTCGCTCATCATGAAGGCGACGATCTCCGGGGTGGCCTTCTCGGCGGCGATGACGAGGTCGCCCTCGTTCTCGCGGTCCTCGTCATCGACGACCACGACCGGGCGGCCGGCCGCGATGTCGGCGACGGCCTGCTCGATCGGGTCGAGCGACCAGTCCTCGATGTTGTCGGTGCTGTAGAGGATCGGGGCGGACGTCATGCGGGGGCTCCTTCCAGGACGGGCCGCGGGTCCCGGCGGGAGCGCAGCCACCAGTCGCGCATGCCCCACAGGACGAGTGCGCCGTAGATGACGTAGACGAAGCCCGAGAAGGCGTAGCCGTTGGCGAAGTTGAGGGGGACACCGACCAGGTCGACCAGGAGCCAGGCGAACCAGAACTCGACCATGCCGCGTGCCTGGGCGTACATGGCGACGACGGTTCCGACGAAGATGTAGGCGTCCGGCCACGGGTCCCACGACAGGCTCGGGTACGCCTTGAAGAGAAGGGCCACGGCGACGGTGCCGGCGGCCGCGGCGGCGAGCATCGCGGCCCGCTCGCGCCAGGTGGCGAAGCGCACGGAGATCTGGCCGTCCTCGCCCTGGTGCCGGTGGCGGTTCCACTGCCACCAGCCCCAGCCGGCGACGGTCATCACGACGACCTGCTTGCCGGCGCTGCCGGTCAGGTGGCCGTAGAAGGCGCCGAAGAGGACCAGACCGGACAGGAACTGCACGGGCCAGCTCCAGATGGAGCGGCGCCAGCCGAGGGCGAGGGCGATCAGGCCCAGGACGTTGCCGATCATGTCCGACCACAGGATGTGCTGGTCGAGCAGGACGAAGGCCTCGGAGTTCAGCCGGTTCACCGGGCCGCCCCCGCTCCGGTGGTCAGCAGGCGCTCGACGTACTTGGCGATGATGTCGACCTCGAGGTTGACCGGGTCGCCGGGCTGCTTGCGGCCGAGTGTGGTCAGGTCGAGGGTGGTGGGGATGAGGCTGACCGTGAAGTGGTCGGAGCCGGCGTCGACGACGGTGAGGCTGATGCCGTCGACGGTGATGGAGCCCTTCTCGACCACGTAGCGGGCGAGATCCGCGGGGAGCGAGACCTTGACGATCTCCCAGTTCTCGGAGGGCCTGCGCTCCAGCACCCGGCCGGTGCCGTCGACGTGGCCCTGCACGATGTGGCCGCCGAGGCGCGCCCCGACGGCGGTGGGGCGTTCGAGGTTGACGCGGGAGCCGACCGTGAGGGCGCCCAGGCTGGAGCGGTCCAGGGTCTCGGCCATGACGTCCGCGGTGAACTCGTCGCCCTCGTGGTCGACGACGGTCAGACAGACGCCGTTCACGGCGATGGAGTCGCCGTGCCTCGCGCCCTCGGTGACGACGGGCCCGCGCAGCCGGAAGCGGGATGCGTCGCCGAGGTTCTCGACGGCGGTGACCTCGCCCAGCTCTTCGACGATTCCGGTGAACACTTCCCGGGTCCTCCTGCCTCTTG
This sequence comes from Streptomyces sp. NPDC043878, assembly GCF_056435735.1. NCBI lineage: Bacteria > Bacillati > Actinomycetota > Actinomycetes > Kitasatosporales > Streptomycetaceae > Streptomyces > Streptomyces sp. NPDC043878. The sequence continues at coordinate 81,438 of NZ_JBWKDW010000008.1, forward strand.
GGGCACGGACTCCGGGGCTGTCGATGACGACAGAATGAACGAGCGGCACACCGGATACGACGCCGGACAGGGCTCGCCACGTGGACGAACCGGTACGGCGGCGCGCACGAATGCCCGCCCGCCGCGCACTGCCTCCCATCCGGACTTTAACCGTCGGTCCAGGAATTTCACCTGGTCAACCGGCCGCTGGAAGCGACCGGGTCGCGGACTGTAACCGCCGGTTCGGACTTTCACCGACCCCGGAGTGCGCTGCTTCTGGTACAGGGCCAGTGTGCCACGCCGCCTCCGCGCCCATACGGGCGAACGATGTGGGGTGGCTCACAGTACCCGGGACTGGACTTCTCCGGCGGCCCGTGGAGACGCCAACGCCCGGCCACCCCGGGCCACTTACTATTGGTCCATACCTATTGACCGGCATGGTCTAGTCCTTTTAGGGTCGGCGCAGGTGAGCGGGTTCCACCCGCCCCTCCCGGACCGGCCCGGCGGCGGTGACGACGGCCCTTGCCCGCCGCCGGGTCCCCCACCGCCGCATGGCGGCACGCCCGTTCAGTACGAGCCCGTGACGAACGCCGGCCGGCTCCCCGGCGGCGCGAACAGCTCCTCCTGGGCCCGGTCCCGCGCCGTCAGCAGCGCGCCCCGCAGAACCGCCCCGCCGCCCAGAGCGCTGGAGCGCACCTCGGTGGGCAGCGGCGAGAGACGGGCGAGCCGGCGCTGGACCCGGGCCGCGAGCGTGTCGCCGCCCGCGCGGCCGATCTCGCCGGCCAGCACCAGGCAGCCGGGGTCGAGGACGGAGATGACGGCGGCGGCGCCGAGAGCCACCCGGTCGGCGAGGGCGTCGAGGAAGCGCCCCGCGGACGGGTCCGCGCCGGCCCGCTCGACCGCGGCGCGCACCAGCGCGGCCACGCCCTGCCCCGGCCCTTCTCGCTCTCCCTGCCCCGACCCCGGTCCCGATCCCTGTCCCGATCCCTGCCCCGACCCCTGCCCCGATCCCGGTCCCGCGGTCCGTTCGGACACGCCGTGGCGCGCCGCGAGGTCCGCGACGGCCGCCGCCCCGGCGAGCGAGTGGAACCCGCCGCCGCAGTCGGTGGCCGACGGCAGCCCCGCCGTCCCGGGCACCGGCAGGAAGCCGATCTCGCCGGCGCCTCCGGAGGCGCCCCGGCGCAGTGCGCCGTCCAGGACGACGGCCGCGCCGATCCCCATGCCGAGCCACAGCAGGACGAAGGTGTCCCGGTCCCGGGCGGCTCCGTCGCGCTGCTCGGCCAGCGCCGCGAGGTTGGTCTCGTTCTCGACGCTGAACCGGGCGTCCGGGAACCGTTCCTGGAGGGCCGCCGCGAGCCGGCGGTGCCAGGCGGGCAGCCCCGTGGAGTCGCGGAGTTCGCCGCTCGCCGGGTCGATCAGGCCGGGGGCACCGACGCCGACGGTGTGCAGCCGGTCGGCGCCCGCCTCCTTGGCCGCCCGCTCGACCAGCGTGACCGCCCGCTCCACCGCGTGGCCGGTGCCCGTGTCCGGCCCGATCGGCACCGACGCCTCGGCGAGCACCTGGCCGAGGAGGTCGGAGACGACCACGGAGACCCCCTCCAGGCGTACGTCGAGGGCCGCGAGGTGGGCCTGGTCGGCGACGATCCCGTAGAGCTTCGCGTTGGGGCCGCGGCGCTGCTCCCCCGACTCCCCCACGACGGTGATCAGGCCGGCCAGCGTGAGGCGTTCGACGAGGTCGGCGACGCTCGGCCGGGACAGTCCGGTCAGCTGCTTGAGCCGCCCCGCCGTCAACGGGCCCTCCTGCTGGAGCAGACGCAGGGCGAGCCGGTCGTTGATGGCCCGGGCGGTGCTCGGGGATGCGGGCATGCCGGGATCCTTCCAGATCCGGGGTCGCGGGCGGACGACCGACTCCTCGCTGTCTATCAGGCAGGGTCCCTGATAGTTTACGTCGGCCGAGCGGGGAACAGACCTGGGAGGGTCGGAGAATGAGTGCAGTGGTCCACGAGCAGCGCGAGGTCAGGCGAGCCCGGTACGCCGTGGCCGCCGTCTTCGCCGTGCACGGTGCCGTCACCGGCTCGTTCGCCACACGCGTGCCGTGGATCCAGGACCACGCCTCGGTCAGCGCCGGCCAGCTCGGCCTCGCCCTCGCCTTCCCGGCGCTGGGCGCCTCGCTCGCGATGCCGCTGGCGGGCAGCGTCACCCACCGTTTCGGAGCCCGCAACGCGCTGCGCGGACTGATCGCCCTGTGGACGCTGGCGCTGGCGCTGCCCTCCCTCGCCCCGAACCTGCTGACCCTGTGCGTGGCCCTGTTCGTGTACGGGGCCACGGCGGGCATGGCGGACGTGGCGATGAACGCCCTCGGCGTCGAGGTGGAGAACCGTCTCGGCCGCTCGATCATGTCCGGCCTGCACGGCATGTGGAGCGCGGGCGCCCTGATCGGCTCGGCGGCCGGCACCCTCGCCGCCCACCTGGGCGCCGACGCCCGGGCGCACCACCTGCTCGCGGCCGGGATCCTGACCGTGCTCGGCGTGGGCGCGTGCACGTGGGTCCTCGACATCCAGCCCGCCGAGGACGAGGAGCCGCCGCCCCGGTTCGCGCTGCCGCCCAGGTCGGCGCTGCTCATCGGCGCCGTCGGGTTCTGCGCGGTGTTCGCGGAGGGCGCCAGCCTCGACTGGTCGGCGGTCTATCTGCGCGACCGGCTGGAGTCCTCGGCCGGGCTCGCGGCGGCCTGCACGACGGGCTTCACGCTCACCATGGCGATCGCGCGGATCGCCGGCGACCGGGTGGTGGACCGGTTCGGCTCGGTGGCCACGGTCCGGGCCGGCGGCATCCTCGCCGTGCTCGGCGGACTGCTCGTGGTCGTGGCCGGGCATCCGGCGGTGGCGATGAGCGGGTTCGCGCTGATGGGCCTCGGCATCGCGGTGGTCGTCCCGCTCTGCTTCGCAGCGGCGGGCCGCAGCGGCCCCAACCCGAGCCAGGCCATCGCGGGCGTCGCGACCATCACCTACACCTCCGGCCTGGTCGCGCCGAGCGCGATCGGCGGCCTCGCCCAGGCGACCAGCCTGATGGTGTCGTTCGGCCTGGTGACCCTACTGGCGTGCGGGCTGGTGGCCTTCGCGGGCGTACTGCGCGCGGCGGACCGTGACCGGCCCCGGCTCAGCCCGCCGGCCGAAGCAGTTCCCGGCCCGCGGCCCTGAAGCCGTCGCTCCAGGGCGCGGGGCGCAGGGTCGCCGCGTCCAGCCGCACCAGCACCCGGGTGCCGCGCGCGTAGGTGGTGGTGCCGTCCGCGGAGCAGAACCGGAAACCGTAGGTCAGGCCGGTGGTGCCGAGGCGCTCCAGCCAGATGTGGACGGCGTACGTGCCGCTCCGGGTGACCGGGACGTCGTAGGAGATCAGCAGTTCCCTGACGACGTTGCAGGCGTCCCCGGCGCTCGCCCAGTCGCCGTCGAAGCGGATGCCGTGGCCCTGCCAGAACTCGGTCCAGGCCCGTTCGACCAGGAGCGGGTAGCGGGCGTTGTGCAGCATGCCGAGCGCGTCCAGGTCGTCGAAGTGGACCGTGACCGGCATCAGCCGGCCGTGGGTCGGGGCGGGGGCGGTCGGGGCTTCGGCGGTCACGGCGCAACTCCTGAATGTATGGGGCAACGATCACTATCCTAAGCGGTCGCTCACCCTCACCTCCGCCTCACCATGGTCCGGAACGGCACGTACGGCGAAAGCGAAGCGCACCATGGATCCCGGCGTCCGCCGGACCCTGCACGGCGACGGCCGCACCCCGGCGCCCGGGGCGGTGCCGTCCCGACGAAACCCGCTCAACCTGGTGCCGGCCGCGGCGGGCGTCATCATCGTCGTCGGCAACGTGACCATGAGGTTCACCGACACCTTCTCGCTGAGCGGCATCGCCCTGGGCACGCTGGTCGTGATCATCGGCTACCACGCTCTGCGCGCGTTTCGCGCCCGCCCACACGTCGTCGTACGGCCCCGAGGGGCCCTGAGGCGCGGACGGCTCGTGCGACCGGGGAGCGCCGGACGCGGGCGGGCCGGCCGGCGCGGGGCAGCGCGCCGACTCGTGGGCGTACGACGGCGTGAACGTGCCCGGTGTGCCCTTGCAGCCGTCCGGTCCCCCCTGCCGCGTGGCGGGCGCGTTCCCCCGTTGTGGGGAAGCCTCCGGCCCGCCGGTACCCGGGTCGGGGTAAAGCTGGGACTCTGCCCCCATGGTGCAATGCGAACAAGTCGCCACCCCCGTCGACACGGTGGTCTCCCGGATGCGCGCGCTCGACGCGAGCCTGCCGGCGCGGGACGGGGTGGCGGTCTTCAACCGCGTCTACCTCGCGGTCACCGAGGCGGTGGACCGGCACATCGACGCCGGTCTCCTCGGCGACGCGCGCGCCGCGACCACACTGGACGTACGGTTCGCCGAGCGCTACCTGGCCGCGGTCGAGGCGGTCGCCGACGAGCGGCGCCCGCCCGCCTGTTGGCGGCCCGTGCTGCAGTTCCGCCGCCATCCGGGCGTACGGCCGCTGCAGTTCGCGCTCGCGGGCATCAACGCGCACATCGGCCACGACCTCGCGCTCGCCGTCGTGGACGCCTGTCGTACGCTCGGCTGCGAACCGGCCGAGCTGGAGGACGAGTTCGACCGCGTGGGCGAACTCCTCGTCTCGCTGGAGGAGCGCATCCGCGAGGATCTGATGCCGGGCCCCGACGTCCTGCAGGTCGCCGACCCGCTGACCCATCTGCTCGGGGCCTGGAGCCTGGAGCGGGCCCGGGACGCGACCTGGGCGGCGGCCCGCGCACTGTGGGCGCTGCGCCAAATCCCCGATCTCGCCAGGGAGTTCACCGACCGACTGGACGCGGCGGTCGGTTTCGCGGGACGCATGCTGCTGACGCCCCTGCCGGACTGACGCACCCCGGCCCGGCGGACGGACAGGGGCGGGACGGGGCCGGCGGGCCGGGCAGGGGCCGGCGGGCCGGGCAGGGGCCGGCGGGCCGGGCAGGCTCAGTCCTCGGCTCAGTCCTCGGGGAGCTCGACGGGAGCGATCTCGTCGTAGACGTCACCGGGGCCGGGGTTGGTGCGGTCGGTCGACCCGCCGAAGTGGTGCATGACGCCCCAGACGGCGTTCAGCGCGGTCTGGATCGCGCCCTCGGCCCAGCCGGCCGTCCACGAGATGTCGTCGCCCGCGAGGAAGATGCCCCGCTTGTCGGCGGGCAGCCGGTCCTGCATGAAGTGCGTGAACAGGCGGCGCTGATAGCGGTAGTGGCCGGGCAGGTTGGCCTTGAACGCGCCCATGAAGTAGGGCTCGTTCTCCCACGAGACCGTCACCGGGTTGCCGATGACGTGCTTCCTGATGTCGACGTTCGGGTAGATCTCGCCGAGGGACTTGAGCATGACCTCCATCCGCTCGTTCGCCGACAGCGGCAGCCACTTCAGGCTGTCGTCGCACCAGGTGTACGAGAGGCAGATGACGGCCGGCTTGTCCGGGCCGTCGTCCAGCAGGTAGGTCCCGCGCGTCATACGGTCGGTCAGCGTCATCGACATCACGTCCCGGCCCGTCCGCTCGTCCTTGTCCAGCCAGAACGGCCGGTCGACCGGCACGAAGAGCTTGGAGCTCTCCATGTAGTGGGTCCGCTCGATCGCCGTCCAGTGGTCGATCGGGAAGAGCGAGTCGTCGCAGGCGATCTTCGACAGCAGCATCCAGGACTGGGCGGTGAAGACGGCCGCCCGGAAGGTGCGGATGTCGCCGTTCGCGTCCGTCACCGTGATCCGGTTGCCGGCGGTGCGGTGCAGCCGGGTCACGGCCGGCCGGGGCTCTCCGCCCTCGTGCAGGCTCGCCAGCGAGGTGCCGTACGCCCAGTGGACGATCTTCTCCGGCGCGCGCTCCCACAGCCTCAGCGGGAGTTGCTGGGAGCCGCCGACGATCCCGCGGTGGTGGTCGTCGGCCTCGGTGTAGACGACGCGGAGGATCTCCAGGATGGAGTTGGGGAAGTCGGTGTCCCAGCCGCCGGTGCCGAAGCCGACCTGGCCGAAGATCTCCCGGTGCCGGAAGGACCGGAACGCCTCGGAGTCGCAGAGGAAGCCGTAGAAGGTCTGGTTGTCGAGCTTCTCGACGAGCTTCGTCCAGATCTCCCGGATGCGCGGCACGTCCCGTTCGCGCAGCGCGCGGTTCATGTCGGTGAAGTCGGCGCCCTCCTCCAGGCAGCGGTTCCACGCGGCCGCCACGTCCCGGTACACCTGCGGCAGGTCCTCGACCGTCTCTGCGTAGTGGGACTCGCCCTTGAGGTCGACGACCGTGGACGGCGTGGTCTCCGCCAGGGGGTTGGGGAACGGCCTGGTCTCCAGGTCCACGAGGTCGATGTAGTGCTGGAGCGCCGTGGAGGACGGCGGGAAGCGCATCGCGCCCATCTCCGCGGTGAGGGAGGGGTCGCAGCCGTCGAAGCCGACGGTCCGCAGCCGGCCGCCGATCCGGTCGGCCTCGTAGACGACGGGCTTGAGGCCCATCTTCATCAGCTCGTAGGCGGCCACGATGCCGGACAGGCCGCCGCCGATGACCGCGACCTCGGCGCCGTGCTCGGTCGCCGGTATCTGGCCGAGGCCCGCCGGGTGGGCGAGGAAGTCGTCGTACGCGTACGGGAAGTCCGGTCCGAACATGGTGATCGGCGGCTGCTGCTCGTCGGCGTGCTGGACGGCGGTGGGCACCGTGGACGTCATGGGGTACGGACTCCTTGCGCGGGCGAGGACTGGGGGAAGCGGGGAATGTGGGGCGCGGAGGTCAGACGAGGGACCCGTAGAGGCCGGGGCGGCGGTCCTTCAGATACGGGTTCGCCTCGCGCGAGGCGGCGAGCAGGACCGGGTCGGCGTCGGCGAGGAGGAGTTCCTCGGCGCGTCCGGCGCGGGTGCGGGCGACACCGTCGGGGCCGGCCAGCGTGGAAAGGCCGACGAACTCGAACTCCCCTTCCTGGCCGGTGCGGTTGACGTAGGCGACGTACATCTGGTTCTCGAAGGCCCGCACCGGTACGAGCGACTCGGCGACGAACTGGAACGGGTGCATCTGCGCGGTCGGTACCACCAGGAGGTCGGTGCCGGCGAGGGCGTGGGCGCGGACGTTCTCCGGGAACTCCACGTCGTAGCAGATCATCAGGCCGACGCGGAGGCCGTCTACCTCGGCCTGCACGACCGGCGTCGCGCCCGGGGTGAAGTGGTCGCGCTCGAAGCCGCCGAAGAGGTGGGTCTTGCGGTAGTTCGCGAGGCGGGTACCGTCCGCGGAGATCAGCTGGGCGGAGTTGTGGACGCGTCCGCCGGCCCGCTCGGGGTAGCCGTAGGCGACGGCGATCCGGTGCCGGGCGGCGAGCTCGGCGATCGCGTCCGCCGCCTCGCCGTCGGCGGGCTCGGCCAGGCGGGCGATGTCGTCGCCGATCGCGTACCCGGTCAGGAACATCTCCGGCGCGGCGATCAGCCCGGCGCCCGCGGCGGCGGCCCGGCCCGCGGCCTCGTCGAGAACCTTGAGGTTCGCGGCGACGGAGCCGGGGCGGCCGGAGCTCTGGAGCAGGGCGGTGCGCATGGGTGTTCCTCACCGGTACGGAAGGGTTGGGGGGCCCTCTAGACGGTACGGTCGGCGTGCTCGGCCGGACAAGCGGGAGCCGTTGCGCGCCCGTGCGCGGAACGTTGCGTGCGCCGGGGCCCCGGCGGCGATTCGTTGCGCGGCTCGCGCGAGGCCGGGACTCAGATCCGGCGCAGGCGCTCGACGATCTCCCGCAGCAGCTCCGGGTCGGCCGCCGGTCCGCCCGGCGGGGTGCGCCGCGGCTCCCCGATCCGCACCAGACCGGCCTCGGCCAGGTCGCCGAGCAGCACCCGTACGGCGGTCAGCGGCAGGTCGGCGTCCGCGGCGAGTTCGACGACCGGGCGGGGGCCGCGACGCACCAGGTCGAGCAGAGCCGCCCCGGCGTGGTCCACACCGGGCGGCTCCGCCTCGGTACCCACGGCGGTGACCTGCGACATCAGGTCGACGGTGTGCCCGGCGGCGGGCCGGGTCCGGCCCCGCGTCACCGTGTACGGGCGCACCATCGGGCCGGTCTCGTCCTCGTACCAGTGGTCGTCGCTCACGGCCGGTTCATGGACCGTACGGGCCGGCGGCCGACCGCGCGGTGGCGTCCAGGTGCCGGCCGAGCCTGCGGACCAGCAGGGCCATCTCGTGGGCGAGCTGACCCACGTCGGTGCCGGCCTCGCTCAGCACGGCCAGCCGGCTGCCGGCGCCCGCCGGGGTGATGAACAGGTAGGCGTCGTCGAGCATGACCATCGTCTGGCGCACCTGCCCGGCACCGAACCGTTCCCCGGCGGAGCGGGCGAGCCCGTGGAAGCCGGAGGAGACGGCGGCGAGGTGCTCGATGTCCCGGGCCCGCATGCCGTCCGAGGCGCTCAGCGGGAGACCGTCGCCGGTCAGCAGTACGGCCTGACGGACCTGCCCGGTCCTGGCCACGAGGTCGTCGAGCAGCCAGCCGAGGCCCGTTCCGGGCTGCGCATGCGCCGGGTCGGCGGCAAAGGCCGGTACCGGCGCCTTCGGATCGCGGTCGTCACTGGGCATCGTCGGCGTCCGTCCTTCGCTCGGTGTCGGTCTGCTGTACGGCTGGGGCGCCGTGCTGCACGGCTGGGGTGCCGGGGTCCGCGGGCAGGCCCCTGCGGCCGCGGTCCATGCCCCGCTGGAAGGCGCCGAACACGGCACGCACCTCCTCGGGGGTGAGGTCGCGCGCGGGCGGCGCACCCGCGGACGGTTCCTCGTCCTGCCGGACGGCGGAGAGCGTGGACCGACGTACGCGGGTGGGTAGGGCGGGGACCGGGACGCGAGGGACGGGGCCGGCACCGGGCCCGCGGCCGCCGGACGTCTCGCGCCGCGAAGGGGCCGGAGTGTGCGGGTCAGGCCCGTCCAGGGCCCCGGACACGCGGTCGCCGGACGTCTCGCGCCGCGAAGGGGCCGGAGTGTGCGGGTCAGGCCCGTCCGGGACCCCGGACACGCGGTCGCCGGACGTCTCGCGCCGCGAAGGGGCCGGAGTGTGCGGGTCAGGCCCGTCCGGGACCCCGGACACGCGGCCGTCGGACGTCTCGCGCCCCGCCGCGCCCCACCCCGCCTCGCCCCTCGCCGCGTCCCGTGTCGGCAGCGTGCGCGGTGGCTCGGCCCTCGGGGGCGTCTCCTCCGCCGGTAGGTCCATCAGCGGCCTGGCGTGCCCCGCGTCACCCGCGGTCGAGGCCGGCACCCCGCCCCGCGCCGGCCCGCGGTCGCCGTCCACCTCCGCCAGTACCCGGTCCGGCAACAGCACCACCGCCGTGGTCCCGCCGTACGGCGATCGGCACAGGGTGACAGTGATGCCGTGGCGGGCGGCGAGCCGGCCGACCACGTACAGCCCGAGCCGGTCGTGCCGGGTGGGGTCGAACTCGTCGGGGGCGGTGAGGGTGCGCCGGGCCTCCTCGGCACGGTCGGCGTCCAGGCCGAGGCCCCGGTCGTCGATCTCCAGGACGAAGCCGCCGCCGGCCCGGCCCGTGCGCAGGGTGACCCGGGTGTGGGGCGGGGAGAACGTGGTCGCGTTCTCCAGGAGTTCGGCGACCAGGTGGACGACGTCCGCCACCGCGTCCGCGGCGACGCCCACCCGCTCCATCGGCGGGATTTCGACGCGTGTGTAGTCCTCGATCTCGCCCACCGCCGAGGAGACGACGTCCCCGACCGGCACCGGGCGCCGCCATCTGCGGCCGGGCGCCGCGCCGGACAGGATGATCAGGCTCTCCGCGTGCCGCCGCATCCGGGTGGTGAGGTGGTCGACGTGGAACAGCTGCCGCAGCAGGTCGGGGTCGTCCGTGCGCCGCTCCAGCCGGTCCACGAGCTTCAACTGGCGGTGCACGAGCGCCTGGTTGCGGCGGGCGATGTTCAAGAGCACCGCGAACAGTCCGCGTCGCAGCGTGGCCTGTCTGACCGCGGCCTCCACGGCCGCGAGCCGGGCGGTGTTGAAGGAGCGGCCGACGTCCCCGATCTCGTCGGAGCCCGCCTCGCCGTCGGCCAGCGGCGGCGCCTCCGCCACCGCGTCCACCTCCTCCCCCGCGCTCAACCGCCTCATCACATCGGGGAGTTGCCGGGTGGCCAGCAGGTCGGCCGCGTCCCGCAGACTCTCCAGCCGGCGGGAGACACGGCGGGCGCCCCTTACCGCGAACCAGAGCGACACGGCCACCGCAGCCAGCCCGAGCGCCCCCGCCACGACGGCCACGGTCAGCTCCCGGTAGGCGAACTCCCGGCCGCGCTCGGCGGAGTTCTTCGCCGCCTGGGTGCACAGCAGCATGTAGCGCCTGACCGCCCGGTCGGTGGTGGTCCGCCAGGAGTCGGCCGCGACCGCCTCGCCCGCCCGGCCGGCGCCGGCCCGCAGCAGGGCGTCCTCGCCGCTCTGCAACTGCCGGTGGAGCGAGCCCCGTTGGAATTCGGTGAACAGCGCCCGGGAGTCCGCGGGGAGGTCGGGGACGTACGTCCGCTCGAAGACCCGGCGGTCCTCGACCGTGGCGGTGAGCGTGTCGTACTGACGGTCGGTCAGGGTGCCGGCGGCCCGGGCGCCGGTGACCAGCGCGTCCTCGCGTGAGACGAACTCCCTTACCCGGACCAGCTCCACGACGACCTGGGCCTCCCGGGCCAACCGGCCGGCCTGCAGTGCGGTGAGCGCCGACGGGACGTCGAAGCCCGGCTCCACGAGGGCGCTGTACTCCTGCACCGCCCGGTCCCACGAGATGCTCCGGGCCAACACCCGCCCGCGCAGCGCCGCCAGCGCGTCGACGCCATCGAGCATGGCGTCGAGGGCCTGCCGCTGCCGGCCGGAGAGCCGCTCGCGGTCCCCGTCCCGGACCGCGGTGCGCAGGGCGCCGGTGGCCTTGTCGGTACGGCGCTGCTGTGCGAGCAGCGCGGCGGCCGGTGCCGTGTCGCTGCCGGCGCCGGCGCCCAGGTACGCGGCCGCGAGCCGCCGTTCGATCTGGATCTGCCCGACCGCCGTGTCGACGGGGGTGCCGAAGTCGTCGTAGACGCTCTGCAGCCTGATGAGGGCGCGCAGTTCGCCCGTGACGGACACCATGGCGAAGCTCCACAGGCCCATCAGGGCGATCGCCGGAGCGAGCGCCAGGGCCACGATCCGAGCGCGGACCGTGGTGGGACGGCCGATGGGCCGGCGCATGCTCTCCCCAGGGCTACAGGGCGATCGGGTGGCGGACGATCGCGACAGGACGTTCGGGCGGCAGCACGGAACTCCGGTTACTCACCGGTGTTACCCGCTGGTAGCGAATGCCGGACAACCTACGGGACCTCGCCCCGGGACCGCAATGGCCGCCGTACCGCCAGCAGCAGCGCGGTCGCCAGGTACGGGACGGCGAGCACCGCGAAGGTGGTGCCGTGCCCCGCCCGGCTGCCGATCGCCGCGTAGACGCCGAACACCAGCACCGTGGTCACCTCGGTGCCCAAGCCCGCCACCGAGGTGAGCGTCGCCCGGCCGGTGGCCTCGATCCGCCGCTGGAGGCGCACGTCGGCGAGCACCTCCGCCAGCTGGAAGCCACCGAACGCGACGGCCACGAGGCCGATGCCGGCGGGCGTGTCCGCGAGGCCGCCGGCGGCCAGGGCGAACGCGGCGGCCGCGAGCAGCCAGGCGAGCCCGCGCCGGCCCAGCCGCTCGGCCGGCGCGGCCAGCAGGCTCCCGGCCGTGGCGCAGGCCCAGATCAACAGGAGCAGATACGGGACCGTTCCGTCCGCCACCCCGGTCTCCCGCACCAGCAGCGGGGTGTACTCGTCGAGCGCGCCCCACACCGCGGCGACGGCCGGCACGAGCAGGAGGGCCCCGCGCACGGAGCGGTCACGGCGGGCCACCGCGACGCCGGCCCGCAGAGTCGCCGTCCAGCGGTCGCTCGCGGCGGCCTTCGACCGCTGCTCGGTGAACCGGGTCGCGGCGGCGGCGGTCAGCAGACAGGCCAGCACGCTCGCGGCGCCCACGGCCGGATAGCCGCCCCAGCCGAACACCGGCCCGGCCAGTCCGGTCGCCGCCATCACGGCGACCAGTCCCGCCGCCCGGGCACGGCCCATGACGCCCGCGTAGCGTCCGGCCGCGCCGAGCCGCTCCAGTTCGTCGTAGACCAGCGCCTCCAGGGCCCCGGAGCCGAGCGCTCCCCGCGCCCCCCACAGCACGAAGCCGAGCGCGAAGGCCCAGTAGGACGGGACGAGCACCCACAGCGTGAAGCCGACGGCGGTGAGCAGCGGGCCCAGCCACAGCAGCAGCCGGCGGGACACCGCGTCGGCCCAGACGCCGGAGGGGACCTCCAGCAGCACGCCGGTGACGGACCACAGGGCGAAGAGGGAGGAGATCTGCCACAGGGACAGTCCGGTGTCGCTGAACAGCAGCGCGTACACCGGGTAGAGCAGCACGAAGTCGTCGAGGAACGCGTAGCCGTACAGCGTGGCCGTGAGCCGCCGCACACCGGTGGTGGGCACACGTGTGGGTGAGAGTGTCATGGGGCCTTCCCGCAGGGACGGATCGGATGCCGGGGGTACGGCGTCCGAGGCGGCCCTCGGGAGGCACGGCTGGTGAATCAATGTCGCCAGGTCATACGACGATGCTAGGCGCGGGCGGGGGTTCCAGGCCAGCGAATACGGGGGCGGCCGGGGCGGGGGCGCCGCGAGCCGGCAGGGAAGCGGACCGGCGGACCGTCAGACCGGCGGACGCGGATCCGGGCGGCCCCGGCCCGTCGGCCCCCGGCCCCGCACACCCGTCGGCCCCCGCCCCCGCCGCTCTCAGGTGGGCGACCCCGACGAGAAGCGGCGCAGCAGCGGGGACAGGACCAGTACGGACTTGGTGCGTTCGACGAACGGTTCGCCCGCGATCCGCTCCAGCACCCGCTCGAAGTGCCGCATGTCGGAGGCGAAGACCTGGACGACCGCGTCCGCGTCACCGGTGACGGTGGACGCGGCCACGACCTCCTGGTAGCGCTCCAGGCCCCGCCGGATGGTCTCCGGCGAGGTGTTGTGCCGGCAGTAGATCTCGACGAACCCCTCGGTCTCCCAGCCGAGGGCGGAGGGGTCCACCCGTACGGTGAAGCCGGTGATGGCCCCCGTGGCGCGCAGCCGGTCCACGCGCCGCTTCACGGCCGGCGCGGACAGGCCGACGATCTGCCCGATGTCCGCGTAGGAGCGGCGGGCGTCCTCGGCGAGGGCGTGCACGATGCGTTCGTCGAGTTGGTTCAGCACTGCGGGCGGTTCACTTCTCTGGAGTGGCGAGTCGGGAGCGGCGGTGGCCGTAACCGAAGTAGAACACGAGCCCGACGGCCATCCAGATTCCGAAGACCACCCAGGTGACGGCGGACAGGCTGCCCATCATCCACACGCAGAACGCGAGGCCCAGCGCGGGCAGAACCGGGGAGAGCGGCACCCGGAAGGTGCGGGGCATGTCGGGGCGGGTGCGGCGCAGCACCACGACGGCGATGTTGACCAGCCCGAAGGCGAACAGGGTGCCGATGCTGGTGGCGTCGGCCAGCTGGCCGAGCGGGATCGCGGCGGCCAGGACCCCGCAGAACAGCGAGACGATCACGGTGTTGGCGCGGGGCGTGCCGGTCTTCGGGTGGACCTTCGCGAAGACCTTGGGCACCAGGCCGTCCCGGGACATGGCGAACAGGATGCGGGTCTGGCCGTACAGCACGGTCAGCACGACGCTGGCGATGGCGATGACGGCGCAGGCGGCCAGCAGGGTGCCCCAGAAGGTCTGCCCGGTGACGTCGCGCATGATCTGGGCGAGCGCCGCCTCGGAGTCGTTGAACCGCTGCCAGGGCTTGGCGCCGACGGCGACGGCCGCGACCAGGACGTACAGGGCGGTGACGATGACCAGCGAGAGCATGATGGCGCGGGGCAGGTCGCGCTGCGCGTTCTTGGCCTCCTCGCCGGCCGTGGAGGCGGCGTCGAAGCCGATGTAGGAGAAGAAGAGGGTCGCCCCGGCCGCGCTGACGCCGGCCATGCCGAGCGGCATGAAGTGCTCGTAGTTGCCGGAGCGGAAGCCCTGGACGCCGATCGCGCAGAACAGCACGAGCGCGGCGATCTTCACGCCGACCATGATCGTGTTGGCGCGGGCGGACTCACGGGCGCCGCCGATCAGGAAGGCCATCGCGAGCAGGACGACGATCAGCGCGGGCAGGTTGAATATGCCGCCGTCGCCGGGCGGGGCCGACAGCGCGTCGGGGATGGTGACGCCGAGGGTCCCGTCGAGCAGTTCGTTCAGGTACTCGCCCCAGCCGACCGCGACGGCGGCGACCGAGACGCCGTACTCCAGGACCAGACACCAGCCGCAGATCCAGGCGATCAGTTCGCCCATCGTTGCGTACGCGTACGAGTAGGAGGAGCCGGCGACCGGGATGGTGCCGGCCAGCTCGGCGTAGGAGAGGGCGGAGAACAGGGCCGTCAGACCGGCGATCACGAACGAGAGGGTCACGGCCGGACCGGCCTTGGGGACGGCCTCGCCGAGGACCACGAAGATGCCGGTGCCGAGGGTGGCACCGATGCTGATCATGGTGAGCTGCCACAGTCCGAGGGAGCGGCGCAGGCTTCCGCCCTCGCCCTGGCCGCCCTCGGCGACCAGGCGTTCCACGGGCTTGCGGCGCATGAGGCGCGCGCCGAGCCCCGGGGACGCGGGGGCCGTCCGGCTGCTGTTGTGCGGGGGTGCGCCTTGGTCGAGCACGCGTTGACTCCTTCGTCGCTGCCTCGCGGGGCGGCGGGGACCGGCGGCACCCCCGGGAACGGGGACCCACCGAGCGGGGTCCCCGCCACACCAGTACAGCGCCTGACCCTATGAGCAGGGGCGTCGCGGTCGTAATGCAGCAACCTTGCGCGTATCCGCAAGATCCTTGCGTTCCTGCCCGGCGGGCGGGGAATTCGTTGCGCACGGGTCTTCGACCGTTGCGCGGGGGCTGCCGGGGACCTGCGGACGGCCCCGGTGCCCGAGGGCGCCGGGGCCGTCCGACGGCGTGCGGGTCAGGTCCAGCTGGCGTGCAGCGGCTTGCCCTCCGCGTAACCGGCCGCGCTCTGGACGCCGACGACGGCCTTGTCCGCGAACTCCTCCAGGGAGCCCGCTCCGGCGTAGGTGCAGGAGGAGCGGACGCCCGCGATGATCGAGTCGATCAGGTCCTCGACGCCCGGGCGGGCCGGGTCGAGGAACATCCGGGAGGTGGAGATGCCCTCCTCGAACAGCGCCTTGCGGGCCCGGTCGTACGCCGACTCGTCCGAGGTGCGGTTGCGCACGGCACGCGAGGACGCCATGCCGAACGACTCCTTGTAGAGCCGTCCGTCGGCGTCCTGCTGGAGGTCGCCGGGCGACTCGAAGGTGCCGGCGAACCAGGAACCGACCATCACGTTGGAGGCGCCGGCCGCGAGCGCCATCGCGACGTCGCGCGGGTGGCGGACCCCGCCGTCGGCCCACACGTGCTTGCCGTACTTCTTCGCCTCGGCGGCGCACTCCAGGACGGCGGAGAACTGCGGCCGGCCCACGCCGGTCATCATGCGCGTGGTGCACATGGCGCCGGGGCCGACACCGACCTTGACGATGTCCGCGCCGGCCTCGACGAGGTCGCGTACGCCCTCGGCGGCGACGATGTTGCCGGCCGCGATCGGCACCTGCGGGTCGAGCGCGCGCACCAGCCGGATCGCGCTGATCATCGACTCCTGGTGCCCGTGCGCGGTGTCGATGACGAGCGTGTCCACGCCCGCGTCGAGCAGCTGCTTGGCCTTGCCGGCGACGTCGCCGTTGATGCCGACGGCGGCGGCGACCCGCAGCCTGCCCTGCGCGTCGACGGCCGGCGTGTACAGCGTGGCGCGCAGGGCGCCCTTGCGCGTGAGGATGCCGGCCAGGCGGCCGTCGGCGTCCACGGCGGGGGCGTAGCGGCGGTTGGCCGCGTCGAGCCGGTTGAAGGCCTCGCGCGGGTCGATGTCCGCGTCGAGCAGCAGCAGGTCGCGGGACATGACCTCGGCGAGCTGGGTGAAGCGGTCGACGCCGGTGAGGTCCCGGTCGGTGACGACACCGACGGGCCGGTGCTCCTCGTCGACGACGACCCCCGCGTTGTGCGCGCGCTTGGGCAGCAGGGCCAGTGCGTCGGCGACGGTCCGGTGCGGGGCCAGCACGATCGGGGTGTCGAGGACGTGGTGGCGGCTCTTCACCCAGGTGACGACGTCGGTGACGACCTCGATCGGGATGTCCTGCGGGATGACCACGAGGCCGCCGCGCCGGGCCACGGTCTCGGCCATCCGGCGGCCGGCGATGGCGGTCATGTTGGCGACGACCAGCGGGATCGTGGTGCCGGTGCCGTCCGGGGAGCCGAGGTCCACACCCTGGCGCGAGCCGACGGCGCTGCGGTTGGGGACCATGAACACGTCGTCGTACGTCAGGTCGTACGGGGGCTGGATGTCATTGAGGAAACGCACGTGCCGCACATCCCAGTCGATCAGAGGTGACCCCCGGACAGGTCAGCCAGGGGGAAGAGCACGTGCTTCATTGTCCCACGGCGGCCTGAATGCGCTGTCCGGTAGCTTCATCCAGGCAGGTCAGAGGGGCTCTGGGAGGAACCTCCAAGGGCGAGGGCCACCGTCAGCGCCGGCGTCCGGCCCGCCGCCTCGGCGAACACCTCCCGTGCGGTCTCCCATTCGTCGGGGCGCACCCGCGCGTAGGGCGGCCAGTTGTGTACGACGATCAGCAGCCCGTCCTCGGCGGCGCCCTCGGGCCAGAGAGCGGGGTCGCCGAGGCTGTCGGCCAGCGCGTCCCAGTTGCGGCCGAACCAGCCGGGCAGGCCCAGGGCGCGGGCGCAGCGGTCCATCAGACCCGCCTTGTCGGTGACCCCGTCGAGGTCGAGCGGCAGCACGCGTGGCGTCATCTCAGGACCGCCCTGAACGAGTCGTAGTGATCGTCGGTGTAGTAGATCTCGCCGCCGCGGCCGGTGACCAGGCGGCGGGCCCCGCGGTCCCTCGACCCGGGGGTCGGCACGGTGTACTCGTGGTAGTAGCCCCGCTCCCGCGCGGGCAGCAGGCGCTCGAAGTTGCCGAAGACCACGCCGTCCCGGGCGTAGGGGAAGGGGCCGCCCTCATCGATGAGTCGGAGCGTCCGCCGGGCCTCGGCGGGGAGTTGGGACGCCTCGACGACGGCCAGGCCGCCGGCCCACGAGGGGGCGGCGGCACTCGCGCCGGCCGGGGTGCCGCTCCCCGTGGCCGGGCCGCCGCTCCCGGCCGGCGAACAGGCCGCCAGCAGGACGGCGAGACAGACGAGCAGACCGGCGAACACTCGGGGGACGGACCGCGGCACCATGCGCCGATGCTGTCACGGCCGCCCCCTTCTGACGCACTGTCAGGGCCCGTCGGGGTCCGCCCGGTTGAGCGACGGCCGGGGCGTGGGCCCCGCGGTCAGCAGGTAGTCCGCGGCCGAGGTGTCCGTCACCAGGCTGGTGACGAGCCCGGAGCGCAGCACCGCGTCGATCGCCGGCGCCTTGCGCTGACCGCCCGCGATGGCCACGACCTCGGGGACCCGGCGGAGCTGGTCGGTCTTCACGGTGATGCACCGCTCGCCCAGGTCCCGGCCGACCCGGCGGCCCTCCACGTCGAAGAGGTGCGCGGACATCTCGGCGGCGACCCCGAGCGAGGCGTAGTGCGCGCGCTCCTCGTCGCTGAGCATGTCGTGCACCGTCGAGATGCCCGCCTCCCAGGAACCGATGGAGACGCAGGCGACGGTGACCTTGTCGAAGTACTCGAAAGCCCGGGCGATACCGGTCTGGTTGCGCAGCGCCGCCGCGGTGGCCGCGTCCGGCAGCAGCATCGGCGCGTAGATGGGGTGCGCGTCGCCGCCCGACACCTGTGCCGCGCGGCGGACGGCCTCGACCGAGCCGCGCTCGGCGGTCCCGGCGTCGTAGACCCCGGTCAGCTGCACCACCGTGCACGGCGGCAGCCGGTCGAGGGCGGCCGCCATGTGGATGGTGGAACGGCCCCAGGCAAGGCCCAGGATGTCGCCCTCGTTGACCAGCTCGCCGAGCAGGTCGGCGGCCACCTCCCCCAGGTTCTCGGGGTCGGGTGTCTCCTCGGCCTCGGCCGGGGACTCGACCACGACGGCGTGCCGCAGGCCGTAGCGGGCCCGGAGCGCGTCCGAGCGGTCCGCGTCCAGCTCGGCCGGCACGCGGATCTCGATGCGCACGAGATCGCGTTCGAGGGCGGTCTCCAGGACCCTGGCCACCTTGAAGCGGCTGACGCCGAACTCCTCGGCGATCTGGATCTTGGACTTGCCCTCGAGATAGAAGCGGCGGGCCATGGCCGCCGCCTGGACCAGCTCAGCGGGTCCCATCCGCATGGCTGACCGGCCCGCCGACATACCCGACACGGCCATCTCCTCACTGCTGTTCACACTCTGGATACGCCGTTCATCCTCGCAGATCCGGCGCACTTGATCGGCCCCAACGAGAGCCGTTCACATTCCTGTCAGTCAGTGGTCGCACGCCCAGGACGCCTTGACCGTGGCCGCCTCCGCCTGCGTGCGCAGTGCACGTACCGCCTCGGCCGGGTCGGAAGCCCCGTAGACCGCCGAGCCCGCGACGAAGACGTCGGCTCCCGCCTCGGCGCATCGCTCGATGGTGGAGGCCGAGACCCCGCCGTCGACCTGGAGCCACAACTCCAGACCGTGCTTGCTGATCAACTCGCGGGTCCGGCGAATCTTCGGGAGCATGATGTCGAGGAACGCCTGTCCGCCGAAGCCGGGCTCGACCGTCATGATCAGCAACATGTCGAGTTCGGGGAGCAGATCCTCGTAGGGCTCGATGGGCGTGGCCGGCTTCAGCGCCATGGAGGCGCGGGCGCCCTTGGCCCGGATCTCCCTGGCGAGCCTGACCGGAGCGGCGGCCGCCTCGACGTGGAACGTGACGGAACCGGCCCCCGCCTCGACGTACTGGGGCGCCCACCGATCAGGGGCCTCGATCATCAGATGGCAGTCCAGCGGAGTGTCCGTCGCACGGGCCAGTGACTCTACGACCGGCACCCCGAGCGTGAGGTTCGGGACGAAATGATTGTCCATGACGTCGACGTGGAGCCAGTCGGCTCCACCGACCGCCTGCGCCTCGTCCGCGAGGCGGGCGAAGTCGGCGGACAGAATGCTGGGGTTGATCTGCGCGGCCATGACCCAAGCCTCCCATGTCCGAGCACGTTTGTTCGCCCCGGTCCGTACCCGGGCCGTTCATCGGATGGTCGGCAGGGGTCGTGCGTGCCATGCTGGGCGGCCCATCACGAGCGGCTGAGGCTACGGGGGTGGCCATGACGGACGGGAAGGACCACGGGCGCCAGGTGCGCCAGGGACTCATCGGAATCGTGACCGGGCACCGCAGCAAGTGGCTGATCGTCGCCCTGTGGCTGGTCGTGCTCGTGGTCGCGGCACCTCTCGCGCAGAAACTCAGCGACGCCCAGGACAACGACGCGGCCTCCTGGCTGCCGGGCTCCGCGGAGTCCACCCAGGTCCTGCGGACGGCGAACGAGTTCAGGCCGGAACAGATCCCGGCAGTCGTCGTCTACGCCCGCGCGGGCGGGCTCACCGTCCAGGACCGGCAGCGGATCGCCGGGGACGCGGCGGAGATCAGGCAGCTGACCGCGCACGGCGTCCGCGGCACCGAGACGCGCGGACCCGTCTACGACCGGCGGCCGGCGCCGCGGGCCGCCCAGATCTACGTGCCGATCACCATGGACAAGAAGGGCTGGCAGGAGATCGCGCCCGCCGTCGACTCCATCCGGGGCCGGACCGGCGGGAGCGAGAACGGGCTCGCCGTCCACGTCACCGGGCCCGGCGGCACCTCCGCCGACTTCTCCAAGGCGTTCGAGGGCATCGACTCGACCCTGCTGCTTTCGGCCATGGGCGTCGTGATCGTGATGCTGCTCCTCACCTTCCGGAGTCCGACACTGATCATCGTGCCGCTGCTCGGGGTGATCGCGTCGCTGTTCACGGCGCAGGCACTGATCTACCTGCTCGCCCGGCACGCGGGCCTGACGGTCAACGGGCAGAGCGCCGGCATCCTCACCGTCCTGGTCTTCGGCGCGGGCACCGACTACGCCCTCCTCCTGGTCGCCCGCTACCGCGAGGAGCTGCGCCGGCACGAGGACCGGCACGAGGCGATGGCCCTCGCGCTGCACCGCGCCGGCCCGGCCGTGCTGGCCTCCGGGGCGACGGTCGTCCTGAGCATGCTGGTACTGCTGGCCGCCGAGATGAACTCGACGCGTGGCCTCGGCCCGGTCGCCGCGATCGGCGTGGCCGTCGCCCTGCTCGCCATGCTCACGCTGTTCCCGGCGCTGCTGCTGATCTGCGGCCGCTGGATCTTCTGGCCGGCGATCCCGCACGCCGGGTCGGCCGACCCGACCGAGCGCGGCCTGTGGGCCCGTGCGGGGCACCGGATGTCCGGCCGGCCGCGGGTCGTCTGGGTCGGAACCGCGCTGGCCCTGGCCGTCCTCTCCCTGGGCCTGCTGCAACTGCGCGCCGAGGGCATCGGCAACGCGGACGCGTTCACCGGCAAACCCGACTCCATCACCGGTCAGGAGGTCTCCGCGCGCTACTTCCCGGCGGGTAGCGGCGATCCACTGGTGATCGTGTCCGACCAGGCGCAGGGCGACCAGGTCCGCCGGGTCGTCGCGTCGACGCCGGGCGTGGTCCCCGGCAGCCTCACGGTCCCGCCGGGCACGAAACCCTCGCACGACGGCCAGGTGCTCTTCGAGGCGACGATGACCGCGCGCTCCGACAGCGAGGCCGCCAAGCACACGGTGGAGCACGTCCGTGACGCGGTGCACGACGTGCCGGGGGCCGACGCCCAGGTGGGCGGCGGCACCGCGGCCCTGCTCGACATGGACGCGGCGACGACGCACGACAACCTCGTGATCATCCCGGCGGTCCTCGCCGTCGTCCTGCTGATCCTGGGCGCGCTGCTGCGCGCCGTGGTGGCACCGCTGCTGCTGATCGGCACGGTCGTGCTGTCCTTCGCGGCCGCGCTGGGCGCGAGCGCGCTGGCCTTCCGGCACCTCTTCGACTACGCGGGTGAGCAGACGGACTTCCCGCTGTTCGTCTTCGTGTTCCTGGTGGCCCTGGGGATCGACTACAACATCTTCCTGACCACCCGGATCCGCGAGGAGGCGGCCCGCGAGGGCACCCGCCGGGGCGTGGTGACGGGCCTGGCGGCGACCGGCGCGGTCATCACCTCGGCCGGCGTGGTCCTGGCCGGCACCTTCGCCGCCCTGGCCACCCTGCCGATGGTCGCCTTCGCCGAGATCGGCTTCGCGGTCGCTCTCGGCGTCCTCCTGGACACCTTCGTCGTACGGTCGGTGCTCGTCACGTCACTGTTCCTGGACGTGGGCCGCCGGGTGTGGTGGCCCGGCCGCCTGGCCCGCGAGGACGGCGGCCCGGACGCGGCGGCCCGGGCCGAGAAACCCGTCAGCCAGTCCTCCGGATGAGCGCCAGGTACATGGCGTCGGTCCCGTGCAGATGCGGCCACAGCTGCACGTCGGGGCCGTCGCCGAGGGCCGGTACGTCCGGCATGAGGGGGCGGGCGTCGACGAGTTCGGCCGCCGGGTGCTGCTTGAGCACGTCGTCGACGACCGCCCGGGTCTCCGCGAGGTGCGGCGAGCAGGTCGCGTACCCGACGATCCCGCCGACCCGCACCGAGTCCAGGGCCGTGGCCAGCAGACCGCGCTGCAACGGGGCGAACCCCTCCAGGTCGCCGGGGCGGCGCCGCCAACGTGCCTCGGGCCGCCTGCGCAGAGCGCCGAGACCCGTGCACGGCACGTCCACCAGCACCCGGTCGAAGGACCCCGGGCGCCACGGCGGCCGGGTGCCGTCGGCGGCGATCACCTGGTACGGCCCGGGGTTGCCGGCCAGGGCCCTGGCCACCAGTCCCGCGCGGTGCGGCTGCTTCTCGGAGGCAAGCAGCACCGCCCCCCGCTCGGCCGCGAGGGCGGCGAGCAGCGCGGCCTTGCCGCCCGGCCCGGCGCATCCGTCGAGCCACTTCGCGTCGGGTCCTTCGAGGGGCGCGGCGGCGAGTGCGAGGGCCACCAGCTGACTGCCCTCGTCCTGCACGCCCGCACGGCCTTCCCGTACGGCCTCGATCGCCCCCGGTTCGCCGCCCTCGGTGAGCCGCACGGCGTACGGGGACCAGCGCCCCGGCACCGCGGCCTCCTCGCCGAGCAGTTCCTCCGCGGTGGAACGGCCCGGCCGGGCCACCAGGGTGACCTCGGGCCGCTCGTTGTCGGCCTCCAGCAGGTCCTCGATGCCGGCCCGGCCGCCGCCGAGCGAGTCCCACAGCGCGGAGACGATCCAGCGGGGGTGCGAGTGCACGACGGCGAGGTGGTCCTCGGGGTCGTCCTCGTAGGGCGGGGCGACCTTCTCCAGCCAGCCGTCGAGATCGTCCCGCGCGACCTTGCGCAGGACGGCGTTGACGAACTTGGCGCGTCCGTCCCCGAGCACCACCCTCGCGAGCTCCACGGACGCGGAGACCGCGGCGTGCGTGGGGATGCGGGTGCCGAGCAACTGGTGCGCGCCGAGGCTCAGCACGTCGAGCACGGGCGGGTCGACCTCCCGCAGCGGGCGGTCGACGCAGGCCGCGATGACCGCGTCGTAGGTCCCCTGCCGCCGCAGTGTGCCGTACACCAGCTCGGTGGCCAGCGCGGCGTCCCGCCCGTCGAAGTCGCCGCTCTCGCGTGCCTTGCGCAGCAGGGGCGGCAGGACGAGGTTGGCGTACGCGTCCCGCTCGTCCACGGCCCGCAGGGCCTCGAAGGCGAGCATGCGGACGGGGTCCTTCTGGGGCCGGCGGTAGGGCTTGCCGGGCTTGCGGGGACGACGGTGCTGGTCGCTCACAGAAAGGTGCTCCGGATGTCAGGAAGGGATACCCCCCAAGCGTACGACGCCCCCGTCACCGGCCGGTCCCCGCCGGGGCCGTCAGCCGCCGAGGGTCTCCTCGTCGGTGATCCGCGCCCCGCGGGCCCAGTCGGCGGCCTTCATCGGCTTCTTGCCCTGCGCCTGCACCCAGAGCAGCTCGACGGCGTAGGAACCCGTGCCCACGTGGACGGTGTTCTTGCCGACCGACAGCTGCCCCGGGGCGAGATCCGTGCGCCCGGTCACCGGCACGACCTGGATGAGCTTGAGCCGCTCCCCGCGGAAGGTGGTCCAGGCGCCGGGGGCGGGCGTGCAGCCGCGCACCACCCGGTCCACGCGCAGCGCGGGGGTGGCCCAGTCGACCCGGGCGTCCTCCACGCTGATCTTCGGGGCGAGTGTGACGCCGTCGGCCGGCTGCGGTACTGCCTTCAGCGTGCCGTCCTCGATCCCGTCCATCGTCGCGGCGAGCAGTCCCGACCCCGCGAAGGCCAGCCGGGTCAGCAGGTCGCCGCTGGTGTCGGTGGGGCGGATCACCTCGGTCACCGTGCCGTACACCGGCCCGGAGTCGAGCCCTTCCTCGATCAGGAAGGTGGAGGCGCCCGTGATCTCGTCCCCGGCCATGACGGCGTGCTGCACGGGCGCGGCACCGCGCCAGGCGGGCAGCAGCGAGAAGTGCAGGTTGACCCAGCCGTGAGCGGGGATGTCCAGCGCGACGCGCGGCAGCAGAGCCCCGTAGGCGACGACGGGGCAGCAGTCGGGGGCGATCTCCGCGAGCCGCTCCAGGAACTCCGGCTCCCGCGGCCTGGCCGGCTTCAGCACCTCGATACCGGCCTCCGCGGCCCGCTCGGCGACGGGGGACGCGACCAGCCTGCGGCCCCGCCCGGCCGGCGCGTCGGGCCGCGTGACGACGGCGGCCACCTCGTGCCGCCCGGAGGCGATCAGAGCGTCCAGTGCGGGAACGGCGACCTCGGGGGTACCGGCGAAGACGAGCTTCATGGGTGGGTCAGGGCCTCTCGGACGGAGTTCGGCGTCGGGCGACGCACAAGTCTATGGCGGCGACCTCGGAGACGGGCGGCGACGGAAGGACGGCCCCCGGAGACGGGATGAGGGACGAGGGACGAGGGACAGCAAGCAGCGGACGGTGGAGTGCGGGCGGCGGACGGTGGGTGCGGGCGGTGGGTGCGGACGGCGGGCGCGGCTGCGGGCGGCGGGTGCGGACGGTGGGTGCGGGCGGCCGGTGCGGACCGTGGGTGCGGACGGCGGGCGCGGCTGCGGGCGGCGGGTGCGGACGGTGGGTGCGGGCGGCCGGTGCGGACCGTGGGTGCGGACGGCGGGCGCGGC
>NZ_JBWKDW010000008.1:105752-124278 GCF_056435735.1 Streptomyces sp. NPDC043878
CTGCGGGCGGCGGGCGCCAGCAGCGGCTGGGAGCCGCGGGCGGTGGGCCGCCGAAGGTGGAAGTGGACCGAGGCCGACGGCCGAGGCGCGATCCACGCCCGGGGGCGTACGCGAATGCCCATACGCCCCCGTTGCGTGACCAGCGGAGCACAGACGCGTTGGTCAAGAAGGAGTTGACCACAGCGGGCCCCGTTCGGGCGGCCCGATCCTTTTCATCGCCGGTTCGAGAGGCTTGTTCATGGCCGACCACGCAACCCACGACGCCCAGGCTCGGGCCAGCCTGCACTTGCTGGTGCGCGACATCGAGCGGGTCCGCCGGCAGGTGGACGCACTGCGCACCCTCACCGCCCAGTTGGGCAACGTCTACCGCCCGCGCCGTTCCGGCCCCTCGACGGGCTTCGTCGTCTACGGACGCGCCCCCGCCCCGACCGTCCGTCTCGCCCAGGAGCTGCGGGACAGCGTCGAGACCCTGGTCACGGCCGCCGTGGACTTCGACCGCTCGCTCGGCTTCTCGTGGGACGCGGTCGGCTCCGCCCTCGGAGTCACCAAGCAGGCGGTCCACCGCCGTTACGGCTCCCGCCGTGCCGCGGCCCAGGCGGCGACCACGGAGGTCGAGGCACCGGAAACGGTCGGCGTCACCACCGGCATCGCCACGGTGGCGACGGTCCCGGCCGCCCGCTCCATGCCGACCCAGCCGACAGCCGGCAGCCCCGCCCTCCGCGACGCGGGCGCCCCCGCCCTCCGCGAGCCCGGCGCCCCCGCCGCCCTCCGCGACGAGGCCAGGCCGACCGCGTTCCCCGGCCCCCGCAACGGCTGACGACGCCACCCCCTGCCCTCCCGGGACATCCGTACGGGAGGGCAGCCGCAGGTCCGCGGCCACGGGCCCCTACGGCCGCCGTACCCCCCTCACCCGATGTCCGGCGGATCGATCCGCACCCGTACCGCCGTCTCCACCCCGCCCCGCGCCATCCGCGCCGCCTGCGCGCCCTTGAGCGCGGCCGCGAGCTCGGAGCCGTGGCCCGGTGGCACACGGATCAGTGCTCGCTCCCAGCGCTCCCCGGCTGGCGGTGCTCCGGCCCGCCGGGGCAGACCCGCGCGGGTGACCGGCACCGGTACCGGCCCGAGCACCTCGGCCTGCGGGGGCAGTCGCAGCGTGGCGAGGAACTCCCCGACCGCCTCCACCGGGCCCGCCACGGCCGCCATCCGCGACACCGGCGGGAAGCCCAGTTCGGCCCGCTCGGCCAGCTCCCGCACGGCGTGACCGACGGGGTCCCACCGCACCAGGGCCTGCACGGGCCGCAGGGTGGGCTCGGCGACGACGACCACCGTCCCCCCGGCGCCCTGCGGGCGGACGAGGGCCGCCGCCCCGATCCACCGCCGCAGCGCGTCCTCCCCGGCGCGCAGATCGGGACGGCCGAGCATCGCCCAGCCGTCCAGCAGCAGCGCGGCCGCGTAGCCGCCCTCGGCGACCGGCTCGGCGCCCGGGGTGCTCACCACCAGCGAGGGCGTGCCCGGCACGGTGTCCAGGACGTGCTCGCGCCCGGAGGTCCGCACCGGCACCGCCGGGAAGGCCCGCCCCAGCTCCTCGGCGGTGCGCCGGGCCCCCACGACCTGGGCCCGCAGCCGGAAGCCGCCGCACTCCGGACAGTGCCAGGACTCCTCCGCGCGCCCGCACCAACCGCAGTGCAGCGCACCGGCGTCGGGGGCCTCCAACGGTCCGGCGCAGTGCCGGCAGCGGGCGGGCGCCCGGCAGGTGGCGCAGGCCATGCGCGGCACGTATCCCCGCCGGGGAACCTGGACGAGGACGGGCCCGTGCTTCAGTCCCTCCCTGACCGCCTGCCAGGCCAGGGTGGGCAGCCGGGCGGCCCGGGCGGCCTCGTCGCGCGCGAGATCGCCGTCCCCGACGGTGCGGACCAGCGGGGCGGCGGCGCGCACCTGGTCCCGGGTGGCGACCAGCGGCCGGGCCCAACCGCTCTCCACCAGCTGCGCGGCCTCCACGGTGCAGCTCCAACTGCCCAGCAGGAAGCCGCACATGTCCTGCGCGGCCCGCAGCAGCAGCACTTCGCGCGCGTGCGGCTGCGGGGCGTGCTGCTCGCTGTGGCTGTCGTCGCCGTCGTCCCACAGGACGAGCAGTCCGAGGTCCCGCACGGGGGCGAACATCGCCGCCCGGGTGCCCACGACCGCCCGGACGGACCCCCGGCTGACGGCGAGCCACTCCCGGTAGCGCTTCTCGGGCCCGGCGTCGGCGGTCAGCACCGCGTGCCGCCCCGGCCCGAGCAGCGCGCCCAGCGCGGCGTCGACGCGGGCGACCGCCCGGCCGTCCGGCAGGACGACCAGCGCACCGCGCCCGGAGGCCAGCGTCGCCGCGACGGCCCGGGCGACCTCCTCGCTCCACTCGGGCCCCGGCAGCGCGTTCCACACGGCGCGTGGCGACCCGCCCGAGGCCAGGGACTCCAGGAACGCGGCCCCCCGCTCGTAGCGCGCCCAGGACCCCGCCTGGGGCGCCTCGGGCGGCGGCAGCGGCTCGGGGGACGGCCGCTGTTCGGCCCGCGCGCTGCGGGGCGGTACGGCCAGTTGCAACACGTCGGCGAGGCTGCCCGCGTACCGGTCCGCGACCGCCCGCGCCAGGCCGAGCAGTTCCTCGCTCAGCACCCGTTCGGGTGACACGACCTGGGCCAGCGCGGCGAGCGGACCCGCGTAGTCGGACTCGGCGAGCCGCTCGACGAGGAACCCGTCGATCAGTCCGCCGCCCTCGCGCCGCCCGCCCCGCACCCGGTGGCGTCCGGCCCCGAACCGCACCCGCACGCGCACCCCGGGCTGGGCCTCGGCGTCGAGTTCCTCGGGGACGGCGTAGTCGAAGTAGCGGTCGAGGTGGAGCACGCCCTTGTCGACCAGCACCCGCGCGACCGGCAGCCGCGCGGCCAGCGCGGCCCCCCGCCAGGTCCGCGGTTTGGCCCGGGGCACGTCGGCCTTGCGCAGGCTGTCACGGATCAGCGCAAGCTGCTCGGGCGGCGCCCCCTCGGCCCCGCCGTCCACCGGCCCGTTCTCGCTGCTCACGCCTGCATTCTTACCAAACCGCACTGACAACCGACGGCGTCCGGCCGCCCCACCGGCGAGGGACCGGACGTTCCGAACGCGGGCGGACGTGCCGAGACCGGACGCTCGGAACGCCCGGCGGACATGCCGAGGCCCGGCTCCCGCAGGGGGAACCGGGCCTCGGTACGGTCGTCGGGAAGGCTCGCCCTACAGGCCGGCGGCCTTGCGCAGGGCGTCGACGCGGTCGGTGCGCTCCCAGGTGAAGTCGGGCAGCTCGCGGCCGAAGTGGCCGTAGGCGGCCGTCTGGGCGTAGATCGGGCGGAGCAGGTCGAGGTCGCGGATGATGGCGGCCGGGCGGAGGTCGAAGACCTCGTCGATCGCCTTCTCGATGCGGTCGGTGTCGACCTTGGCGGTGCCGAAGGTCTCGACGAACAGGCCGACCGGCTCGGCCTTGCCGATGGCGTAGGCGACCTGGACCTCGCAGCGCGAGGCGAGGCCGGCGGCCACCACGTTCTTGGCGACCCAGCGCATCGCGTAGGCGGCCGAACGGTCCACCTTCGACGGGTCCTTGCCGGAGAACGCGCCGCCGCCGTGGCGGGCCATACCGCCGTAGGTGTCGATGATGATCTTGCGGCCGGTCAGGCCCGCGTCGCCCATCGGGCCGCCGATCTCGAACCGGCCGGTCGGGTTGACCAGCAGCCGGTAGCCCTCGGTGTCCAGCTTGATGCCCTCGTCGAGGAGCGTCTTCAGCTCCGCCTCGACGACGAACTCGCGGATGTCCGGGGCGAGCAGCGACTCCAGGTCGATGTCGCTGGCGTGCTGGGAGGAGACCACGACCGTGTCGAGCCGGACGGCCTTGTCGCCGTCGTACTCGATGGTGACCTGCGTCTTGCCGTCGGGGCGCAGGTAGGGGATGGTGCCGTTCTTGCGGACCTCGGACAGGCGGTTCGCGAGGCGGTGCGCGAGGAAGATCGGCAGCGGCATCAGCGTCGGCGTCTCGTCCGTCGCGTAGCCGAACATCAGGCCCTGGTCACCGGCGCCCTGACGGTCCAGCTCGTCGTCGTCGCCCTCGACGCGATTCTCGTACGCCGTGTCGACACCCTGCGCGATGTCCGGGGACTGGGCTCCGATCGACACCGACACTCCGCAGGAGGCGCCGTCGAAGCCCTTCTTGGAGGAGTCGTAGCCGATCTCGAGGATCTTGTTGCGGACGAGGGTCGCGATGTCCGCGTAGGTCTTGGTCGTGACCTCGCCGGCCACGTGCACGAGGCCGGTGGTGATCAAGGTCTCGACGGCGACCCGTGAGGTCGGGTCCTCGCGCAGGAGCGCGTCGAGAATGGTGTCGCTGATCTGGTCAGCGATCTTGTCGGGGTGACCCTCGGTGACGGACTCCGAGGTGAACAGGCGACGGGACACAACGCTCCCTGGGGTTGCAGCGGCTGCTGGCTGATCATGGGCGGACGTGACGGGGGCTGCGCCCGGCGGTCGTCCGAGAACAGTTTATCGGTCGCACTCTGCCACCGGCCCTGCTGTCTCGCCTCTCGGGAGCGCTGTGACCTGCGGCACGGGCATTCTGCCCAATCCCGCCCGGGATTGGCCAGGGGCGCCACGCCCGAGTGCGATGTTCGGGGCAGCTGTGAAACGGCGGAAACATTCAGACCAGGCGTTCGGCCACCAGGTCCCACACGATGTCGGCCAGGGCTTCCTTGGGCCCGTACGGCACCGGGGTCTCGCTGCCGTCGGCGCCCAGCACCACGGCCTCGTTCTCCTCGGCGCCGAAGGTCTTGCGCTCCCCCACCTCGTTGACCACGAGGAGATCGCAGCCCTTGCGCCCGAGCTTCGTGCGGCCGTTGGCCAGGACGTCGTCGGTCTCGGCGGCGAAGCCGACGACGACCTGCGCCGGACGGGCCCGGTCGGCCGAGATCTCCGCGAGGATGTCCGGATTGCGTACGAGCACGACGGGGTCGGGGTCCTGGCCGTCCTTCTTCTTGATCTTGCCGCCGGCGTAGGTGGCCGGCCGGAAGTCTGCGACCGCGGCCGCCATGACGACGGCGTCGGCGTCGGGGGCCGCCTTGAGCACCGCCTCGCGCAGCTGCACCGCCGTGCCGACCGGGACGACGTCCACTCCCGCCGGGTCCGGCAGGCCGGTGTTCGCCGCGATCAGCGTGACGCGGGCGCCCCGCGCGGCCGCGGTCCGGGCGAGAGCGTAGCCCTGCTTGCCGGAGGAGCGGTTACCGAGGAAGCGGACCGGGTCGAGCGGCTCGCGGGTGCCGCCCGCGCTGACCACGACATGCCGTCCGGCGAGGTCGGCCTCGCGAACCCCGCGGGCCAGGACACGCCGGCAGACCTCGAAGATCTCGGCGGGGTCGGGCAGCCGGCCCTTGCCGGTGTCGACGCCGGTGAGACGGCCGACGGCGGGCTCGATCACGACGGCACCCCGGCGGCGCAGCGTCGCCACGTTGTCCTGGGTGGCCGGGTGCTCCCACATCTCGGTGTGCATGGCGGGCGCGAAGACGACCGGACAGCGGGCGGTGAGCAGGGTGTTCGTGAGGAGGTCGTCGGCGAGGCCGTGGGCCGCCCTGGCGAGGGTGTCCGCGGTGGCCGGGGCGACCACGACCAGGTCGGCGTGCTGGCCGATGCGCACGTGCGGGACCTCGTGGACGTCGTCCCAGACCTCGGTGGAGACGGGGTTGCCGGAGAGGGCCGACCAGGTGGCCGCGCCGACGAAGTGGAGGGCCGAGGCGGTGGGGACGACCCGGACGTCGTGCCCCGACTCCGTCAGTCTGCGCAGCAGCTCACATGCCTTGTAGGCGGCGATGCCACCGCTGACCCCCAGTACGACCTTCGGCTTGTCCACCGGACCTCTGCCTCCCCGCCACTTGTCACCGGCACGCCATGGCTCCCGGCGTACGACTCCCATCACACACCACAGGCCCGGCAGTCGCGCTGCCGGGCCTGTGGAAAAACCCACTGCAAACCGAAAATACTACTGAGCCGGGCCCTCAATGGCCTCGGACGTCAGCAGACCAGCGTTGATCTCGCGCAGGGCGATCGAGAGCGGCTTCTCGTGCACGTGGGTGTCGACGAGCGGACCGACGTATTCGAGGAGACCCTCACCGAGCTGCGAGTAGTACGCGTTGATCTGGCGGGCACGCTTGGCCGCGTAGATCACGAGGCTGTACTTCGAGTCGGTTGCCTCGAGGAGCTCGTCGATCGGCGGGTTGATGATGCCCTCGGGCGTGGAGATGGAAGAGGACACGCTCTACCTTCCGATGGATGGGAAAAGATCAGTCATGATCACACAACTTCCATCAAGGCTAGCAGCTCGCGCGCCACATCCTCGACGGAGGTGTTGACCAGGGTCACGTCGAACTCCGGCTCGGCGGCCAGTTCGATCTTCGCCGCCTCCAGCCGACGCTCGATCACCTCGGGCGGTTCGGTGCCCCGGCCCGTGAGCCTGCGCACGAGCTCCTCCCAGGAGGGAGGAGCCAGGAACACCAGCTGGGCCTCCGGCATGGACTCGCGGACCTGCCGGGCACCCTGGAGGTCGATCTCCAGGAGCACGGGGACCCCCGTCTCCAGATGTTCCAGCACGGCCGCACGCGGCGTGCCGTAGCGGTTGCCGGCGAACTCCGCCCACTCCAGCAGCTCGCCGTTGGCGATCAGCTTGTCCATCTCCTCGTCACTGACGAAGAAGTAGTGGACGCCGTGCTTCTCACCGGGGCGGGGCCTTCGGGTCGTCGCCGACACCGAGAGCCAGACCTCGGGGTGTTCCTTGCGCATATGAGCGACGACCGTGCTCTTGCCGACCCCGGAGGGGCCGGAGAGCACGGTCAGCCGCGGACGTTCACTCATGCAGCGATTATTCCAGCAATCCCGGGGTGCCCGGCACTCCCTGCCCGGAGCGTCCGGGACTCAGGAACCGGTGCTGCCGAACTCGCGCTCCAGGGAGGCGATCTGGTTGGAACCGAGACCACGCACGCGGCGGCTCTCGGAGATACCGAGACGCTCCATGATCTGCTTGGCGCGGACCTTGCCCACGCCGGGGAGGGACTCGAGCAGGGCGGAGACCTTCATCTTGCCGATGACGTCGTTCTCCTGGCCCTGCTTGATGACCTCGTGCAGGGAGGCACCGGAGTGCTTGAGTCGATTCTTGACCTCGGCCCGCTCCCGGCGAGCCGCGGCGGCCTTCTCGAGCGCGGCTGCGCGCTGTTCAGGGGTAAGGGGCGGAAGAGCCACGCCTACGTCACCTCGGATGTTGACTGTCGGATACGGAACCGGTGAGGAACCTAGTCGCCCCACACCTGGGGAGCCACGAGCAACACGCTCGCCCGTCACTCTCGTCGGAGACTAGCGGGCAAGTCCGCCGGAGTCAGCGAGAACAGCGGAAAAGTCCTGGTCAGCCTCTGCGAGGGCGGACATTTCCGACATACTGCCCCGAATTTGAGAATGTATTCAGACTCAAGTCGGCTTCGAGCCACTCATCGGAGGACTCGAGCGACCGATTCGAACACCTGCGACGACCGTCACGAGAGCCTCAGACCGCCGCCAGCGCGACACGGATCTCCGTCGCGAAGCGCTCCGCGGCCCCGCGCAGCGCGCCGACGTCGGGACCGTGCCGCAGGACCCCCCGGCTGACGTTGGGCACGACGTTGCGCACCGCCCGCCCGAAGACCGCCGGAAGGTCGGCGGGCGTCGCCCCCTGGGCCCCGATACCAGGGGCCAGGAGCGGCCCGGCGATGTCGAGGTCGTAGGACGACAGGTCGCCGAGCGTGGCCCCGACGACCGCGCCGAAGGAACCCAGGGGCTCCTCCCCCGCGTTCTCGGCGGCCAGGTGCGCCAGCATCGTCGCTCCCACGGTCCGGCCGTCCTCGCGGACCGCGTGCTGCACCTCGCCGCCCTCCGGGTTGGAGGTGAGCGCCAGGACGAACAGGCCGGCCCCGCTCTCCCGCGCCAGGGTGACGGCCGGGGACAGCGACCCGTAGCCGAGGTAGGGCGAGACGGTCAGGGCGTCCGAGAACAGCGGGGAGTCCTTGTGCAGGAAGGACTCGGCGTAGGCGGCCATGGTCGAGCCGATGTCGCCGCGCTTGGCGTCCATCACGACCAGCGCCCCGGCCGCCCGGGCGTCGGCGACCGTCCGCTCCAGGACGGCGACACCGCGCGAGCCGAACCGCTCGAAGAACGCGCTCTGCGGCTTCAGGACGGCGACCCGGTCGGCCGTCGCCTCGACCACGGTGCGGCTGAAGCGCTCCAGCCCGGCGACGTCGTCGTTCAGGCCCCACTCGGTGAGCAGGGACGCGTGCGGATCGATGCCGACGCACAGCGGGCCGCGCTCGTCCATGGCGCGGCGCAGCCGGGCGCCGAAGGGTTCCAGAACCGTCATGCCGTCTTCCTTGCGTCGGCGCCGACCGCGTCGGCGAGGGTGGCGTACGGGCTCGTACGGAGGCGGGCGGCGAGACCCTTGTGCAGGGCGCGGCTCCAGAAGGGGCCCTCGTAGACGAACGCGCTGTAGCCCTGGACCAGCGTGGCGCCGGCCAGGATGCGCTGCCAGGCGTCCTCGGCGTTCTCGATGCCGCCGACGCCCACCAGGGTGATCCGGTCGCCCACGCGCGCGTAGAGGCGGCGCAGCACCTCCAGGGAGCGGGCCTTGAGCGGGGCGCCGGACAGTCCGCCGGCCTCCTTGACCAGCGCGGGCGCTGACCTCAGGCCGAGCCCCTCGCGCGCGATGGTGGTGTTGGTGGCGATGATCCCGTCCAGGCCCAGTTCGACGGCGAGGTCGGCGACGGCGTCGACGTCCTCGTCCGCGAGGTCCGGGGCGATCTTCACCAGGAGGGGGACCCGGCGCGTGGTGACGCTGCGGTCGGCGGCCTCGCGCACGGCGGTGAGCAGGGGGCGCAGCGCCTCGGTCGCCTGGAGGTCGCGCAGACCGGGCGTGTTCGGGGAGGAGACGTTGACGACGAGGTAGTCGGCGTACGGCGCCAGCCGCTCGGCCGACTTCACGTAGTCCGCGGTGGCCTCGGCCTCCGGTACGGCCTTGGTCTTGCCGATGTTGACGCCCACGACGGTCCGGAAGACCGGCGTGCGGGACGCCAGCCGCGCGGCGACGGCCAGCGAGCCCTCGTTGTTGAAGCCCATGCGGTTGATCAGCGCCCGGTCGGCGACGAGCCGGAACAGCCGCTTGCGGGGGTTGCCCGGCTGCGCCTCCCCCGTGACCGTGCCGATCTCGACGTGGTGGAAGCCCAGCATCGACATGCCGTCGACGGCGACCGCGTTCTTGTCGAACCCGGCGGCGAGCCCGAACGGGCCGTGCATGCGCAGCCCGAAGGCCTCGGTGCGCAACTCCTTGTGACGGGGCGCCAGCGCGGCCGCGACGAACGTGCGCAGCACGGGCACGCGGACGGCGAGCCGGATCCAGCGGAAGGCCAGGTGATGGGCCTGCTCGGGGTCCATGCGCTGGAAGACCAGACGGAAGAAGAGTTTGTACATCTCGGTGTCCCTCTTGAAGTCCTCGGTGACCTCATGAAGAGGGGGACACCGTTTCCGGTGTCCCCCTGTCGGCTAGTCGCGGGCCGCGGTCAGGTGTTGTGCGTGTTCCTGGAGTGAACGGACGCCCACGTCACCGTGGTTGAGGGCGTCGATGCCCTGGACGGCCGCGGCGAGCGCCTGCACGGTCGTCAGACACGGCACGGAGCGCGCCACGGCCGCCGTACGGATCTCGTAGCCGTCGAGGCGGCCACCGGTGCCGTAGGGGGTGTTGACGATGAGGTCGACCTCGCCGTCGTGGATCAGCTGGACGATGGTCCGCTCGCCGTTCGGGCCGATGCCCTCGGACTGCTTGCGCACCACGGTGGCGTTGATGCCGTTGCGCTTGAGGACCTCGGCCGTGCCGGAGGTGGCGAGGAGTTCGAAGCCGTGGGCGACCAGTTCCCGCGCCGGGAAGATCATCGAGCGCTTGTCCCGGTTGGCGACCGAGATGAACGCCCGGCCCTTGGTGGGCAGCGGACCGTAGGCGCCCGCCTGCGACTTGGCGTACGCCGTGCCGAAGACGGAGTCGATGCCCATGACCTCGCCGGTCGAGCGCATCTCCGGGCCCAGCACGGTGTCGACGCCCCGGCCGTAGATGTCGCGGAAGCGCGACCACGGCATGACCGCCTCCTTGACGGAGATCGGCGCGTCGAGCGGGAGTTCGCCGCCGTCGCCGTGGGCCGGCAGCAGCCCCTCGGCGCGCAGTTCGGCGACGGTCGCGCCCAGCGAGATGCGGGCGGCGGCCTTGGCCAGCGGCACCGCGGTCGCCTTCGAGGTGAAGGGGACGGTGCGGGAGGCGCGCGGGTTGGCCTCCAGGACGTAGAGGATGTCGCCCGCCATGGCGAACTGGATGTTGATCAGCCCACGGACCCCTACCCCGCGGGCGATGGCCTCGGTGGAGGCGCGCAGGCGCTTGATGTCGAAGCCGCCGAGGGTGATCGGCGGCAGGGCGCACGCCGAGTCGCCGGAGTGGATGCCGGCCTCCTCGATGTGCTCCATGACACCGCCGAGGTACAGCTCCTCGCCGTCGTACAGGGCGTCGACGTCGATCTCGATGGCGTCGTCGAGGAAGCGGTCCACCAGCACCGGCCGGGAGGGGCTGATCTCGGTGGACTCCGCGATGTAGGACTCCAGGCGGGTCTCGTCGTAGACGATCTCCATGCCGCGTCCGCCGAGCACGTACGACGGCCGCACGAGCACCGGGTAGCCGATCTCGTCGGCGATGGCCTTGGCGCCGGCGAAGGTGGTCGCGGTGCCGTGCTTGGGGGCCGGCAGACCCGCCTCGGCCAGCACCTGGCCGAAGGCGCCGCGGTCCTCGGCGGCGTGGATCGCCTCGGGCGGGGTGCCGACGACCGGCACGCCGTTGTCCTTCAGCGCCTGCGCGAGGCCCAGCGGGGTCTGCCCGCCGAGCTGCACCACCACACCGGCGATCGGACCGGCCTGCGCCTCCGCGTGCACGATCTCCAGCACGTCTTCCAGCGTGAGCGGCTCGAAGTACAGGCGGTCGGAGGTGTCGTAGTCGGTGGAGACGGTCTCCGGGTTGCAGTTGACCATCACCGTCTCGTACCCGGCGTCGCTCAGCGCGAAGGAGGCGTGGACGCAGGAGTAGTCGAACTCGATGCCCTGGCCGATGCGGTTGGGGCCGGAGCCCAGGATGATCACCGCGGGCTTCTCGCGGGGCGCGACCTCGCTCTCCTCGTCGTAGGAGGAGTAGAAGTACGGCGTCTTCGCGGCGAACTCGGCGGCGCAGGTGTCGACCGTCTTGTAGACCGGGCGGATGCCCAGCGCGTGCCGCACCTCGCGGACGACGTCCTCGCGCAGCCCGCGGATCTCGCCGACCTGCTGGTCGGAGAAGCCGTGCCGCTTGGCCTCGGCCAGCAGGGCCGCGGTCAGCTCGGGCGCCTCGGCCAGCGCGTCGGCGGTCTCCTTGATCAGGAACATCTGGTCGACGAACCACGGGTCGATCCTCGTGGACTCGAAGACCTCCTCCTGGGTCGCGCCCGCGCGGATGGCCTGCATGACGGTGTTGATCCGGCCGTCGGTCGGCCGGACGGCCAGCGCCAGCAGCTCGTCCTTGTCACCCGGCTCGCCGACGAAGGTGAACTGGCTGCCCTTCTTCTCCAGCGAGCGCAGCGCCTTCTGCAGTGCCTCGGTGAAGTTGCGGCCGATCGCCATGGCCTCACCGACCGACTTCATGGTGGTGGTGAGGGTGGAGTCCGCCGACGGGAACTTCTCGAAGGCGAACCGCGGGGCCTTGACGACCACGTAGTCGAGGGTCGGCTCGAAAGACGCCGGGGTCTTCTCCGTGATGTCGTTGGGGATCTCGTCGAGGGTGTAGCCGACGGCCAGCTTGGCGGCGATCTTGGCGATGGGGAAGCCGGTCGCCTTCGACGCCAGGGCCGAGGAGCGCGAGACCCGCGGGTTCATCTCGATGACGATGATCCGGCCGTCGGCCGGGTCGACGGCGAACTGGATGTTGCAGCCGCCGGTGTCGACGCCGACCTCGCGGATGATCGCGATGCCGATGTCCCGCAGGCGCTGGTACTCGCGGTCGGTCAGCGTCATGGCCGGCGCGACGGTGATCGAGTCGCCGGTGTGCACGCCCATCGGGTCGAAGTTCTCGATGGAGCACACGACCACGACGTTGTCGTTCCTGTCGCGCATCAGCTCCAGCTCGTACTCCTTCCAGCCGAGGATGGACTCCTCCAGGAGCACCTCGGTGGTCGGGGAGAGCGTGAGGCCCTGGCCGGCGATGCGGCGCAGCTCCTCCTCGTCGTGGGCGAAGCCGGAGCCGGCGCCGCCCATGGTGAAGGAGGGCCGGACGACGACGGGGTAGCCGCCGAGCGTCTCGACGCCCGCGAGCACGTCGTCCATGGAGTGGCAGATGACCGACCGGGCGGACTCGCCGTGCCCGATCTTCTCGCGCACGGCCTCCACGACGCCCTTGAACAGGTCGCGGTCCTCGCCCTTGTGGATCGCCTCGACGTTGGCGCCGATCAGCTCCACCCCGTACTTCTCCAGCACACCCTGCTCGTGCATGGAGATCGCGGTGTTGAGGGCGGTCTGGCCGCCGAGCGTGGGCAGCAGCGCGTCGGGCCGCTCCTTGGCGATGATCTTCTCGACGAACTCCGGGGTGATCGGCTCGACGTAGGTCGCGTCGGCGATCTCCGGGTCGGTCATGATCGTCGCCGGGTTGGAGTTGACCAGGATCACCCTGAGGCCCTCGGCGCGCAGGACGCGGCAGGCCTGGGTGCCGGAGTAGTCGAACTCGGCGGCCTGGCCGATGACGATCGGGCCGGAGCCGATGACCAGGACGGACTGGATGTCGGAGCGCTTAGGCACGCTGGCCCTCCATCAGGGAGACGAAGCGGTCGAACAGGTAGGCGGCGTCGTGCGGGCCCGCTGCCGCTTCTGGGTGGTACTGGACGCTGAAGGCCGGCCGGTCGAGCAGCCGCAGGCCCTCCACCACGTCGTCGTTGAGGCAGACGTGGGAGACCTCGGCGCGCCCGAAGGGGGTGTCGGACACCGTGTCGAGCGGGGCGTCGACGGCGAAGCCGTGGTTGTGCGCGGTGACCTCGACCTTGCCGGTCGTGCGGTCCTGCACCGGCTGGTTGATGCCCCGGTGGCCGTACTTCAGCTTGTACGTGCCGAAGCCCAGCGCCCGTCCGAGGATCTGGTTGCCGAAGCAGATGCCGAACAGCGGCGTACCACGCTCCAGCACCGCCCGCATGACGGCGACCGGGTGGTCGGCGGTGGCCGGGTCGCCGGGGCCGTTGGAGAAGAACACGCCGTCGGGGTTCGCGGCGTACACGTCCTCGACGCTCGCCGTGGCGGGCAGCACGTGCACCTCGATGCCCCGCTCGGCCATCCGGTGCGGGGTCATGCCCTTGATGCCGAGGTCGAGGGCGGCGACGGTGAACTTCCGCTCGCCGATCGCCGGGACGACGTACGTCTCCTCGGTGGAGACCTCCGCCGCCAGGTCGGCGCCCTGCATCTCGGGGGCCTGGCGCACCCGCGCGAGCATGGTCTCCTGGTCGGGCAGCGCGTTGCCGGAGAAGACGCCGACGCGCATCGCGCCGCGCTCGCGCAGGTGCCGGGTCAGCGCACGGGTGTCGATGCCGGAGATCCCGACGACGCCCTGCCGGTCCAGCTCCTCGTCGAGGGAGCGGCGCGAGCGCCAGTTGGAGGTCACGCGCGCGGGGTCGCGCACGACGTAGCCGGCGACCCAGATCCGCCGGGACTCGGGGTCCTCGTCGTTGACGCCGGTGTTGCCGACGTGCGGCGCGGTCATCACCACGACCTGCCGGTGGTACGACGGGTCGGTCAGCGTCTCCTGGTAGCCGGTCATCCCGGTGGAGAACACGGCCTCGCCGAAGGTCTCCCCCACCGCCCCGTAGGAGCGGCCCCGGAAGATCCGGCCGTCCTCCAGGACGAGTACGGCGGGAAGCGCCTCTTTCCTCTGCGAGGCGTTCCCCTGCTTGGAGGTCGTCATCGTTCGGCGCCTTCCGTGGTGGTTGTTTCGGTCATGGAGTTGAGGGCTTCGACCCACGCGTGGTGCTCGGCCGCCCGGTCCGAGCGGAACCCGGAGTCGATCAGCCGGTCACCGTGGGCCCAGGTGACGACGAGCAGGCCGCCCTCGGTGAGGACCTTGCCCGCGATGCCCTTGTCGAGCCGGGCCCCGCGCAGCGCGGCGCGGGGAACGAAGAAGTCGTTCGCGCCGGGGCGTACGACGTCCAGTCCCGCGTCCGTCAGCGTGAGCTCGACCCGGCTGCGGCTGCCGAGGCCGTGCGCCACGATGCGGTCCAGCCACTGCCCGGCGGTGGTGGAGCCGTGGTAGCGGCCGCTCAGGGTCAGTCTCGCCGGGCCGGGGTCCTCCGGCATTCCAGGCAGCGGCGGCTCGCCGCCTCCGTTGAGGGTGGTGGCGGGAGACGGGCGGGCGGGCAGCTCCGGCAGGTCGCCCTGGAGCGTGCCGCGCCACTTCCAGCCCTCGCGCATCAGCCAGTAGACGAGCGCGACGAAGAGGGCGAGCCCGACGAGCCAGCCGACGCGGGCGGCCCAGTCGGTGACCTCGGCCGACTTCTTCTCGGCGGCCAGCAGGATTACAGGTGTCACGTGAGTTTCCCGTCGACGAGCGTGGCCTTGCCCCGCAGCCAGGTGTGGCTGACCCGGCCCGGCAGCTCGCGGCCCTCGTAGGGAGTGTTGCGGCTGCGCGAGGCGAAGCCCGCGGGGTCCACCGCCCCACGGTATTCCGTGTCGACGAGGACCAGGTTGGCGGGCTCACCTGCCGAGACGGGCCGGCCGTGGCCGCTCGCCCGGCCGATGCGCGCGGGCGCCGCGGACATGCGGTCGGCGACGCCGGCCCAGTCGAGCAGGCCGGTGTCGACCATCGTCGCCTGGACCACCGAGAGGGCGGTCTCCAGCCCGACCATGCCCATGGCGGCCGCGGCCCACTCGCAGTCCTTGTCCTCGTGCGGGTGCGGGGCGTGGTCGGTGGCGACGATGTCGATCGTGCCGTCGGCGAGCGCCTCGCGCAGGGCGTGCACGTCCCGCTCGGTGCGCAGCGGCGGGTTCACCTTGTAGACCGGGTTGTACGAGCGCACCAGCTCGTCGGTGAGCAGGAGGTGGTGCGGGGTGACCTCGGCGGTGACGTCGATGCCGCGGGACTTGGCCCAGCGGACGATCTCGACGGAGCCGGCGGTCGAGAGGTGGCAGATGTGGACGCGGGAGCCGACGTGCTCGGCGAGCAGGACGTCCCGGGCGATGATCGACTCCTCGGCCACCGCGGGCCAGCCCCCGAGCCCGAGCTCGGCGGAGACGACGCCCTCGTTCATCTGGGCGCCCTCGGTGAGCCGCGGCTCCTGGGCGTGCTGGGCGACGACTCCGCCGAACGCCTTCACGTACTCCAGGGCCCGCCGCATCATCACGGCGTCGTCCACGCACTTGCCGTCGTCGGAGAAGACGGTGACACCGGCCGCCGACTCGTGCATGGCGCCCAGCTCGGCGAGTTTCCTGCCCTCCAGGCCGACGGTGACCGCGCCGATGGGCTGGACGTCGCAGTAGCCGTGCTCCCGGCCGAGCCGGTAGACCTGCTCGACGACTCCCGCGGTGTCGGCCACGGGGAAGGTGTTGGCCATCGCGAACACCGCGGTGAAACCGCCGGAGGCGGCCGCGCGGGTGCCGGTCAGAACGGTCTCGGAGTCCTCGCGGCCGGGCTCGCGCAGGTGGGTGTGCAGGTCGACCAGGCCCG
Source organism: Streptomyces sp. NPDC043878 (assembly GCF_056435735.1). NCBI lineage: Bacteria > Bacillati > Actinomycetota > Actinomycetes > Kitasatosporales > Streptomycetaceae > Streptomyces > Streptomyces sp. NPDC043878. The sequence continues at coordinate 121,561 of NZ_JBWKDW010000008.1, forward strand.
GCAGGAGGACCTTGCCGCCGGCCTCGACGACCTCGGCGCCCTCGGCCGCCAGACGGCCGCCGACGGCCGCGATCTCCGCGCCGTCGATCAGCACGTCCTGCGGCTCGCCGCCGAGCACCCTCGCGCCCCGGATCAGGATCTTGCTCATCTTTCCTACTTCTCCTCGATACGGGTGTGGCTGACGGCGGGAGCGTTCTTCGCGTCGAACACGGCGCCCCCCAGGAGCAGGTAGAGCACGGCCATCCGGATGGAGACGCCGTTGGCGACCTGCTCGAGGACGGTGCAGCGGTCGGAGTCGGCGACCTCGGCGGTGATCTCCATGCCCCGGACCATCGGGCCGGGGTGCATCACGATGGCGTGCTCGGGCATCCGCGCCATGCGGTCGCCGTCGAGGCCGTAGCGGCGCGAGTACTCGCGCTCGGTGGGGAAGAAGGCCGCGTTCATCCGCTCGCGCTGGACCCGCAGCATCATCACGGCGTCCGACTTCGGCAGCGTGCTGTCCAGGTCGTAGGACACCTCGCACGGCCAGGACCCGATGCCGACCGGCACCAGGGTCGGCGGCGCGACGAGGGTGACCTCGGCGCCGAGGGTGTGCAGCAGGTCGACGTTGGAGCGGGCGACCCGGCTGTGCAGGACGTCGCCGACGATCGTGATGCGCTTGCCCGCCAGGTCGTTGCCGAGCCCGGCGTCCCGGCCGACCAGGCGGCGCCGCATGGTGAAGGCGTCGAGCAGGGCCTGCGTGGGGTGCTGGTGGGTGCCGTCGCCGGCGTTGATGACGGCGGCGTCCACCCATCCGGAGGTGGCGAGCCGGTAGGGGGCCCCGGAGGCGCCGTGCCGGATCACCACCGCGTCGACGCCCATCGCCTCCAGGGTCTGCGCGGTGTCCTTGAGGGACTCGCCCTTGGAGACGCTGGAGCCCTTGGCGCTGAAGTTGATGACGTCCGCGGACAGCCGCTTCTCGGCGGCCTCGAAGGAGATGCGGGTGCGGGTGGAGTCCTCGAAGAACAGGTTGACGACGGTACGGCCGCGCAGGGTCGGCAGTTTCTTGATCGGCCGGTCGGCGACCCGGGCCATCTCCTCGGCGGTGTCGAGGATCAGGACGGCGTCGTCGCGGGTGAGGTCGGCGGCCGAGATGAGATGACGCTGCATCTGTCAGGCTCCGTAAGGCAGTTCAGGTGGGGACACGGGGGGCCGGGAGCCCCGGAGGCACTGCCGGGCGTGCGGGGGCGCAGCACTCGGCGACGGACGGCTGAGCGCTGCTACTGCTCGCGCGCCGGGGCGGTCTGCTGGACGCCGAGCAGCACGGTGTCGCGACCGTCCTCCTCGGCGAGCTGGACCTTGACCGTCTCCCGCAGTGACGTGGGGAGGTTCTTGCCGACGTAGTCGGCGCGGATGGGCAGTTCGCGGTGACCGCGGTCCACCAGGACCGCGAGCTGGACCGCGCGGGGGCGCCCGATGTCGCCGAGGGCGTCGAGGGCGGCACGGATGGTGCGGCCGGAGAAGAGCACGTCGTCGACGAGGACGACCAGTCTGCCGTCGACGCCGTCAGCGGGGATCTCGGTGCGGGCCAGCGCGCGCGGCGGGTGCATGCGCAGGTCGTCGCGGTACATGGTGATGTCGAGGGAGCCCACCGGGATGGCGCGGTCGGTGATCTGCTGGAGCTTGGCGGCGAGCCGCTGGGCGAGATGGACGCCCCGGGTCGGAATGCCGAGAAGCACCACGTCGTCGGCGCCCTTGGCGCGCTCCACGATCTCGTGGGCGATGCGGGTCAGGACCCGTGCGATGTCCGGGGCCTCGAGGACGGGCCTGGCGTCGGACTGACGGGTGCCGTGCGTTTCCTGCGTGTCGTGCGTGTCCATGTGAAACGGACCTCCTTCTCCGCCTCACGGGACGGACCTTAAAGGACGTCGGATTTGCGCCACCCACGTTAGCAGGCCGGGTCGACGGCCCCGATCACCCCTCTGGCGTAATCGGCCACCGCCGGCGAGGGAGAGCCGGTGCGGACCCTTCGGCTTGACGCAGGAGTGTAACGCTGCGTAACCTCACAGTGAGTTACCAGCCGCGCGGCCTGGCCGCGTAGTCACAGTGTCCGGGGAGCTATATGTCCAGCGAATACGCCAAGCAGCTCGGGGCCAAGCTCCGGGCCATCCGCACCCAGCAGGGCCTTTCCCTCCACGGTGTCGAGGAGAAGTCCCAGGGACGCTGGAAGGCGGTCGTGGTCGGGTCCTACGAGCGCGGCGACCGCGCCGTGACCGTGCAGCGGCTCGCCGAACTGGCGGATTTCTACGGGGTCCCCGTGCAGGAGCTGCTGCCGGGCACCACTCCGGGCGGAGCCGCCGAGCCGCCGCCGAAGCTGGTGCTCGACCTGGAGCGGCTGGCTCACGTGCCGGCCGAGAAGGCGGGCCCCCTCCAGCGGTACGCGGCGACGATCCAGTCCCAGCGCGGTGACTACAACGGCAAGGTGCTCTCGATCCGCCAGGACGACCTGCGCACACTCGCCGTCATCTACGACCAGTCGCCCTCGGTCCTCACCGAGCAGCTGATCAACTGGGGTGTGCTCGACGCGGACGCCCGCCGCGCGGTCGCCCACGAGGAGAACTGACCGCTCACCGCTCCAGCAGAAACGTGCCGGGGGGGGGGGGGGGGGGGGGGGGGGGGGGGGGGGGGGGGGGGGGGGGGGGGGGGGGGGGGGGGGGGGGTGGGGGGGCGGGTGGTGGG
>NZ_JBWKDW010000008.1:124288-141628 GCF_056435735.1 Streptomyces sp. NPDC043878
AACACACGCCGAACCACCCACAAAAGAAAAGCCGTAAGGGGGGGGCCCAACGCCCCCCCCCCCCCCCCCCCCCCCCCGGCGGTTTCGTGCTTCCCGGCGGCCTTCGCGCGCTCCCCTGGGCGCCGGCGACGTCACGGGACGCCTGAGGGCCCGCAGCCGTCACGCTGCGGGCCCTCAGGCGTCATGTCGTGTCTCCACGGTCCCCCGTGTCCCGTCGGGCCCTGTCAGGCCTCGTCGCGGCGCAGGGAGGGCTTCAGGTCCTTCAGGCGGCCCGTGTCCCGTCGGGCCCTGTCAGGCCTCGTCGCGGCGCAGGGAGGGCTTCAGGTCCTTCAGGCGGCCGAGCAGGCCGTTCACGAACGACGGCGAGTCGTCCGTGGAGAACTCCTTCGCCAGCTGCACCATCTCGTCGAGCACGACGGCGTCGGGCGTCTCGTCGGCCCAGATCAGCTCGTAGGCGCCGAGCCGCAGGATGTTGCGGTCGACGACCGGCATCCGGTCCAGTGTCCAGCCGACCGAGTACTGGGCGAGCAGCTCGTCGATACGCGTCGCGTGCAGCGCGTAGCCCTCGACCAGCTGCATCGTGTACTCGCTCACCGGCGGCTGCCGGGTGTCGGCCCGGGAGAGCCGGACCCAGTCCGCGAGGACCGTCAGAACGTCCGCGTCGCGCTGGTCGCCCTCGAAGAGGATCTGGAAGGCACGCTTGCGGGCCGTGTTGCGAGCAGCCACGGCTAGCTGTTCACCCGGCCGAGGTAGTCGCTGGTGCGGGTGTCGACCTTGATCTTCTCACCGGTGGTGATGAAGAGCGGCACCTGGATCTGGTGGCCGGTCTCCAGCGTGGCGGGCTTGGTGCCGCCGGTGGAGCGGTCGCCCTGCACGCCCGGCTCGGTCTCCGAGATGGTCAGCTCGACGGCGGCCGGCAGCTCGACGAAGAGCACCTCGCCCTCGTGCTGCGCGACGGTGGCCGTGAAGCCCTCGATCAGGAAGTTGGCGGCGTCGCCGACGGACTTGCGGTCGACCATCAGCTGGTCGTAGGTGTCCATGTCCATGAAGACGAAGTACTCGCCGTCCATGTACGAGAACTGCATGTCGCGCTTGTCGATCGTGGCCGTCTCGACCTTGACGCCGGCGTTGAACGTCTTGTCGACGACCTTGCCGGAGAGCACGTTCTTCAGCTTGGTGCGCACGAAGGCCGGGCCCTTGCCGGGCTTGACGTGCTGGAACTCGACGACGGACCAGAGCTGGCCGCCTTCGAGCTTGAGCACCAGGCCGTTCTTGAGGTCGTTCGTGGAAGCCACGGTTGCGGAATCTCCTGGACTGACGTGGACGACCCCGGCGCACGCGCACAGCTCGGAAAAGCTACAGCGCGAGCAGCTCCTTGGTCGTGATGGTGAGTAGCTCGGGTCCGCCGTCCGCCTCGGGGCGTACGACGAGCGTGTCATCGATCCTGACACCGCCCCGGCCCGGGAGGTGGACCCCAGGTTCGACGGTGACCGGCACGCAAGCGTCCAGTTTACCCATGGCCGCGGGGGCCAACTGCGGGTCCTCGTCGATTTCGAGTCCGACACCGTGCCCGGTGAGTGCCGGGAGGCCCTCCGTGTACCCCGCCGAGTCGAGCACCTGGCGGGCGGCGCGGTCCACGTCACGGTAGGCGGCGCCGGGTACCAGCGTCTCCCGTCCGGCGCGCTGGGCAGCGAAGACGAGGTCGTACATCTCGATCTGCCAGTCCGCGGGAGACGTGCCGATGACGAAGGTACGGCCGATCTCACAGCGGTAGCCGCGGTAGCGGGCGCCGAGGCAGACGGAGAGGAAGTCGCCCTCCTCGACCCGGCGGTCGGTCGGGCGGTGACCGCGCCGGCCGGAGTTCGGGCCGGTGGCGACGGAGGTCGCGAAGGCGGGGCCGTCGGCGCCGTGGTCCACGAGCCGCCGCTCCAGCTCCAGGGCGAGATGCCGCTCGGTCCGGCCGACGAGGATGGACTCCAGCAGTTCCCCCAGCGCCTGGTCGGCGATCTCCGCGCCGATGCGCAGACAGGAGATCTCCTCCTCGTCCTTGACGACCCTGAGCTGCTCGACCGCGCCGCCCAGGTCGGCCAGGCGCAGCCGTGGCACCACCGAGCGGATCGCCCGGTGCCGGGCCACCGTGAGGTGGTGCTCCTCGACGGCGAGGGAGTCGGCGCCCTGACCGAGGGCGAGGCCGGCGGCGGCCACGGCCGTGTCACCGCCCCGGCCGGGCAGCGGCTGCACCCGCACCGCCTCGTCCGGCTGCCCCTCGGCGGCACGGTCGTCCGGCGGGCCGGTGCACAGCAGCAGGTCCTCGGTCCTGCCCAGCAGCAGCACGGCGCCCCTCGGGGCGGCGCCCGCGAGATAGCGCACATTGGCGGGACGGGAGACAAGCGCCGCCGCGCTGCCGCCCGCGTGACAGCGTTCCTTCAGCCGGGTCCGGCGAGCCGCGTACACCTCTGACATGGGTCGAGCGTATGAGCTGCACGGAGTCGGCGCCGGTTGAGGGAGTCCGAGTGGGGGGTGGGGGGCGGCCCGGCCCGGGCTACCAGTTCGGCGGGCTGGCGATCGAGCGGGCCAGTACCTCGTCCAGGAGCCGGGCCGTCTGGGGTACGTCGAGCTGGGAGTTGTCGATGATGGGGAGACCGGAGCCGTACCAGCCGGCCATGCGGCCGTGGATCTGGGCGACCTCCTCGTCGGCGAGGCGGCGGTTGCCGGAGCGCTCGGCGTTGCGCTCCAGGACGATCTCCAGGCCGGGCAGCAGGACGACCGGCAGCAGGCCGGGGCCCACATGCCGCTTCCAGCCGCCCAGGCCGACCACGGGGCGGTCGGGGAAGACGGCGTCGTCGAGGATGCACGAGATGCCGTTGGCGAGGAAGTTGCGGGCGGCGAAGCCGCAGGTGCGGCGGGCGAGGCGGTACTGCGCCTCGGAGTGGTCGTTCCATCCCGACCGCGGGTCGGCGAAGCCCGAGCGGACCCATTCGCGTACGTCGTCGAGGCTGATGTGGGCGGTCGGGACCCGCCGGTGGTCCGCCCAGTACTTGGCCACGCTCGTCTTCCCGGCGCCGGCGGGCCCGATGAGCAGCACCGCCAGGGTCGTGCCGGTGGGGTCGGGCACGGCCGTGGCGGGCGGCGCGCTGGGCATGGCGACGGGTCCGCCGGGGGGCAGCGGCAGATGGCCGGTGGTGTCCGGGGTGTGCGGCGCCTGCGGATGCGGGGGGCCGGGCGCGTGGTGCGGGGCGGGCGGCACCGGGCCCGCGGGGGCCGGTGCGTACCCCGGGGCCGGTGGCGCTTCGGGCCCGGGGACGGAACCCTGGTGCGCGCCGGGGTGGGGCGGGCCCGGGTGGTGTGCGGCCTGCGACCAGCCGGCGGCCGGTCCGTGCCCCGGTCCGTGGGGCGGCGGCAGCGGAGAACCCACTGCGTGCTGCATCCGGTGCCACTCCGTCTCGTGTCGTTCGGCGCGTGCGCCCGCGGGTCTCCTCCGCCGGAGGCGAGAGCCCGACCGTGCTCAGCCCCGCAGGACTCCGCGCGCTCGCCCCCTCGGCTCACCGACGGCTGGCGAGGAGCGCCGGCAGCGGGGTGCGAACCTCGTTGCCTACCGAACGGTACCGTCCCCGGCCGTCATTTGGTGAACGGCCGGGGAGGCCCCGAAGTGCCCGTGTCCGTACGGCACATCGGACGGAAGGTGTACCGGCGTACTTACTCGCCCACTTCGCCGTACGCGGCGAGCAGCACGGCCGGGTCCGGCCCTTCCAGGACGGTGGGCTTGGCCAGTCCGTCGAGGACGATGAAGCGCAACAGGTCGCCGCGGGACTTCTTGTCGACCCGCATGGTCTCCAGCAGCTTGGGCCACTGGTCGTGGCGGTAGTGCAGCGGCAGCCCGACCGACTCCAGGACCGTGCGGTGCCGGTCGGCGGTGGCGTCGTCCAGCCGGCCCGCGAGACGGCCCAGTTCGGCGGCGAAGTGCATGCCCACCGAGACGGCGGCTCCGTGGCGCCACTTGTAGCGCTCGTTCTTCTCGATGGCGTGGGCGAGTGTGTGCCCGTAGTTGAGGATCTCCCTGAGGCCCGACTCCCTGAGGTCGGAGGAGACGACCTCGGCCTTGACCCGGATGGACCGCTCGATCAGTTCGGCGGTGTGCGGGCCGGCCGGGGTGCGGGCCGCCTGCGGGTCGGCCTCGATGAGGTCCAGGATCGCCGGGTCGGCGATGAAGCCGGCCTTGATGATCTCGGCGAGTCCGGAGACGTAGTCGTTGACCGCGAGCGAGTCCAGCGCGGCCAGGTCGCACAGCACGCCGGCCGGCGGGTGGAAGGCGCCGACCAGGTTCTTGCCCTCGGCGGTGTTGATGCCGGTCTTGCCGCCGACGGCCGCGTCCACCATGGCCAGCACGGTGGTCGGGACGGCGATCCAGCGCACCCCGCGCAGCCAGGTCGCGGCCACGAACCCGGCGAGGTCGGTGGTGGAGCCGCCGCCGACCCCGACGACGACGTCGCTGCGGGTGAAGCCGGACTGACCGAGCGCCTTCCAGCAGTAGGCGGCGACCTCGGCGGTCTTGGCCTCCTCCGCGTTGGGTACCTGGATGGCGACGGCCTCATAGCCCTGGCCGGCCAGGTCGGCGCGCAGCGCCTCCCCGGTCTCGGCGAGCGCCTCGGGGTGCACGACGGCGACCCGCTTCACCCGGTCGCCGATCAACCCGGCCAGTTCGCCCAGGAGTTGCCGGCCCACCAGCACCTCGTAGGGCTCGCTGCCGGCGGTGCCGCCGACCTGGATCCGCGTCACTGCCTCGCTCATGCTTCCTTCAACTCCAGTGCGTCCAGGGCCGCTTGGGTGACCTCTTCGGGCGTACGGTCATCGGTGGCCACGACGGCGGTGGCGATCTCCTCGTACAGGTGCCGCCGGGCCTCCATCAGCTCGCGCCACTGCTTGCGCGGGTTGACCGCGAGCAGGGGCCGCGCCGCGTTCAGGCCGGTGCGCTTCACGGCCTCCTCGACGTCCATCGAGAGATAGACCACACGGTGCGCGGCGAGCAGCGCGCGGGTGTCCTCGTCGAGGATCGCGCCGCCGCCCAGGGCGAGGACGCCCTCGTGTTCACCGAGGGCCCGGTGCACGGCCCGCTTCTCGATCGCGCGGAAGGCCGCCTCGCCCTCGTCGACGAAGATCTCGGAGATCGTCCGGCCCTGCTCGGCCACGATGTCGTCGTCGGTGTCCCGGTAGGAGACGCCCAGCCGCTCGCCGAGCAGCCGCCCGACGGTCGACTTGCCCACGCCCATCGGGCCGACCAGGACCACCACGGGCGCCGCGCTCAACGGATGGCCAGGTGTTCGAGGTAGGACACGACGTTGCGGCGGGTCTCGGTCACCGAGTCGCCGCCGAACTTCTCCGCGACCGCGTCGGCCAGCACCAGGGCGACCATGGCCTCGGCGACGATGCCGGCCGCCGGAACCGCCGACACGTCCGAGCGCTGGTGGTGGGCGGCGGCGGCCTCACCGGTGGTCACGTCCACAGTCCGCAGCGCCCGCGGCACCGTCGCGATCGGCTTCATCGCCGCCCGCACCCGCAGCAGCTCACCGGTGCTCAGGCCACCCTCCGTGCCACCCGAGCGGCCGGAGGTCCGCCGGATGCCCTCACCGGAGTTCACGATCTCGTCGTGCGCCTTGGAGCCGGGCACCCGCGCCAGGTCGAAGCCGTCGCCGACCTCGACGCCCTTGATGGCCTGGATGCCCATCAGGGCGCCCGCCAGCCGGGCGTCCAGCTTCCGGTCCCAGTGCACGTGCGAGCCCAGGCCCACCGGCACGCCGTAGGCGAGGATCTCGACCACGCCGCCGAGGGTGTCGCCGTCCTTGTGGGCCTGGTCGATCTCCGCGACCATCGCCTTCGAGGCGTCCGCGTCCAGGCAGCGCACCGGGTCGGCGTCCAGCCTCTCCACGTCGGAGGGCGTCGGGTACACCCCTCGCGGGGCCTTCGCGGACGCCAGCTCGACCACGTGCGAGACGATCTCGATCCCGGCCGTCTCCCTGACGTAGGAGCGGGCCACCGCGCCCAGCGCCACGCGGGCCGCGGTCTCACGGGCGGAGGCGCGCTCCAGGATCGGCCGGGCCTCGTCGAAGCCGTACTTCTGCATGCCGGCCAGGTCGGCGTGACCGGGCCGCGGGCGGGTCAGCGGGGCGTTGCGGGCCAGGCCGGCGAGGATCTCCGGGTCGACCGGGTCGGCCGCCATGACCTGGTCCCACTTGGGCCACTCGGTGTTGCCCACCATGATCGCGACCGGGGAGCCGAGGGTGAGGCCGTGCCGGACGCCGCCGAGGAAGGTCACCTCGTCGCGCTCGAACTTCATCCGCGCACCGCGCCCGTAGCCGAGCCGCCGCCTCGCCAGGTGGTCCCCCACCATCTCCGTGGTGATCGGCACGCCTGCGGGAAGTCCCTCCAGCGTCGCCACGAGTGCGGGACCGTGGGACTCCCCCGCGGTCAGCCAGCGCAACCTGCTCAACGGTGCTCCTCAGTACGCGCGCCCTGATGCTGCCCCGCGTACGCGCGTCCTCGCGTACGGCAACTGCCGGCCGGGTGCGCGGCCCCGGCCCGCCACGTCCGATCCTCCCACGTCCGCGGCCCTGACCGGCCGCCGGTCCACCACCCGGACGGGGAACGGGACGAGGAAGTGGCTCGAAACCCCGGGTCCGCCGACCGCGTACCGGGCGTGCGGCGGAGTGCTCAGCGGGCGGCGAGCGCGTGCTCGCCGGCCGCGCGCATCGCCTCCAGCGGCGCCGGGGCGCGCCCCGTCATCTGCTCGACCTGGAGGACCGCCTGGTGGACGAGCAGGTCCAGGCCGCTGACGACGGCGCCGCCGTACGCGGACCAGCGGGCCGCGAGCTCGGTGGGCCACGGGTCGTAGAGCACGTCGAAGAGGGTGGCGGGCCGCTCCGGCACGGCGGCGGACAGGGAGTCCGTCGTGCCGGCCGGGGTGGTCGCGATCACCAGCGGCCGGTGCAGCGCCTCGGCCGCGTGCGACCAGTCCTCGGTACGGACCTCGACGTCCAGCCGCTCGCCCCACCGCCGCATCTCCGCGGCGCGGGCCTCGCTGCGCACGTACACCGTGATCTCGCCGGTGCACACCCGGGCCAGTGCCGCCAGCGCGGAGGAGGCGGTGGCGCCGGCGCCGAGCACGGCCGCCGAGTCGACCTCCTCGATCCCGCGTTCGCGCAGCGCGGCGACCATGCCGGGGATGTCGGTGTTGTCGCCGAGGGTGCGCCCGTCCGCGGTGCGCACGACGGTGTTGACCGCCTCGACCGAGGCCGCCGTGTCGGTGATCTCGTCGAGCAGCGGGATGACGGCCCGTTTGAGCGGCATGGTCAGCGACAGTCCGGCCCACTCCGGCCCGAGGTCCGCGAAGAAGGCGGGCAGCGCGGCCTCGTCGACCTCGAAGCGGTCGTAGGACCAGTCGGTGAGGCCCAGCTCCCGGTAGGCGGTACGGTGCAGCACCGGGGACAGGGAGTGGGCGATGGGCGAGCCGAGCACGGCCGCCCTGCGGGGAGCTGTCATCAGTCTCAGTTCCTTGACGCGTTGAACTGTCTGACCAGCTTCTCGTGTTCCGCGAGAGTCTTCGTGAACTTGCTGGTCTTGCCGTCCAGTGAGATGAAGTAGTACCAGCCGTCCGACGTCGGCTTGAGGGCGCCTCGGAGCGCCTCCTCGCCGGGGTTGTCGATGGGGCCGGGCGGGAGTCCCTTGTAGAAGTACGTGTTGTACGGGTTGTCGTACTTCCGCAGCTCGGCGATGCTCAGGTCGATCTTGCTCTGGTTCTTCACGTAGTTGTACGTCGAGTCGAACTCGAGCATGCCGTTGGTCTGCGCGTTGCCCGGCTTGAGACGGTTGTAGACGACCTCGGCCATCTTGCGGAAGTCGTCGTGGCTGGTGCCCTCGGCCTGCGCCAGGCTCGCCACGGTCAGCAGCTGCCACGGGCCCTCCAGGCCCAGGCTCGCCGCCTTCTTCTCCAGACCGAGTTCCTCGTACTTGCCGTTGGCCCGGGAGACCATGTCCTTCAGGACGGCCGCGGGCTTCTGGCCCTTGCTGACCGCGTAGCTGGAGGGGTAGAGGAATCCTTCCAGCGGATCCTTCAGGTTCTCGTGACCGAGCGCCCAGTCGGGCAGGCCGAGAGTCCTGTACTGCTTCTTCGCCACGCCCGCCGTGGTGCCCTTGGCCACCCCGAGGCGCGCGTCGATCACCTCGTAGACCTTCGTGTCGCGCCAGCCCTCGGCGATGATCAGGTTGTCGCGGCTCTTCGGACTGAGCATCAGTTCGACCGCGCTCGCCGCCGACATCTGCTTCTGCAGCGTGTAGACACCGTCCTGGATGTACTTGCCGTCGGGGTTCGACTGCTGCGCGGACACGAACGCGTCGACGCTCTCGACGACGCCCTTCTCCTTCAGCTTCTGCCCGATGACATAACCGCCCGCGTCCTTGGGGATGACGACGGTGACCTGGTCGCCGTTCCCGTCGCCCGCGAAGTCGGGCGCCGGGCCGAAACGGTCCTGGTAGTAGTGGTAGCCGACATAGCCGACCCCGCCCACGATGCCCGCGAAGATCACCGTCAGCACCAGACAGGCGCACCCGCTGCGCCGCTTCTTCGGCTTCTTGCCGCCCCTGCGCTCGCCCCGGCCGGCGCGCGTGCCGTCCGGGTCGTCGCCGTCGGCCTCGGCGTCGTCGTCCCCGCCCGCGAAGAAGGCGTGCTCACCCTCGTCGGGTCCGGGGTCCCAGTCGGTCCTGGGCTCCGGTTCGGCGCGCCGCCTGCCCGGCGGTTCCGGCGGCGGATAGGCGTCCGGGGTGCCGTAGTGGTCGGGCTGGTCACCGCCGTGGACGGCGGCCTCCTGCTGCCCGTAGGGGTCCGCCGGATCGGCGTACTGGACGGGCACCGGGGCGCCCGGGGCCCAGCCTCCGTCGTCGTACGCCTGCTGCTGGCCCGCGTAGTACTGCTGGTCGTACTGCTGGGGGTACTGCTGCTGGAACTCCTGCGGATACTGCTGCTGCGCCGGGTCGTACGGGACCTGCTGGCCTTCGGCCCACTCGCCGTACTGTGCCTGCTGCTGGGGATGCTCCTGCTGCGCCGGGTAGTGCTGCGGCCGACCCTCGTAGGGGGACTGCCCGCCCGCCGGAGCCTGCTGTCCCTCCCATCCGGCGTCCCCGTACAACGGGTCCTCCGGATGCCACGGTTCGGAGCCCTGGCCCCGGCCATACTCAGTCATCGATCCCCTAGAGCCGCGAGGCGGCGGTCGCGCGGCCCAGGGGCCCGGCTTCCGTCCCGCCTCTTGCTGTGCGGCGACTGTTCGAACACCACCGCATCGCGCCGGACGTTACCGTATCGCGATCAGATGACCACTTCGACGCCCTCGCCGGGTGCTTTACCTGACACCCGTTCGGATTCCAATGCCTGCTGAAGGATGATCACAGCAGCCGCCTGGTCGATGACCGAACGGCCCTTCTTCGCCTTCACCCCCGAGGCGCGCAGACCCTGACTGGCCGTCACCGTGGTCATCCGCTCGTCCACGAGCCGCACCGGCACGGGGGCGATGCCCCTGGCGAGCTCCTGCGCGAAGCCGCGAACCTTTACCGCGGCCGGGCCCTCGCCCCCCTTGAGGGAGCGCGGAAGCCCGACGACGACCTCGATCGGCTCGTACTCCTCGACGAGTTGCCGCAGCCGGCGGTGCGCTGCCGGGACGTCACGGCCCGGGACCGTCTCCACCGGGGTGGCGAGGATCCCGTCGGGGTCGCACGAGGCGACCCCGATGCGGGCGTCCCCGACGTCGATCGCGAGCCGCCGGCCGCGGCGCATGACCCTGTTCTCCTCGGTCACTTGGCCGTCTCGGCGACGAGCCGCTCGACCGCGTCCACGGCCTCGCCGACGGCGGCCGGGTTCTGGCCGCCGCCCTGGGCGACGTCCGGCTTGCCGCCGCCACCCCCGCCGAGCGTCTTGGCGGCGGTACGCACCAGTTCGCCGGCCTTCAGGCCGCGCTCGCGGGCGGCCTCGTTGGTGGCGATGACCGTCAGCGGCTTGCCGTTGTTGACCGTGAACAGGGCGACCACGGCGGGCCGTCCGCCCTGGATGCGCCCGCGGACGTCCATGACCAGCTTGCGCAGGTCGTCGGAGTTCGTGCCGTCGGGGACCCGCCCGGTGACCACGGCGACCCCGTTGACGTCCTTGGCGGACTCGGCGAGCCCCGCGGCGGCCTGGAGCACCTTCTCGGCACGGAACTTCTCGATCTCCTTCTCGGCGTCCTTCAGCTTGCCGAGCATGGCGGAGATCTTCTCCGGGAGCTCCTCCGGACGGCCCTTGACCAGCTCCTGGAGCTGGGCGACGACCGTGTGCTCACGGGCGAGGAAGTGGTAGGCGTCGACACCGACCAGGGCCTCGATACGGCGCACACCCGAGCCGATCGACGACTCGCCGAGCAGCTTCACCAGGCCGAGCTGGGCGGTGTTGTGCACGTGCGTGCCGCCGCACAGCTCCTTGGAGAAGTCGCCGATGGTCACGACCCGGACCCGCTCGCCGTACTTCTCGCCGAACTCGGCGATGGCGCCCTGCTTCTTGGCCTCGTCGAGGCTCAGCACCTCGGCGCGCACGTCGAGGTCACGGGCGAGCACCTCGTTGATCTTCTGCTCGACGTCGGTCATCACGGCCGTCGGGACGGCGGCGGGGGAACCGAAGTCGAAGCGGAAGCGGCCCGGCTGGTTCTCGGAGCCGGCCTGGGCGGCCGTCGGGCCGAGGGCGTCGCGCAGGGCCTGGTGGGTGAGGTGCGTGGCGGAGTGCGCGCGGGCGATGGCCGTACGGCGGCGGCCGTCGATGGAGGCGTGCACCCTGGCACCGACGGTCACCTCGCCGAACTGGACGACGCCCTTGTGGACGTACACGCCCGGCACCGGCTTCTGGGTGTCGCGGATCTCGATGACGGCACCGGAGTCCACCCGGATTCGGCCGGTGTCGCCGATCTGGCCGCCGCCCTCGGCGTAGAACGGGGTGCGGTCGAGGACGATCTCGACCTCGTCGCCCTCGGTGGCGGCCGGCGAGGAGGCGCCGTCGACGAGGATGCCGACGACGGTCGACTCGGCCTCGGTGTCGGTGTAGCCGACGAAGTCGGTCTCGCCGGCCTTGTCGGCGATCTCGCGGTAGGCGCCGGCACCGGCGTGACCGGTCTTCTTGGCCTGGGCGTCGGCCTTGGCCCGCTCCCGCTGCTCCTTCATCAGGCGGCGGAAGCCGTCCTCGTCCACGGACAGGCCCTGTTCGGCGGCCATCTCCAGGGTGAGGTCGATCGGGAAGCCCCAGGTGTCGTGGAGCAGGAACGCCTTGTCGCCGGGCAGGACCGTGGCGCCTGCGGACCTGGTCTCGGAGACGGCGGTGTCCAGGACGTTGGTGCCGGCGTTGAGGGTCTTGAGGAAGCGGGCCTCCTCGGCGAGGGCGACGGTCTCGATGCGCACGCGGTCGGTGACGAGCTCCGGGTACTGCCGGCCCATCATCTCGATGACGACGTCGATCAGGTCCTTGACGACCGGGCCGGTGGCGCCGAGCAGGCGCATGTTGCGGATGGCGCGGCGCATGATGCGGCGCAGCACGTAGCCGCGGCCCTCGTTGCCGGGGGTCACGCCGTCGCCGATGAGCATGACGGAGGTGCGCATGTGGTCGGTGACCACGCGCAGGGAGACGTCCGACTCGTGGGCCCGGCCGTACTCGACGCCGGTGAGGTCGGTGGCCTTCCTGATGACGGCCATCGAGGTGTCGATCTCGTACATGTTCTGCACGCCCTGCAGAATCATGGCGAGCCGCTCCAGGCCGAGGCCCGTGTCGATGTTCTTGCTCGGCAGCTCACCGAGGATCTCGAAGTCCTCCTTGCCCCTGCCCTCGCCGCGCTCGTACTGCATGAAGACCAGGTTCCAGATCTCCACGTACCGCTCGTCGTTGACGGCGGGGCCGCCCTCGGCGCCGAACTCGGGGCCGCGGTCGTAGTTGATCTCGGAGCAGGGACCGCACGGGCCGGGGACACCCATGGACCAGTAGTTGTCCTTCTTGCCGAGGCGCTGGATGCGCTCGGCCGGGACGCCGACGACGTCACGCCAGATGCGCTCGGCCTCGTCGTCCTCCAGGTAGACGGTGATCCACAGCTTCTCCGGCTCCAGGCCGTAACCACCCTTGTCCTGGGGGCTGGTGAGCAGCTCCCAGGCGTGCTTGATGGCGCCTTCCTTGAAGTAGTCGCCGAAGGAGAAGTTGCCGCACATCTGGAAGAAGGTGCCGTGCCGCGTGGTCTTGCCGACCTCTTCGATGTCGGGCGTGCGCACGCACTTCTGCACGCTGGTGGCACGCGCGAAGGGCGGCTTGACCTCACCCAGGAAGTACGGCTTGAAGGGCACCATGCCGGCCGGGACGAGAAGCAGAGTCGGGTCGTCCGCGATGAGCGACGCCGAAGGGACGACGGTGTGACCGCGCTCCTCGAAGAAGCTCAACCAGCGGCGACGAATCTCGGCCGACTCCATCAGTGGTCCTCATTCCGGTTGTACGGGTCCGTCGTCCTGTCACCGTCGACGGACCTCGGGTTGCTGCGGTTCTCGATGGCGGTGTACCGCCGGGGGGCGGGGAGTTCGGGGTCCGCGTGGATCCCCAGGGCCTCGCCCAGTTCGGCCTCCCGCTGGGCCATGCCCGCGCGGACGTCGAGGGCGAATCCCACGGCACTGTCCCTGAGCCGCTGACCCGTCTCGATCGCCTTGTTCGCGGCCTGCGCGGCAAGGTTCTCGGGGGTCAGCCGGCTGAGCTTACGGTTGACCTTGGTGGTGGCCCAGACACCGGCGGCCACGCCCGTGCCGAACCAGAACGTACGGCGGAACATCGCTCGCTCAGGCCTTCTTTCCCCGGTTGTTCCGCTTCTCCCGCCGCGCGCCCGGGACGGTGCGTCCCACGATCACGGTACGCCGGGGCGCCTTGGGCGGCGCGTCCTCCCGGCGGCCGCCCAGGGCCCGGCGCACGCCGTAGCCGAAGGCCGCGACCTTGACCAGGGGGCCGCCGAAGGTGGACGCGACGGTGGTGGAGAGTGCGGAGGCGTTCGACGTGACCTCCTGGACGTCCGACGCGATGGCGTCGACCCGGTCGATCTGGGTCTGCGCCGAGCGCACCGCCAGGGAGGCGTCCGCCAGCAGCGGGACGGCCTGGTCGGTCACGTCCGCGACGAGCTTGGTGGTCGCCTTGAGCGTCTGGGCCAGCCTCACCAGCGCGACGGCGAGGAAGGAGACCAGGATCGCCCAGAACACGGCCACCAGGATCCCGGCAACCTCTCCACCGGACACTGTGTGCACCCGCTCCCTGAAACGTGCGGTCAACGTCGAACCTGAAAACAGTGCCACGAGCCTATCGCGCCGGGACTGCCGCTCCGTACCGCATGGGCGCTCACGCGCGGCCGGGTCGTCCGCCGTGGCCGTACGGACCGAACACGGCTCAGTACGCTCCGTGTTCCATGCGGGTCACTCGGCCCGGCGGCACCCCGTGACCGGCAGCCTGCCCTCGGAACCCACCGGGTTCGTGGGCCGCCCGGCCGAACTCGCCGCGCTGGAGCGGGCGCTCGGCGCCGCGCGGCTGGTGACGGTGACGGGGCCCGGCGGTGTCGGCAAGTCGCGCCTGGCCGCGCACGCGGCGGCGCGGTCCGCGGGGGCGACGAGGCTGCGGGCGCTGTCGCCCGCCCGGTTGCTCGAACGGCGGAGCTGCCGGCCCGGTCCCTCCTCACGCGCGAGGAGACCGCGACGGGCGTGCGCTACCGGATACGTGGCGACGGCCCGTCAGGGGCTGGGCGACGAGCGGTACGAGCAGGGCGTACGACTCGGCTCGGGCCTCGGCCGGGAGACGGCGGTGCGCCGGGCGCCGCGCGGGGCATCGCCCGCGCCGATGGACGCGGTACCGGCGCCGCGCGGTCCGGTCGGCAGGCGGCCGGGGCCCCGGACACACGCGAGCCCGCCGCCTCGCCCACCCGGAAGGGCGGGGAGACGGCGGGCTGATGTGCGGTGGTGCTGCGCCCAGGTGTCAGCGGGCGTAGTACTCGACGACGAGCTGCTCGTCGCAGATCACCGGGATCTCCTTGCGGTTCGGCTCGCGGTCCAGGCGGAAGGCCAGGGCGCGGAGGTTCACCTGGAGGTAGCGCGGGGTCTCGCCGTCGGGGGCGAAGCCGCCCTCGCGGGAGATCGAGAAGAGGGTCTTCTCACGGCTGCGCTCGCGGACCATCACGACGTCGTCGGGGCGGACGCGGAAGGACGGCTTGTCGACCTTCTGGCCGTTGACCTCGATGTGGCCGTGGACGACCATCTGGCGGGCCTGGTAGATCGTGCGGGCGATGCCCGAACGCAGGACCAGCGCGTCGAGGCGGCGCTCGAGCTCGATGATCAGGGCCTCACCGGTCTTGCCCTGGACCTTGGAGGCACGCTCGTAGGCGCGGACGAGCTGACGCTCGGACACGTCGTACTGCGCGCGCAGACGCTGCTTCTCCAGCAGACGGACCTTGTAGTCCGAGTTCTGCTTGCGGCCGCGGCCGTGCTCGCCCGGCGGGTAGGGGCGGGCCTCGAAGTACTTGACGGCCTTCGGGGTCAGCGCGATGCCGAGGGCACGCGACTTCTTGACCTTGGGACGGGGCTGATTAGCCACTGTGTCTGTCTCTTTCGTGGATGTCGGCTCACCAGGGTTAAGGGAGGTCGCATCCGCAGCCGGGGAGACCCGCCTTCGTCCCTGCGGACGGGGCAGGCAGCCGCTCCCTGGTCTGGGCACAACGTGCAGCACACGAGTGGCCCACCGACCGTCCCGGGGACCGGGTGGTGGTGGGCTGCCCGCGACACCTTCGACGGTGCGCGACGCTCCTGGAATCCCCCCGTGACGGCGGGGGCTCCGGCTGGATGTCCCGTTCTGGTGATGCCGGCCGGGGCCGGACACGGGACGCAGCGCTGCGCGTCATCCTACAGGGTGGTCAGGACCGCCCTCGACCGAGGTGCTTCCTGGTCCACTCGACCGCGTCCGCGTACCGGGCCTCGGCGCCGTGCCGGGTGGGCGTGTAGTACTCGCGGTCCTTCAGTTCCTCCGGGGCGTACTGCTGGGGGGCGATGCCCTCGGGCAGGTCGTGCGGATACACGTACCCCTGGGCGTGCCCCAGTTTGGCCGCGCCCTTGTAGTGGCCGTCCCGCAGGTGCGCGGGCACCGGGCCCGCCATTCCCCTGCGTACGTCCTCCATGGCGGCGCCGATGGCCGTGGTCGCGGCGTTGGACTTCGGGGCCAGGGCGAGGGCGATGGTGGCGTGGCTGAGCGTCAGCGCGGCCTCGGGGAAGCCGATCATGGCGACGGCCTGGGCGGCGGCCACCGCGATCGGCAGGGCGTTCGGGTCGGCGAGGCCGATGTCCTCGCTGGCGGAGATCATCAGGCGGCGGGCGATGAACCGGGGGTCCTCGCCGGCCTCGATCATCCGGGCCAGGTAGTGCAGCGCCGCGTCCACGTCGGAACCGCGGATGGACTTGATCAGGGCGCTGGCCACGTCGTAGTGCTGGTCGCCGTCGCGGTCGTACTTCACGGCCGCGCGGTCGACGGTCTCCTCCAGGGTCCGGAGGCCGATCTCCGTCTCGCCCTTGTCGAGGGCGGCTCCGGCGGCGGCCTCCAGGGCGGTCAGCGCGCGGCGGGCGTCGCCGCCGGCGATCCGCAGCAGGTGCTCCTCGGTGTCCGAGGGGAGTCCGACAGCGCCCTTCAGACCCCGCTCGCCCGTCACGGCGCGCCGCACAAGGGCGCGCAGGTCGTCGTCGGTGAGGGGTTCGAGGGTCAGCAGCAGGGACCGGGACAGCAGGGGGGAGATCACCGAGAAGTAGGGGTTCTCGGTGGTCGCCGCGATCAGGGTCACCCAGCGGTTCTCGACGGCCGGGAGCAGGGAGTCCTGCTGGGCCTTGCTGAAGCGGTGGATCTCGTCCAGGAAGAGGACGGTCTCCTTGCCGAACCCGCCGGTGGCGCGGCGGGCCCCGTCGATGACCGCACGGACCTCCTTGACGCCGGCGGTGATCGCCGAGAGTTCCACGAAACGCTTGTCCGTGGCCTTGGAGACGACGTACGCCAGGGTGGTCTTGCCGGTGCCGGGCGGGCCCCAGAGGATCACCGAGGACGGTCCCGCGGGACCGCCCGCGCCCTCGCCGACGAGTCTGCGCAGGGGCGAGCCGGGCTTGAGCAGGTGTTGCTGGCCCACCACCTCGTCGAGGGTGCGCGGGCGCATCCGGACCGCCAGGGGACTGCCGGACGGGTCCTTCTCCTGGCGTTCTTCTGCTGCGGCGGTGAACAGGTCGGGCTCCACGTCCAAAACCCTATGTCACCCCTCTGACAATCCGGCCGGGGCGGGCACGGGCCCCGGTACCTGGGCCGTCAGCTGGTCCAGAAGTCCCACCAGCGGGTCATGATCAGCATGCCGATGATGCCGATGTGCAGTACCGGCAGCACCCAGGTGAACTCGCCGAAGAAGCCCTTCAGCCAGCGCGGGGCGGGCAGGAGGGAGGTGCGGACGTTGAACGACGTCACGTACCAGAACATGGTGATCGTGGCGACCCAGGCGAGCGAGCACCACAGGCACAGCGCGTTGATCCGGTACAGCGACTGGAACTGGAGCCAGGTGCAGAAGGCGACGCCGAAGAGGGTGCCGGCGTTGAAGGTGAGCCAGTACCAGCGCGGGAAGCGGGCGCGGGCCAGCAGGCTCATGCCGACGCAGACCACGATGCCGTAGGCGACCAGGCCGAGCATCGGGTTGGGGAAGCCGAAGGCGGCGGCCTGCTTGCTCTCCATCACGGAGCCGCAGGAGACAACGGGGTTGAGGCTGCACCCGGGCGTGAACGTCCTGCCCGCGGCCTTGGCCTCGAGCAGCTTGAACTTGTCGATCGTGATGACCCACGCGGCGAGCAGTCCGGCCGCGCCGGTGATGATCAGCAGCAGGCCGAACGCACGGCTGCCGCCGACCGTGCGCGGCTCGGCGGCGGCGCTCTCCGGCCCGGGGTCGGTGGAGACGTCCTTGACTGTCGTCTTGCTCATCACGCCGATTCCATCACTTGGGGGTGGGGACTTCTTCGGGCGGGGCCATTGTGCCGCACGCCGCGTATGCCCAACGTTCGGTGGACGCAGGAAGGTACGCGCGACCGCCCGCGAGTGTCCGGTTCCGGACAGGCCCCGCCGGCCGGCCGACCCCCGCACGGACCGCACGGCACGCGGCACGCCCGGAACGCCCGGTGGGGGGGGGGGGGGGGGGGGGGGGGGGGGGGGGGGGGGGGGGGGGGGGGGGGGGGGGGGGGGGGGGGGGGGGGGGGGGGGGGGGGCGGGGGGGT
>NZ_JBWKDW010000008.1:141638-173177 GCF_056435735.1 Streptomyces sp. NPDC043878
CCGCGCGCGCGAGCAGTCCGCGTACCGCCGCGTAACCCCCCTCCCCCCCCCCCCCCCCCACCCCCCCCCCCCACCCCCCCCCCCCCCCCCCCCCCCCCCCCCCCCCCCCCCCCCCCCCCCCCCCCCCCCCCCCCCCCCCCCCCCCCCCCCCCCCGCCCCGCGCGCTCAGCCCAGCCTCGACTCCAGCTCGGCCACGATCTCGTTCACACCGATCGCCGTCTGCTCACCGGACTCCATGTCCTTGAGCTGCACGACGCCCTCGGCCAGGTCGCGTTCACCGGCGACGACCGTGTAGCGGGCGCCGCTGCGGTTGGCGTTCTTCATCGCGCCCTTGAGGCCCTTGTCGCCGTAGGCGAAGTCGGCCGCGATGCCCACCTTGCGCAGCTCGGTGACCTTCGCGAACAGGATGCGACGGGCCTCCTCGCCGAGGGGCACCGCGAACACGCTGGTGGCGGAGGGGAGTTCGAGTTCCACACCCTCGGCCTCCAGCGCGAGGACCGTCCGGTCGACGCCCAGGGCCCAGCCCACCGACGGCAGCGCGGGGCCGCCGATCATCTCCGACAGCCCGTCGTAGCGGCCGCCGCCGCCCACCGCGGACTGGGAACCCAGACCGTCGTGGACGAACTCGAAGGTGGTACGCGTGTAGTAGTCCAGGCCGCGCACCAGCCGGGGGTCGTCCTCGAAGGTGACGCCCGCCGCCGTGACCAGGTCGCGAACCTCCTCGTGGTACGCCTTGCAGGCGTCGCAGAGGTAGTCGCGCAGGAGCGGGGCGTCCGTCAACTGCTTCTGGACGTCGGGGCGTTTGTCGTCCAGGACACGCAGCGGGTTGAGGTCGGCGCGGCGCAGCGTCTCCTCGTCCAGGTCCAGGGTGTGCAGGAAGTCCCGGAGGGCCGCGCGGTAGACCGGACGGCACTCCTTGTCACCCAGGCTGTTGAGCAGGATCCGGAACTGCCGCAGACCCAGCGTGCGGTACGCCTGGTCGGCCAGGATGATCAGCTCGGCGTCCAGGGCCGGGTCCTCGGCACCGATCGCCTCGGCACCGACCTGCGAGAAGTGGCGGTAACGGCCCTTCTGCGGGCGCTCGTAGCGGTAGTACGAGCCCGAGTACCAGAGCTTGACCGGGAGGTTGCCCGCCTTGTGCAGGTTGGCCTCCAGGGCGGCGCGCAGCACGGAGGCGGTGCCCTCGGGGCGCAGGGCGAGCTTGTCGCCGCCCTTGGTCTCGAAGGCGTACATCTCCTTCGTCACGATGTCCGTCGACTCGCCGACACCGCGCGCGAAGAGCTCCACGCTCTCGAAACCGGGTGTCTCGATGTAGCCGTAGCCCGAGGTGCGCAGGGGCGCGGCGATGGCCTCGCGGACCGCCAGGAACTTCGCGGAGTCCGGCGGGATGAGGTCGTAGGTGCCCTTGGGGGCCTTGAAGGTGCTCACGGAAGGTCTCGTCACATTCCTCGTCGGGGAGCCGGCGAGGCTCCCTGGCCGGCGGCCACCTGCCGCAGATACGGGTTGGTGGCGCGTTCCCGGCCGATGGTCGTCTGGGGGCCGTGGCCCGACAGCACCACGGTCGAGTCGTCGAGCGGCAGGCACACGCGGGCCAGCGAGTCGAGCATCTCGGCCATGTCACCGCCGGGCAGGTCGGTGCGTCCGACGGAGCCGGCGAAGAGCAGGTCGCCCGAGAAGAAGACCGGCGGGATCTCCGCGGTCTCGGGCATCCCGAAGGTCACCGACCCCCTGGTATGGCCGGGGGCGTGCGCGACGGACAGCTCCAGACCGGCCAGCTCCAGCTTCGCGCCGTCGGTCAACTCCCTGACGTCGTCCGGCTCCCCCACGGTCAGCTCACCCATCAGCGGCATCCCGATGGAACGCCCGAGGGCCTTCCCCGGGTCGGCCATCATGTACCGGTCCTCGGGGTGGATCCAGGCCGGTACGTCGTGCGCGCCGCACACCGGGACGACCGAGGCCACGTGGTCGATGTGGCCGTGGGTGAGGACGACGGCGACGGGCTTGAGCCGATGCTTCTTCAGCGCCTCGTCGACTCCCTGGGCGGCCTGGTGGCCGGGGTCGATGATCACGCACTCCTCACCGGCGGCGGGGGCGACGAGATAACAGTTCGTCCCCCAGGCCCCGGCGGGGAACCCGGCAATGAGCACGATCGTCCCTCGTTGTGTCGGTACGGGTGGCTTGAGAATGGCTGCGCCTGTGGTCAGAGCCTACCGGCGCTGCCGATTCCTCAGCGAACCCATATACGGTACGGGGCACACGCAGGCGGTCGGCTCACAAGACGCACGCGTCCCAGCAGGCGTACGAGACGCATGAGGAGAGAACCCGGTGGTCACCCAGGAACAGCGGAAGCGGCAGCTCGCCCGGGAGAAGTTCTTGCGGCAGCAGCAGCGGCGCACCTCAGCGCGCCGCAGGGCGCGCATGCGCAACTCGGTGATCGCGTCGGTGCTCGGCGTGATCGTGATCGGCAGCGTGGCGCTGTACACGACCGGCGTCCTCAAGGACGACGGCAAGAAGGCCAGTGCGAGCGCCGAGACCTCCCCGAGCGCCAAGGCCCCCAGCAAGGCGCCGGACCCGTGCGAGAAGGCCGCGCCCGGCTCGGTGAAGAAGCTGAGCTGGAAGAAGGAGCCGGCGGTCACCGTCGACAAGTCGGCGAAGTACACGATGAAGCTCGCCACGACGTGCGGTGGGATAGACGTGGCGCTGAAGGCGGCGGCCGCGCCGCACACCGTCAACTCCTTCGACTTCCTCGCCGGCAAGGGCTACTTCGACCACACCAAGTGCCACCGGCTCACCACCAACGGCATCTACGTGCTGCAGTGCGGCGACCCGACGGGCTCCGGCAGCGGCGGCCCCGGCTACACGATCCCGGACGAGAACCTGAAGGACAAGAGCCTCAAGAGCAACGTCTACCCGGCGGGCACGATCGCGATGGCGAACACCGGTCAGGCGCACACCGGAGGCAGCCAGTTCTTCCTCGTCTACCGGGACAGCCAGCTGCCGCCCAGCTACACCCCGTTCGGTACGGTTTCGGCGTCCGGAATGAAGGTGCTGAAGAAGATCGCCGCCGCCGGGGAGAGCACCGGAGGGGGCGACGGAGCACCCAACGCGACGGTCGTGATCAACAAGGCGACCGTCACGAAATCCTGACCCCCAACTGCGTAATTTCGGTCGCGCGGGATGCGGACAGGCAACCCGCCGGTCGCCTATGTTGGCCGTGACGAAACTGTGGACGATGCCCGGGGGAACAGAAGACCTCCGGCATCATGTGGAGGAGGCGCTGTGAGCAGCGACCCGTGGGGCCGCGTCGACGAGACGGGGACCGTGTACGTGCGTACGGCTGACGGCGAGCAGGTCGTCGGTTCCTGGCAGGCCGGCTCCCCCGAGGAGGCGCTGGCCTACTTCGAGCGCAAGTACGAGGGCCTGGTGGTCGAGATCGGCCTCCTCGAAAAGCGTGTGAAGACCACCGACCTGTCCGCGAAGGACGCCCAGACCGCCATCGACCACCTGCGCGAGCAGGTGGACGCCCACCACGCGGTCGGCGACCTGGCCGCCCTGCGGACCCGGCTGGACAAGCTCGTCGAGACCGTCGAGGCCCGCCGCGAGGAGCGCAAGCACCAGCGCGCCAAGCAGTCCGACGAGGCACGGCACGCCAAGGAGGCGCTGGTCGCCGAGGCGGAGGAGCTGGCCCAGTCCGACCAGTGGCGGGCGGCCGGTGAGCGGTTGCGTTCGCTGGTGGACACCTGGAAGGGGCTGCCGCGGCTCGACCGCAAGTCGGACGACGAGCTGTGGCACCGCTTCTCGCACGCGCGCTCGGCGTTCTCCAAGCGCCGCAAGGCGCACTTCGCGTCGCTGGACGCGCAGCGCGAGGACGCCCGCCGCACCAAGGAGCGGCTGGTCACCGAGGCCGAGGGGCTGTCCGCTTCCACCGACTGGGGGCCGACGGCCGCGCGCTACCGCGAACTGATGGCGGAGTGGAAGGCCGCGGGCCGTGCCCAGCGCGAGCACGAGGACGACCTGTGGAACCGCTTCCGCGGTGCCCAGGACGTCTTCTTCGCCGCCCGCAGCTCGGTCTTCGCCGAGCGGGACGCCGAGCAGTCGGAGAACCTGAAGCTCAAGGAGGAGCTGGCCGAGGAGGCCGAGAAGCTCCTGCCGGTCTCGGACCTGAAGGCGGCCCGGGCCGCGTTCCGCACGCTCAACGAGCGCTGGGAGGCCATCGGCCACGTGCCGCGCGACGCGCGGCCCAAGGTCGAGGCCCGGATGCACACCGTGGAACGGGCCATCCAGGAGTCCGAGGAGGCCGAGTGGCGCCGGACGAACCCGGAGGCACGCGCACGTGCCGCGGGTCTCACCGGCCAGCTCCAGGCCGCCGTGGACAAGCTCCGGGGCCAGATCGAGCAGGCGCGCGCCCAGGGCAACTCCTCCAGAGCCGACAAGCTGGAGCGCGAGCTGGAGGGCCGTCAGGCGCTTCTGGACCAGGCGCTCAAGGGCCTGCACGAGTTCGGCGGCTGACCGGCCCCCTCCGCACGGCACGAGGGCCCCGCGACTCCTTCCCGAGTCGCGGGGCCCTCGTCCGTCGTACGGGGGACCCTCAGCGCTGCTGCCGGGCCGAGGTCACGCGGTAGACGTCGTAGACGCCCTCGACGCCCCGGACCGCCTTCAGGACGTGTCCCAGGTGCTTGGGGTCGCCCATCTCGAAGGTGAAGCGGGAGGTGGCGACGCGGTCGCGGGAGGTCTGGACGGCCGCGGAGAGGATGTTGACGTGCTGGTCGGACAGGACGCGGGTGACGTCCGACAGGAGCCGGGAGCGGTCCAGCGCCTCGACCTGGATGGCGACCAGGAAGACCGAGGACTGCGTCGGCGCCCACTCGACCTCGAGGATGCGCTCGGGCTCGCGGGACAGTGACTCGACGTTCACACAGTCGCTGCGGTGCACCGACACTCCGCTGCCCCGCGTGACGAAACCGATGATGGGGTCGCCGGGGACGGGCGTACAGCAGCGGGCCAGCTTGACCCAGACGTCGTCGACGCCCTTGACGACCACACCCGGGTCGTTGTTGCTGCGCCGCTTGCGGCCGCGGGCCGGCGGGACCCCCTCGTCGATCTCCTCGGTGGCCGCCTCCTCCCCGCCGAGTGCCTGCACGAGCTTCTGCACGACGCTCTGCGCGGCCACATGGCCCTCGCCGATCGCCGCGTACAGGGACGAGATGTCGGGGTAGCGCATCTCGTGCGCGAGCGTGACCAGCGAGTCCCCGGTGAGGATGCGCTGGATCGGCAGGTTCTGCTTGCGCATCGCCCGCGCGATCGCGTCCTTGCCCTGCTCGATCGCCTCGTCGCGCCGCTCCTTGGAGAACCAGGCGCGGATCTTGTTGCGGGCACGCGGCGACTTGACGAAGCCGAGCCAGTCGCGGGAGGGGCCCGCGCCGGCCGCCTTGGAGGTGAAGACCTCCACCAGGTCGCCGTTGTCCAGGGTCGACTCCAGCGGCACCAGGCGTCCGTTGACCCGTGCCCCTATCGTGCGGTGGCCGACCTCGGTGTGCACCGCGTACGAGAAGTCGACGGGGGTGGCGCCCGCCGGCAGCGCTATCACGTCACCCTTGGGTGTGAAGACGAAGACCTCGTTGCGCGAGAGGTCGAAGCGCAGGGACTCCAGGAACTCGCCGGGGTCCTCGGTCTCCTTCTGCCAGTCGAGGAGCTGACGCAGCCACGCCATGTCGTTGAGGTGGTCGTCCTTGCCGGTCATCCGGGGCGCGTCCGAGCGCACCTTGGAGGTGCCGGCGACGGCCTCCTGCTTGTACTTCCAGTGCGCGGCGATGCCGTACTCGGCGCGGCGGTGCATGTCGAACGTCCGGATCTGGAGTTCGACCGGCTTGCCGTTGGGTCCGATGACCGTGGTGTGCAGCGACTGGTACATGTTGAACTTGGGCATCGCGATGTAGTCCTTGAACCGGCCGGGGACCGGGTTCCAGCGCGCGTGCACCGTGCCGAGGGCCGCGTAGCAGTCGCGGACGGTGTCCACCAGGACGCGGATGCCCACCAGGTCGTAGATCTCCGCGAAGTCCCGGCCGCGGACGATCATCTTCTGGTAGACGCTGTAGTAGTGCTTCGGGCGGCCGGTGACCGTCGCCTTGATGCGGGCCGCGCGCAGGTCGGCCTGGACCTCGTCGGTCACTATGGCCAGGTACTCGTCGCGCTTGGGGGCGCGCTCGGCGACCAGGCGGACGATCTCGTCGTACATCTTGGGGTAGAGGATCGCGAAGGCGAGGTCCTCCAGCTCCCACTTGATGGTGTTCATGCCCAGGCGGTGGGCGAGCGGCGCGTAGATCTCCAGGGTCTCGCGCGCCTTCTTCTCCTGCTTCTCACGCTTGAGATAGCGCATGGTGCGCATGTTGTGCAGGCGGTCGGCGAGCTTGATGACCAGGACGCGCGGGTCCTTGGCCATGGCCACGACCATCTTGCGCACGGTCTCGGCCTGCGCCGCCTCACCGAACTTGACCTTGTCCAGCTTGGTGACACCGTCGACGAGCAGCGCCACGGAGTCGCCGAAGTCGCGGCGGAGCTGGTCGAGGCCGTACTCGGTGTCCTCGACCGTGTCGTGCAGCAGGCCCGCCATGAGCGTGGCCGGGTCCATGCCGAGCTCGGCGAGGATCGTGGTGACGGCGAGCGGGTGGGTGATGTACGGGTCGCCGCTCTTGCGCTTCTGGCCGCGGTGCCAGCGCTCGGCGACCTGGTAGGCGTTCTCGATCTGCCGCAGCGTCGACGTCTCGATCTTCGGGTCGTTGCTGCGCACTATCCGCAGCAGCGGCTCCAGGACCGGGTTGTAGGGGTTGGAGCGCTGGACACCCAGCCGGGCCAGCCGGGCGCGGACACGGTTGGAGGAGCCGGAGCGGGCGGGCTGGCCCGCGGCCGGGCGGGGTGCCTGCGGGGCCGCGGCACGCTCGGCCGGGGCGGGCTTGGGACGCGCCTGCTCGGCGGACTTCTCGACCGGCGCGGACTGGGCGTGCTCGACCGGCCCGCCGGTGTCGTTCTTCGCGTCCGTCGCGGGCGGCGCGGGCTTCGCCGCGGGGGCCGAGCCGGGCTCGGGCTTGGCGGCGGTGAGTGGCTGGGCCTCGTCTGCCAAGAGGACTCCTCGTGCGGATCCGGGTCCCCCGGTCAGGCTCCGGAGGTCCCATGGTAGCGATCCCGTGCCCCCGGATCTCCTTCAGGCCACGGTGACGGCCTCATCCCCCACAACGCCGGAGGCGGGCGCCGGATTCCTCCGGGCCCGCCTCCGCGGTGTCCTACGGGTGTCTCAGGGCTTGCGCCGGGGCTTCCGCCCGGGGTGTGACCCCGGTGTCGGCCCGGTCCCTCAGAGCTTGAGCAGCGCCTCCAGGGGGGCGCCTCCGAGGGCCGGCTCCAGCCGGGCACGGCCACCGAGGAAGCCGAGCTCCATCAGCACCGCGAGACCCGCGACCTGGGCCCCGGCCCGGCGGATGAGCTGGATGGACGCCTCGGCGGTGCCGCCGGTGGCGAGCACGTCGTCGACGATCAGCACGCGGTCGTCGGCGCTCAGGTCCTCGGCGTGCACCTCGATCTCGGCGGAGCCGTACTCCAGGTCGTAGGCCTGGCCGAGGGTCGCCCCGGGGAGCTTGCCCGCCTTGCGCACGGGGATGAAACCGAGCCCGGCGCGGACGGCGACGGGGGCGCCGAGGATGAAGCCGCGGGCCTCCAGGCCGACGACCTTCGTCGCGCCGGAGCGCCCGGCGATCTCCGCCAGGGCTTCGGTGAGCGCGGTGAACGCCGCCGGATCCGCCAGGAGCGGGGTGATGTCCTTGAACACCACACCCGGCTCCGGGTGGTCCGCCACGTCACGGATGCGGCTGAGCAGCAGCTCCGAGATGTCGGTGATCTCGGTCATCGGCGCTTCCCCGAGGGACGTCCACGGCCACGGCTGCGGGACGCGGGCTGGTGGCGCGGGCCGACGACCGCCGCGGCCTCGTCGTCCGGCTCGTCGTCCAGCGGCTCGTCGGCGAACTCGCTCTCCAGCGGCTCGCCCTTCGCGGCGGACTGGGCCCGCTTGGCGAGGACGCGCTTGCGCAGCGCCTTCATCTGCGGCTCGCGCTCCTTGAGGTCGGCGACGAGCGGCGTGGCGATGAAGATCGAGGAGTACGCGCCGGCCGCGAGGCCGACGAACAGCGACAGCGAGATGTCGTTGAGCATGCCGGCGCCGAGGACGCCGCCGCCGATGAACAGCAGGGCGCCGACCGGCAGCAGCGCGACCACGGTGGTGTTGATCGAGCGGACCAGGGTGCTGTTGATCGACCGGTTGGCGATGTCGCTGTAGGTCCAGCGGGTCTGCTTGGTGATGTCCCGCGTCTGCTCCTTGAGGCTGTCGAAGACGACGACCGTGTCGTAGAGCGAGTAACCGAGGATCGTCAGCAGACCGATCACCGTGCCCGGCGTGACCTCGAAGCCGACGAGGGCGTAGATGCCGACCGTGATGGTGATGTCGTGGATCAGGGCGACGAGCGCCGCGAGCGCCATGCGCCACTCGAACGCGATCGCCAGGTAGATCACGACGAGGACCATGAAGATCGCCAGGCCCTGCCACGCCTTGTTGGCGATCTGGTCGCCCCAGCTGGGACCGACCAGGTCCGCGTTGATGCTCTCCGAGTCGACCTTCAGGTCCTTGGCGAGCGTCTCCTTGATCTGGTCCGACTTGTCGGTGTCGATACCGGCGATCTGGACGCGCAGGCTGCCGTCACCGAGCTTCTGGACGATGGCGTCGTGTCCGGACGCTTCCTGCGCGAACGTCTCGGCCCGGGCGACCGAGACACTCATGTTCTTCTGGGTGGTGAAGACGGCACCGCCCTGGAACTCGATGCCCATGTTCAGGCCGCGCACCGCGAGGCCGAGGATGGCCGTGATGGTGATCAGGATCGAGATGCCGTACCAGATCTTGCGGTTGCCGACGAAGTCGTAGCCGACCTCGCCGCGGTGCAGTCGGGCGCCGAGGTTGCCGAGCTTCGACATCTCACGCCTCCTTCGGGTCGACGGGGGCGGCCGGACGGCGGGTGCGGCGCAGCGGAGGCTTGGCGCCGAGTGCCTTCGGATCGAGGCCGGAGAGCTTGTGGCCGTTCGCGAAGAACTTCTTGCGGGCGAGGATCGTCATCAGCGGCTTGGTGAACAGGAAGACGACGACCACGTCGAGCACGGTGGTCAGACCGAGCGTGAACGCGAAGCCCTGGACCTTGCCGACGGTGACGATGAACAGCACCGCGGCGGCCAGGAACGAGACGAAGTCGGAGACCAGGATGGTGCGCCGGGCACGCGGCCACGCCCGCTCGACTGCGGGGCGCAGCGAGCGGCCCTCACGGATCTCGTCCCGGATGCGTTCGAAGAACACGATGAACGAGTCCGCGGTGATACCGATCGCCACGATGGCACCACAGACGGCCGGCAGGTTCAGCGCGAAACCGATGGCCGGGCCGAGCAGCGCCATGATCACGTAGGTGAGGGCCGCGGAGACCAGCAGCGACGGGATCGCGATGACGGACAGACCGCGGTAGAAGATCAGCAGGTAGATGACGACCAGGGCGAGGCCGATGGCGCCCGCGATCAGACCGGCGTGCAGCTGCTCGCCACCGAGGGCGGCGGTCACCGTGGTGACGCTGTCCTCCTTGAAGGTCAGCGGGAGCGCGCCGTACGACAGCATGTTGGCGAGGCTCTGCGCCTCCTGCTGGCCGAAGCTGCCGGAGATCTCCGCGCTGCCGCCGGTCAGCGCCTCGCTGACGGACGGGTCGGAGACGACCTCACCGTCGAGGACGATCGCGAACTGGTTCTGCGGCTGCTGGTTCTTGGCCAGCTGACCGGTGATGTCCCCGAACTTCTTGGTGCCCTTGCCCGTGAACTCCATCGTGACCGTCCAGCCGGCGGCGGTCGTCGTGTTGAAGACGGCCTGCGCCTTCTTGACGTCCGTGCCGTCGACGGCGGCTGCGCCGAGGACGTACTTCTGCCACTGGCCGCCCGAGTTCTGGCCGCAGGCGACGGTGGGCTCGGTGGCCTTGGCCCCCTTGCCGGCCGTGCTGCGGACCGACTTCTTGCTGCAGTCCAGCGCCGCGTACTGCGCCTGGAGCTTCGCGGTCGCCGGGTCGACGGAGGCGCTGGGGGTCGGGGAGCCGCTCGCGGCGGCCGAACTGCTCGCCGACGGGGAGCTGCCCGCCTTCAGGGCGTCGGTGACGGCTCGCCCCTGCGTGCTGGCGGACGCCGACGGGGACGCCGAGGCGGAGGGGGACGAGGACGAGCCGGCCTTGCCGGTCGCCTTGCCGGTCGCCTTGTCCTTGGAACTGCCGGAGGCGCTCGGCGACGGGGTGGCCGTGGCGGCGCCGCCGCTGACCTCGGTCGCGATCACGGGGCGGAAGTACAGCTTCGCGGTGGTGCCGACCTGGTCCCGGGCCTCCTTGGAGTTCGTGCCCTTGGGGATGTTGACGATGATGTTCTTGTCGCCCTGGGTCTGAACCTCGGCCTCCGAGACACCAAGACCATTGACACGGCGGTTCATGATGTCGACCGCTGTGTCCATGTTGGTCTTGTTGATCGCGGATTCCTGGCCTTTCTCCGGGACCGCCCGGAGCGTGATGCTCGTACCGCCGGCAAGGTCGATGCCGAGGCGCGGAGTGGTGTGCCCGGAGGCGAACATCCCGCCGGTGAGCGCCACGATGGCGATCAGGATGAGGGCCAGCGAGCGCCACGGCTTGCTCTGGGCGCTCGCGCTCCGGCCCTTCTTAGGTGCTGCCACCTTCTCGTACTCCCTCTCGGGCCGCCGCGCGCCGGATCTGCGGGCGGGCGGCCATGACATGGTGTCGGGGTCCCGTGCGAGCTGCGCATGAACCGGGGCGCGCGGAGCTGGTCCGCGCGCCCGGGGATGCGGCTACTTCGCGCCGGCCTCGCCGTCGGTCTTCTTCGGCTCGTCGCCCGTGGTGGCCTCGGCGGTGCCGGCGTCGGCCGGCTCCTCGGCCTTCGTCCCGGCCTGCTCCCCGGCCGTCTCCTTCTTGCCGAAGTCGACGGGCTTGTCGTCGGAGACGGCGGCAGCGTCGTCCGCGGAGTCGTCGGTCCCGGTGAGGGAGGAGGCGTCGTCCGGGACGAGGTCGGTGTCGGACTTCAGGTCGTGCTCGACACCGTGGACGATGCGGTTGTAGTCGTCGTCCGTGAGGACGGCCCCGATCGAGTTCTTGGCGAAGAGGAGCTCGACACCCGGACCCGCGTCGAGGAGAACCGTCTCGTCGTTGACTTCCTTGACCGTCGCGTACATGCCCCCGATCGTGCGGACGCCGCTGCCGGGCTGCAACTCGTTGCGCATGGCGGCGGCCTGCGCCTGCTTGCGCTTGGCCGAGCGGGTCATGAGGAACATGGCCCCGATGAGCACGATGAAGGGGAGGAGCATGGTGATATTCACGGGACGGAGTTTCCTTCGCACGACCGCGGCGGACGGCGGCCTGATGGATGGGGGTGTGTATACCGCCGACGAAGGCGGCATCGGCGGAGTCTAAGCGAGTCCACGCGCATGGAACAACGCTCAGCATGGCACCTGGGTTCCTGGCCGGGCCAGTGCCCTCGCCGTCACGCCCCGAACAGGTCCTGTTGTCCGTTTCCCCCGCTCGCCGACCGGGGCGGGGTGAGCCCCAGGTGCGCCCAGGCCGCAGGGGTCGCGACCCGCCCGCGCGGGGTACGGGCCAGCAGTCCCTCCCTGACGAGGAAGGGCTCGGCCACCTCTTCCACGGTCTCACGCTCCTCCCCCACCGCGACGGCGAGCGTGGACAGGCCGACGGGCCCGCCGCCGAACAGCTTCAGCAGTGCCTGGAGCACGCCCCGGTCGAGCCGGTCGAGGCCGCGGGCGTCGACCTCGTAGACCGCGAGGGCCGCCTCCGCGATGTCCTTCCTGATCCGTCCGTCGGCCTTGACCTGGGCGTAGTCGCGCACGCGGCGCAGCAGGCGGTTGGCGATGCGGGGTGTGCCGCGGGAGCGGCCGGCGATCTCCGCGGCGCCGTCGGTGTCGATCTCCACGTCCAGCAGGTTCGCCGAGCGGTGGATGACCCGCTCCAGCTCCGCGGGCTCGTAGAACTCCATGTGCGCGGTGAAGCCGAAGCGGTCGCGCAGCGGGGGCGGCAGCAGGCCCGCGCGCGTGGTGGCGCCGACCAGGGTGAAGGGCGGCAGTTCGAGGGGGATCGCGGTGGCGCCGGGGCCCTTGCCGACGATGACGTCGACGCGGAAGTCCTCCATCGCCATGTACAGCATCTCCTCGGCGGGCCGGGACATGCGGTGGATCTCGTCGAGGAAGAGGACCTCGCCCTCCTGGAGGGAGGACAGGATCGCCGCGAGGTCGCCGGCGTGCTGGATGGCGGGCCCGCTGGTGATGCGGATGGGGGCGCCCATCTCGGCCGCGATGATCATCGACAGGGTGGTCTTGCCGAGGCCGGGGGCGCCGGAGAGCAGGACGTGGTCGGCGGTGGCGCCCCGCGCGCGGGCGGCGCGCAGCACCAGGTCGAGCTGCTCGCGGACCTTCTCCTGGCCGATGAACTCGCCCAGGTCCTTGGGCCGCAGGGCGGCCTCGACGGCCTGGTCCTCACCGTCGGCGGACGCGCCGACGAGCCGCTCGTCGGCGGAGCTGTCGGTCGTGTCGTCCCAGTTCACTGCGGTTCTCCTTGCGGTGGCTCGCCGGGCGGGGCGATCGGCCGGGGTGCGTCCGCCCCGGGGCGGGCACGGCGTGCGGTGCGCCCCGCACCCCGGGGGCGGCGCGGTCGGTTCAGCGGGCTCGGTTCAGGGTCTGCAGGGCCGCCCTGAGCAACTGGCCCACCTGCACGGCGCCGCCGGCCGCCTCCGCCTGCGGGGTGACCGCGGCGACGGCCTCGTCGGCCTCGCGGGTCGCGTAGCCGAGGCCGATCAGGGCGGCGTGCAGCTGGTCGCGCCAGCCGGAGGTGACCGCGGTGCCGATCGCGGGCGCGCCGAGCGGCTCTCCCAGCCGGTCCTTCAGCTCCAGGAGCAGCTTCTGGGCGCCCTTCTTGCCGATGCCGGGGACGGCGGTGAGCGCCTTCTCGTCAGCGGTGGCGACGGCCCGGCGCAGCGCGTCCGGCGTGTGGACGGCGAGCATCGCCTGGGCGAGCCGGGGTCCGACGCCGCTCGCGGTCTGGAGCAGTTCGAAGGTCTGCCGCTCGTCGTCGTCCGCGAAGCCGTACAGGGTCAGCGAGTCCTCGCGGACGACCAGGGACGTGGCCAGTTTCGCCTGCCGTCCGGTGCGCAGTCCGGAGAGGGTGTTCGGTGTGCACTGGACGGCGATGCCGATCCCGCCCACCTCGACCACCGCGGAGTCCGGGGCGAGGGCGGCGACCGGGCCGCTCACGAAGGCGATCATGCCGTACGGCCTTTCGAAGTGTGCAGGGCGACGGCCTGCTGGAGTCGGTTCTGGGCGGGGGCGCGCCAGATGTGGCAGATGGCGAGCGCGAGGGCGTCGGCGGCGTCGGCGGGCTTCGGGGGCGCGCTCAGCCGCAGCAGGCGGGTCACCATCGCGCCGACCTGGGCCTTGTCGGCGCGGCCGCTGCCGGTGACGGCGGCCTTGACCTCGCTGGGGGTGTGCAGGGCGACGGGGATGCCGCGGCGGGCGGCACAGAGCATGGCGACGGCGCTGGCCTGGGCGGTGCCCATCACGGTGCGGACGTTGTGCTGGCTGAACACCCGCTCCACGGCGACGAGTTCGGGCCGGTACTCGTCCAGCCACTGTTCGATGCCCTGCTCGACGGCGACGAGGCGCCGGCCCAACTCGACGTCCGCGGGCGTGCGTACGACGCCGACGCCGAGCATGGTCAGCGGGCGCCCCGCGACGCCCTCGACGACCCCCACACCGCACCGGGTCAGCCCCGGGTCGACACCCAGTACGCGCACCCCGCCCCCTCACGTCGATCTCCTGTTCGTGCAGGCTATCGGGTGCCACCGACAACGGCCGACATGGCGACGGGCCGACGGGGGCGTGTCCCGTCGGCCCGGTCAACCGGTGCAGCGCGCGGCGGCGTTACGCGTCGACCTTCTCCATGACCTCGTCGCTCACGTCGAAGTTGGCGAAGACGTTCTGCACGTCGTCGCTGTCCTCGAGGGCGTCGATCAGCTTGAAGATCTTCCGGGCGCCGTCCTCGTCGAGTTCGACCTGCATGGTCGGGACGAAGTTGGCGTCGGCGGAGTCGTAGTCGATGCCGGCGTCCTGCAGGGCGGTGCGGACCGCGACCAGGTCGGTGGCCTCGGAGATGACCTCGAAGGTCTCGCCGAGGTCGTTGACCTCCTCGGCGCCCGCGTCCAGGACTGCGCCCAGGACGTCGTCCTCGGCCAGCTCGCCCTTGGGGACGATCACGACACCCTTGCGGTTGAACAGGTACGAGACGGAACCCGGGTCGGCCATCGAGCCGCCGTTGCGGGTCATGGCGACGCGGACGTCCGAGGCGGCGCGGTTGCGGTTGTCGGTGAGGCACTCGATGAGCACCGCGACGCCGTTCGGGCCGTACCCCTCGTACATGATCGTCTCGTAGTCGGCGCCACCGGCCTCGAGACCGGCGCCGCGCTTGACCGCGGAGTCGATGTTCTTGTTCGGGACCGAGCTCTTCTTGGCCTTCTGGATGGCGTCGAACAGCGTCGGGTTGCCGGACACGTCGGCGCCACCGGTGCGGGCCGCGACCTCGATGTTCTTGATCATCTTCGCGAAGAGCTTGCCGCGCTTGGCGTCGATCACGGCCTTCTTGTGCTTCGTCGTGGCCCATTTAGAGTGGCCGGACATCTGCCTGTCTCCTTCGCGTAACCCATCCCGTACGAACTCCCCCAGTCTGGGAAGTCTGGGGGGACCCCGGGAATCCTACAAGGACTCCGCTGCCCGGTTCGCGCGCACCATGTCGACGAACAGGCCGTGCACGCGGTGGTCGCCGGTCAGTTCCGGGTGGAACGAGGTGGCGAGCGCGTTGCCCTGGCGGACCGCGACGATGTGGCCGCCGTGCTCGGCGAGCACCTCGGTCCGGGCGCCGACGGACTCCACCCAGGGGGCGCGGATGAACACGCCCTCTACAGGATCGCCCTCGATGCCCCGCACGTCGAGGGCGGCCTCGAAGGACTCGTTCTGCCGGCCGAAGGCGTTGCGGCGCACGATCATGTCGATGCCGCCGACGGTCTCCTGGCCCGAGCGCGGGTCGAGGATCTTGTCGGCGAGCATGATCATGCCGGCGCAGGTGCCGTAGACGGGCATGCCCGCGCGCACACGTGCGCGCAGCGGCTCCATCACGCCGAAGAGCACGGCCAGCTTGGAGATGGTGGTGGACTCGCCGCCGGGGACGACCAGGCCGTCCACCTCGGCGAGCTCCTCGGGCCGCCGCACCGGCCTGGCCACGGCGTCCGCCGCGGCCAGGGCGACGAGGTGCTCCCGCACGTCGCCCTGGAGAGCCAGGACGCCTATGACAGGTGCTTCGCTCATGAGGGGGTTACCAGCCGCGGTTGGCGTAGCGCTCGGCCTCGGGGAGGGTGTCGCAGTTGATGCCGACCATGGCCTCGCCCAGGTTGCGGGACGCGTCCGCGATGATCTTCGGGTCGTCGTAGAAGGTGGTCGCCTTCACGATGGCGGCGGCGCGCTTGGCCGGGTCGCCGGACTTGAAGATGCCGGAGCCCACGAAGACGCCCTCGGCGCCGAGCTGGCGCATCAGGGCGGCGTCGGCGGGGGTGGCCACGCCACCGGCGGAGAACAGCACGACCGGGAGCTTGCCGAGCTCGGCGACCTCCCTGACGATCTCGTACGGCGCGCGCAGCTCCTTGGCGGCGGCGTACAGCTCGTTGTTGTCGTAGCCGCGGAGCCTGGCGATCTCGTTCTTGATCTGGCGCAGGTGGCGGACGGCCTCGACGACGTTGCCGGTGCCGGCCTCGCCCTTGGAACGGATCATGGCCGCGCCCTCGGCGATGCGGCGCAGGGCCTCACCGAGGTTGGTGGCGCCGCAGACGAAGGGGGTGGTGAACGCCCACTTGTCGGAGTGGTTGACCTCGTCGGCCGGGGTGAGCACCTCGGACTCGTCGATGTAGTCGACACCGAGGGACTGCAGCACCTGGGCCTCGACGAAGTGGCCGATGCGGGACTTGGCCATGACCGGGATCGAGACGGCCTCGATGATCTCCTCGATCATGTTCGGGTCCGACATGCGGGCCACGCCGCCGTCCTTGCGGATGTCCGCCGGGACCCGCTCCAGGGCCATGACCGCCACGGCGCCCGCGTCCTCGGCGATCTTCGCCTGCTCGGCGTCGACGACGTCCATGATCACGCCGCCCTTGAGCTGCTCGGCCATACCGCGCTTCACGCGCGCGGTGCCGGTCTCGGGCGTCTGGTTTTCGGAGAACGTGCTGGACACGGGTGACCTCACTGAGGGGAAGGAAGGGTTCTGCAGTTCCGAGGAAACGCGAGCGGACCAGTCCACAGCAAGGGCCAATGGGAAGACGGTGGATCGTTTTCCGGCCGGTGGCCGAGAACGCGCAGGTCAGGCGGACTCGTCCGGATCCCGCGACCGGGACCTAGGAGCGGTCCGCGAGGGCCGCCGGTGACTCGTCGTCCATCTCGAACGCCATCGGGAACGGCGCGTGTCCCGCCAGCCGGAACCAGCGCACCTTGCGGTGCTCCCGGAGCCTGCGCGCGGCGCCGACCGCGTCGTTGTGGAAGCGCCGGGCCATGGGCACCCGGCGGACCGCCTCGGTCAGTTCCCGGGCCGCGGCCTCTCCACCGGGCGCCTCACGGACCGCCTCCACCTGCGGCGCCTCCGCGAACACGGCGCGCAGCGCCTGGCTGAGCTCGCTCTCGGCGACCTCCCGCTGCTCCTCCTCGGCCTGCCGGGCGGCGTGCGCAGCCTCGTACAGCACGATGGAGGCGGCCGGGTCGAGGACCCCGGAGGTGGCCAGTTCCTGGGTCACCGAGGCGCGGCGCAGCAACTGGGCGTCGAGGGCGGCGCGCGTCGCGTCGATCCGGGCGTGCAGCCGGTCCAGGCGTCCCGCCGTCCAGCTGAGGTACAGGCCGATCGCCAGGAGTGCGACGAGGATCCAGATGAGGGTTGCGGTCACGGGCGGCAAGGCTACCGGGGGCCGGTGACGCCTTCGCGGGGCCCCACGCCGGACGGGGCCGCACGCCGGACGGGGCCGCGGGCCGCGGGCCGCGTCGACCGTTCCCGCCGGGCGGGAGATCAGGTACGGCGGCCCGGCGGGCGAGAGCCCACCGGGGGAAGTCGGACACAGCCCACCGGGGGAAGTCAGGCACGTCGGCCCGGCGAGCGGGCAGTCGGGCACGACGACCCGCCAGGCAGGAGATCACACACGACAGCCCGAGGGCGCGAGGTCAGACACGGCCCGCCGGACGGGCAGTCAGGCACAACGACCCGCCGCGCAGAAAGCCGGGCACATCGGCCCGGCGGCGAGCAGGAGGTCACGTACGGCGGCCAAGCACGGCCGCACCCCCCGCTCAGTTCCGCGCCAGCCCGAACCGTGCCCGCAGGCCCGTGCTGCGTTCGTCCGCGGCCACCGCCGTCGTCCCGTCGGTGACCGTCTCGTACACCGACAGGATGTCCGCTCCGACCGTCGACCAGTCGAACCGCCGCACATGCGCGCTGCCGCGCTCCCGCAGCTCCGCCCGGCGCTCCGGGTCGCCCAGGAGCCGTAGGGCGGTCTCGGCGAGCGCGTCCGCGTCCTCGTTGGTGAACAGCTCGCCGGCCGCGCCCTGGTCGAGGACCTGCGCGAAGGCGTCCAGGTCGGAGGCGAGGACCGGGGCCCCGGCGGACATGGCCTCCACCAGGATGATCCCGAAGCTCTCGCCGCCGGTGTTGGGGGCCACGTACAGGTCGACGCTGCGCAGCAGGCGGGCCTTGTCCTCGTCGCTGACCATCCCGAGGAACTCGACGTTCCCGCGCAGTTCCTTCGGCAGGGTCTCGACGGCCTCCTCCTCGTCCCCGCGCCCCGCGACGAGCAGCCGGGTGCGCGGGCGCGCGGCGAGGATCCTCGGCAGTGCCTTCATGAGCACCGGCAGTCCCTTGCGGGGTTCGTCGATGCGGCCCATGAACCCGATCGTCTCGCCCTGCCACTCCGCCTTGGGCTCGGCCCGGGCGAAGAAGTCCACGTCGACGCCGTTGGGAATGACCACCGCGTCCCCGCCGAGGTGCTCCACAAGCGTGCGGCGCGCGTACTCGCTGACGGCGATCCGGGCGCTGATCTTCTCCAGGGCCGCCTGGAGGATGGAGTACGCGGCGATCATCGCCCGGGAGCGCGGGTTGGACGTGTGGAAGGTCGCCACGATCGGGCCCTGCGCCGCCCAGCAGGCCAGCAGGCCGAGCGAGGGCGAGGTCGGCTCGTGGATGTGGATGACGTCGAACGCGCCGTCGTGCAGCCAGCGGCGGACCCGGGCGGCGGACAGGAACCCGAAGTTCAGGCGGGCCACCGAGCCGTTGTACGGCACCGGCACCGCACGCCCCGCCGAGACGACGTACGGCGGCAGCGGGGTGTCGTCGTCGGCCGGTGCGAGGACGGACACCTCGTGCCCGAGGCGGATGAAGTAGTCGGCGAGGTCCCGGATGTGGAACTGGACGCCGCCGGGCACGTCCCAGGAGTACGGGCAGACGATGCCGATCCTCACGGCCGCTCCCCGTCCGCGGGGCGGGGTTCCAGGTCGGCGAGCCACAAGCGCTGGAGCATGTGCCAGTCCTCCGGATGGTCGGCGATGCCGGTGGCGAAGGCATCGGCCAGCGCCTGTGTCATGACAGACGTCTTCTCGGCCCGCGTACCTGTCTCGGGGACCTCGACCGGCGGATGGACCCGGCCCCGCATCACGGGCGAGTCGTCGTACCAGAGGGTCACGGGCAGCAGCAGGGCGCCGGTCTGCTGGGCGAGCAGGGCCGGGCCGGCGGGCATCCGGGCGGCCTCGCCGAAGAACTTGACCTCTACTCCGGAGGCGGACAGGTCGCGCTCGGCGACCAGGCAGATCAGGCCGCCGTCGCGCAGCCGCCGGGCGAGGGTGCCGAAGGCGGTGCCGCCGCTGTGCGGCAGGACCTCCATGCCGAGGCCCTCGCGGTAGGCGACGAAACGGTCGTAGAGCGACTCCGGCTTGAGGCGTTCGGCGACCGTGGTGAACGGGGTCTTGAGACGGGTGGTGACCCAGGCGCCGGCGAGGTCCCAGTTGGCCATGTGCGGCAGCGCGAGGATCACACCCCGGCCGGCGGCCAGACCGTCGGTGAGGTGGTGCAGGTCTTCCGCCTCGAAGCCCCGCCGGACGCGCTCGGCGCTCCACGCGGGCAGCCGGAAGGACTCCATCCAGTACCGCAGGTAGGACCGCATGCCCGCGCGCGAGAGCTCGGCGAGCCGCTCCGGGCTCGCGTCGGGCACCACGCGCGCGTAGTTGCTCTCCAGCCGCCGTACGCCCTTGCCCCGGCGCTTCCAGGCGAGGTCGGCGATCTGCCGCCCGAGGCGCACGGCGACCGGCTCGGGCAGCTTCCTGACCGCCCCCCAGCCGAGGCCGTAGAGCCCGTCGGTGAGCCGCTCCTGGGCGCTCACTTCGCCGCCTCACTCCCCCGGGAGGCGTTCGCCGGGTCGTCCTGCGGATCCTGCCCGGCCGCGGCCGCCGCGGCCTCCGCCTCGGCGGACTCCCGGCGGACCGTCACGACCCGCTGGATCAGCGTGACCAGGCTGCCGACGGCGACGATCCACAGCGCGATCGGCAGCAGCACCTGGATGCCCGGCACGCCGAACGCGTGCAGGCCCGCGAGCCCGGCCGCGACCAGCGAGATCACCAGGCGTTCGGCGCGCTCCACGAGGCCGTTGACGGCGACCGGCAGGCCGATCGACTCGCCGCGCGCCTTGGTGTACGACACCACCTGGCCGCTGGCCAGGCAGAAGATCGAGACGGCGCACAGCACGTTGTCGTCGCCGTTGCCCGCGTACCAGAGGGCGAAGCCGCCGAAGACCGCGCTGTCGGCCACCCGGTCCAGCGTGGAGTCCAGGAAGGCCCCCCAGCGGCTGCTGCGGCCCAGCTGGCGGGCCATGTTGCCGTCGACGAGGTCGGAGAACACGAACAGTGTGATCACGATCGTGCCCCAGAAGAACTCGCCCCGGGGGTAGAAGACCAGCGCGCCCGCCATCACGCCGGCGGTACCGAGCAGCGTGACCGTGTCGGGGGTGACGCCCCGGCGGATGAGAAACGCGGCGAACGGGGTGAGGACACGCGTGAAGAATGCACGCGCGTACTTGTTCAGCATGGCCTTCCCGAGGGTCGGTGTGGCCGCGCGGCCCCTGCTGGCCACCGGCTGGCCCATCGTAGTCACGCCCGGGCGCGGGCGTCCGCCGGGCACCCGGCCCCCGGGTCACGGCCGTGCGCCATCCGGGTAACGGCGCGATCGCGTCCCTCGTATGGACGCACCGTGACGGGAGTGGAAAGCTCGAAGAACCGCGGGCGTCACCGGAGCCGCCACCGGTCCGGACCCGGTCCGGGGAGGCAGCCGTGTGCCCGCGCCCACAGTGACCTCACCGTGCACGGGAGGCAAGGCCATGGGCGACAAGGCGAACACACACCCCGGAGCCGCCGGCAGGGCTACGGCGGCCGACCACCCCGCGTCCGTACGGAATGTGGTGCTGGTCGGCCACAGCGGATCCGGCAAGACGACCCTGGTGGAGGCGCTCGCCCTCACGGCGGGAGCGGTGAACCGGGCGGGCCGCGTGGAGGACGGCGGCACCGTCTCCGACTACGACGACATCGAGCACCGGCAGCACCGGTCGGTGCAGCTGTCCCTGGTCCCCGTCGAATGGGGCGGGATCAAGATCAACCTCCTCGACACCCCCGGGTACGCCGACTTCGTCGGGGAACTGAGGGCCGGTCTGCGAGCGGCGGACGCGGCCCTCTTCGTCGTGTCGGCCTCGGACGGGGTGGACGGCTCGACCCGCATGGTGTGGGAGGAGTGCGCGGCCGTCGGGATGCCGCGGGCGATCGTCGTCACGCACCTGGAGGCGGCCCGGGCCGACTTCGAGGAGATGACGCGGATCTGCGCGGAGGCGTTCGGCGCGGACGACCCCGACGCCGTCCTGCCGCTGTACCTGCCGCTGCGCGGCCCGCGGGCGCCGGACGGACACGCGCCGGTGACCGGGCTGACCGGGCTGCTGTCGCGGAAGCTCTTCGACTACTCCACCGGACAGCGCGAGGAGTCAGAGCCGGGCGAGGACCAGCTGCCCCTGATCGAGGAGGCCCGCGACCGGCTGATCGAGGGGATCATCTCCGAGAGCGAGGACGAGACCCTGATGGACCGCTACCTCGGCGGCGAACAGGTCGACGTGCGGACGCTCGTCGAGGACCTGGAGCGGGCGGTGGCGCGCGGGGTCTTCTTCCCGGTGCTGGCCGCCGCGCCCGCGGCCGAGGGCGCCCGGCAGGGGCTGGGCACGGTCGAGCTGCTCGAACTGGTCACCGGCGGATTCCCGACCCCGCTGGAGCGGGAGGCGCCCGGCGTCACCACCCTCGACGGCAAGCCGCGCGAGCTGAAGCCGTGCGATCCGGACGGTCCGCTGGTGGCGGAGGTCGTGAAGACGGCGTCCGACCCGTATGTCGGCCGGGTCTCCCTCGTACGTGTCTTCTCCGGCACCCTGCGCTGCGACGACACGGTCCACGTCTCCGGGCACGGACTCGCCGACCGCGGCCACGAGGACCACGACGTGGACGAGCGCGTCGGCGCCCTGTCCGTGCCCTTCGGCAAGCAGCAGCGGGCGCTCAGCCACTGCATCGCCGGTGACCTGGCGTGCGTGGCCAAGCTGGGCCGGGCGGAGACCGGCGACACCCTCTCGGCCAAGGACGACCCGCTGCTGATGGAGCCGTGGGAGATGCCCGACCCGCTGCTGCCGCTGGCGATCCAGGCGCACAGCAAGGCCGACGAGGACAAGCTCTCGCAGGGGCTCGGCAGGCTGGTGGCCGAGGACCCGACCATGCGGCTGGAACAGAACCAGAACACCCACCAGGTGGTCCTGTGGTGCCTGGGCGAGGCGCACGCCGACGTCGCGCTGGAACGGCTGCGCACCCGCT
Source organism: Streptomyces sp. NPDC043878 (assembly GCF_056435735.1). Taxonomy (NCBI): domain Bacteria; kingdom Bacillati; phylum Actinomycetota; class Actinomycetes; order Kitasatosporales; family Streptomycetaceae; genus Streptomyces; species Streptomyces sp. NPDC043878. The sequence goes on from NZ_JBWKDW010000008.1 coordinate 163,711, forward strand.
ACGGCGTCCAGGTCGACGTCGTACCGCACAGGGTCTCGCTCCGGGAGACGTTCGCGGACCGCTCGGCGGGGCGCGGCCGGCACGTCAAACAGTCCGGCGGACACGGGCAGTTCGCGATCTGTGAGATCGAGGTGGAGCCCCTGCCGGGCGGTTCGGGCATCGAGTTCGTGGACAAGGTGGTCGGTGGCGCGGTGCCACGCCAGTTCATCCCGTCGGTCGAGAAGGGCGTACGGACCCAGGCGGCCAGGGGAGTTGCCGCCGGCTATCCGCTCATCGACGTCCGCGTCACGCTGCTGGACGGCAAGGCGCACTCGGTGGACTCCTCGGACGCCGCGTTCCAGACGGCCGGCGCGCTGGCGCTGCGGGAGGCCGCCGCCGACGCCCGCATCCATCTCCTGGAGCCGGTGGCCGAGGTGACGGTGCTGGTCGGCGACGAGTACGTGGGCGCCGTGATGAGCGATCTGTCGGGGCGGCGCGGCCGGGTGCTGGGCACCGAGCAGACCAGCGGCGGGCGCACCCTGGTGCGGGCCGAGGTGCCGGAGATCGAGATCGGCCGGTACACCGTCGACCTGCGGTCGCTGTCGCACGGGACCGCCCGCTTCGACCGCTGCTACGCCCGGCACGAGCCGATGCCACCGCAGGTCGCGGAACGGATCCGCGAAGACGCGCGCGGCGCCTGAGAGTTGGCGCCCGGCGGGGAACGGGGGGCCGGTGTGCGCCGGCGCCGCCGGATCGGCGGACGGTTCGGGCCGTCCGCCGACACCGCGCCCGTGCCTGCGGATACGCTGATCACCTGATCGGGTGGTGACTCGACGGAGGGCCGGCTCGTCACTACCAGTTGATCAACAGGTGTGCGGGGCAGGGAAGTCGGGAAAGCCGCAGGAGCGAGAGCAGCGGCGATCGGGGGCGGGAATGACCGTTGACGGCGGTTACGCGGACATCTTCGGGCCGCAGGTGCCGCGTACGGGCGACGAGGGACAGACGGCGACCTTCGCGCTGGCCTCGGCGGCCTACCGGGACGGCCCGGTGCAGGAGATCAAGAAGGCCGACAACGAGTGGCACCAGTCCACCGTCAACCCCGGCCGCAGGTGGGCCCAGATCTTCCGGCCCAACCTGGGCGAGGCGTTCTCCGCCGCGGTGGTGGCCCGCATGCTGGGCGGCGGCCGCAAGCCGCTCATCCAGTCCTTCGGCGCCGAGCCGCAGGCCGTCGTCGAGCACTGCCTGGCGGCCAACAACATCCGCAGGGACCGCGACAACCGGCTGATGATCGTCACCCTGCTGTGCGGTCTGCTGTTCCTGCCCGGACTCCTCGTCTGGCTGCTGATCTTCCAGACCCGCGCGGCCATCGACCGGCGCGACGACAGGCGCGCCTCCGCGCTCGGCACCACCCTGCTCGTCGCCTTCGGCGCGCTCGCCGTGCTCTTCCTGCTCCGCATGCCGTTCACCGGCTTCTGGGGGTGGTATGCGCGCGCCTCGGTCGTCATGCCCGTCCTCGGCTGGCTGTGGGCCCGGCGGATCTGTGAGCGTACGGCCGCCGACCTGCGCGGGCGCTGGGACAGCCTGCTCTCGGGCAGCAGCGTCGGCGCCAAGGTCCCCGAGGCGGTGCCGAGCAGCCCGCGGGAGACCGCGGCGGAGCAGCTGCGCCAGTCCCTCGCCAAGCTCAGTGCCGAGCAGCAGTCGAACTCCGTCTTCTACGCCGGCCCCAAGGGCATCCTGGGCATGGGCACCCGGTGGGGTTCCTGGCAGCTCGCCGAGGACCTGGTGGCCGCCGACCCGACCCGGGAGATCCACCCCTTCCGCAGCTGGGACGTCATCCGGTCGATCCACGACCAGCTGCGCATGCTGGAGCGGGGCCCGCTGAACACCGGCGGCTTCCCGAAGGCGTCGATACGGCACTGGATCGTCACGCCGATCGGGGAGAACGCCAAGGCGGTGTCCCGCCCGGAGGGCACGGACGTGGAGGCGTACCAGGTCAAGTCGCACGCCATACAGGACATCTGCAACAAGCAGCAGTTCGGCGCCGGCGACCGGCACTACCTCGGCGTGCAGTGGACGCTGTGGGACGGCCAGCTGATCATCACCATGATGATCACCGTCACCGTGCTGCACGCGACCCTGCGCATCGAGGTCACCGGGCACGCCCTGGGGCCGGTGAACCCGCTGTTCACCACCAAGCCGGAGGCGCCGACCCGGGAGGTCGCCAAGTCGCTGAAGCCGTGGGAGAACCGCACCGTGAAGCTGCCGCTGGTCAGCACGAACGAGGTGGTACGACTCGCCGTCCGCGCGCCGCTGACCTGGTACCCGCCGCTGCTGAACTGGCTCGGCGGCTCGATAGGTCTGCCGGAGCCCTTCGGCCTGCGGCACGCCTGGGCCGATCAGCCCTGGCGCCACCGCTTCATGGCCGACGACGCCCTGCGCGCCGCGACGCCGGTGCTGCGCGTGGTGCACTCGGCGGCGATCCGGGTGCTGGAGGAGAACGGCGTGGACACGGAGAAGTTCGGCAACCGCTCGGCGTTCCTCTCCACGGCGGTGCAGGACACCTCGCCGCGGAAGGCGGACGTGTACGACGCGTAGGACCTGCCGCGTGGATCAGGCGGGCCTACGAAGCCCCGCCTGATCCCAACGACGCTCCCCGCGGCCCGGAACGGCCGCGGTCGGTCCCGCCGCAGCGCTCAGCCCGTCGGCCAGGCGTCGGCCAGCATCTTGCGGGTGTCCGCCAGCAGCTGCGGCAGCACCCTGGTGTGGCCGACGACCGGCATGAAGTTGGTGTCGCCGCCCCAGCGGGGCACGAGGTGCTGGTGGAGGTGGGCGGCGATGCCCGCGCCTGCCACCGACCCCTGGTTCATGCCGATGTTGAAGCCGTGCGCGCCGGAGGCGGTCCGCAGGGCCGACATCGCCTGCTTGGTCAGCGCGGCCAGCTCGGCGGTCTCCGGCTCGGTGAGGTCGGTGTAGTCGGCGACGTGACGGTAGGGCACGACCATCAGGTGGCCGCCGTTGTACGGGTACAGGTTGAGCACCGCGTACACCTGCTCGCCGCGGCGCACGACCAGCCCGTCCTCGTCGGACTTCGCCGGGATCGAGCAGAAGGGACAGCCGTCGTCGGCACCCGGGCCGGTCGGCTTGTTCTCACCCTGGATGTAGGCCATCCGGTGGGGCGTCCACAGACGCTGAAACGCGTCCTGCGTCCCCACTCCCCACTGCTGCTCCGGCTCACTCGTCATGCCATGCAGCATATGGCTTCGCCCGTCCACACCGTGTGGGTGGGGTTGCCGGGGGCCCGGGGCCGGGGAGGCCGGGCGGGCGCGGGGCCCAGGGAGTTCGGAACTCCCCGGGCCCCGGGCCGCGTGGCGCGGATCAGACCTGCGTACGGTCCTCGACGACCTGCGCGATCTTCGCGATGGCCGCCTCGAAGGGGATGCCGTTCTCCTGGGAGCCGTCGCGGTAGCGGAAGGACACCGAGCCGTTCGACATGTCCTCGTCGCCCGCGATGACCATGAAGGGCACCTTCTGCTTCTGGGCGTTGCGGATCTTCTTCTGCATGCGGTCCGAGGAGGAGTCGACCTCGACCCGCAGCCCCTTCTTCTTCGCCTCGGCGGCGAACCTGTGCAGGTAGTCCGCGTGCGCGTCGCCGATCGGGATGCCGACCGCCTGGACGGGCGCCAGCCACGCCGGGAACGCGCCCGCGTAGTGCTCCAGGAGGACCGCGAAGAACCGCTCGATCGAGCCGAACAGGGCGCGGTGGATCATGACCGGGCGCTGCTTGGTGCCGTCGGGGCCGGTGTACTCCAGGTCGAAGCGCTCCGGCAGGTTGAAGTCGAGCTGCACGGTCGACATCTGCCAGGTCCGGCCGATCGCGTCCTTGGTCTGGACGGAGATCTTCGGGCCGTAGAAGGCGGCGCCGCCCGGGTCCGGGACCAGCGGGAGGCCCTGCTTCTCGGCGACCTGGCGCAGCGTCTCGGTGGCCTCCTCCCACACCTCGTCGGAGCCGACGAACTTCTCCGGGTCCTTGGTGGACAGCTCCAGGTAGAAGTCGGTCAGACCGTAGTCGCGCAGCAGGTTGAGGACGAAGGTGAGCGTCTTGTCGAGCTCGTCGGCCATCTGCTCGCGGGTGCAGTAGATGTGCGCGTCGTCCTGGGTGAAGCCGCGGGCGCGGGTCAGGCCGTGCACGACGCCCGACTTCTCGTAGCGGTACACGGTGCCGAACTCGAAGAGGCGCAGCGGCAGTTCACGGTAGGAGCGGCCGCGCGCGTCGAAGATCAGGTTGTGCATCGGGCAGTTCATGGGCTTGAGGTAGTAGTCCACGCCCTCGTCGAGCTGCATGGGCGGGTACATGCCGTCGGCGTACCAGTCCAGGTGGCCCGAGGTCTCGAAGAGCTTCCCCTTCGTGGCGTGCGGGGTGTAGACGAACTCGTAGCCCTCCTCCTCGTGCCGGCGGCGCGAGTAGTCCTCCATGACCCGGCGCACGACGCCGCCCTTGGGGTGGAAGACGGCGAGGCCGGAGCCGATCTGCTCCGGGATGGAGAACAGGTCGAGCTCGCTGCCGAGCTTGCGGTGGTCGCGCTTCTCGGCCTCGGCGAGGAAGTCGAGGTGCGCCTTCAGCTCTTCCTTCGTCGGCCACGCGGTGCCGTAGATGCGCTGGAGCATGGGGTTCTTCTCGCTGCCGCGCCAGTAGGCGGCCGCGTTGCGCATCAGCTTGAACGCCGGGATGTTGCGGGTGGTGGGCAGGTGGGGGCCGCGGCAGAGGTCCTTCCAGCACAGGTCACCGGTCTTGGCGTCCAGGTTGTCGTAGATCGTCAGCTCGCCGCCGCCGACCTCGACATCCGCGCCGTCGTCGGTGGAGGCCGAGCCCTTGATGCCGATGAGCTCCAGCTTGTAGGGCTCGTTCGCGAGCTCCTCGCGGGCGGCCTCGTCGCTCACCACGCGACGGGCGAACCGCTGCCCCCGCTTCTGGATCTCCTGCATCTTCTTCTCGACGGCCTTGAGGTCCTCGGGCGTGAACGGCCGCTCGACGTCGAAGTCGTAGTAGAAGCCGTCCTTGACCGGCGGGCCGATGCCCAGCTTGGCCTCGGGGAACAGCTCCTGCACGGCCTGGGCCATGACGTGCGCGGTGGAGTGGCGCAGGATGTTCAGGCCGTCCTCGGAGGAGATCTCGACGCCCTCGACGGTCTCGCCGTCCCGCACGGCGTAGGCGAGGTCCTTGAGCTCTCCGCTCACGCGCGCGGCGATGACGGAGCGCTCGCCGGCGAAGAGCTCGGCGGCCGTGGTGCCCGTCGTCACCGTGCGCTCTTCCCGCTCGGAATCGCGTTGGATGATCACACGGACGTCTGACACCGGTCTCTCCTGACTGCAGGGTGGGCGCGGCGCCGTACCGAGAGCGCACGCAATACCGGATCGTACCGACCCGGGGCGGCCCACCGCGAAATCATTCCCCGCCGCAGGCCTCCTCGAAGAAGTCGAGGTTCTCCTGGAGCGACTTCATCAGGCGGTCCCGCTCGGCCTCGTCCACCTGCACGGGGACGACGCCGGAGGCTCCGGTGAGCCGCCGGAAGCCGCCCCGGCTCTCCAGCCGGCCGTGCACCCGCACCGGCAGTCCGACGAGGTGGGCGTGGCCGGCGATGCGGTACGCCTCCTCGTCCAGCGTGAGCCGCACGTGCGGCACCTCGGCGCCGGCCAGGACCCGCAGCCGCACCAGGCCCTCGCCGCGCGGCCCCGACCTGCGCATCCGGACCACCGCGCCGGTGATCCGCACGGACACGGAGGGTTCCTCGCGCAGGTAGCGGGCGCCGGCCTCGCGCAGTGCCGGCAGGTCGCCGGGCGAGAACTCGACGGGTCCGGCGGCGGCGCAGTCTTCGGGGACGCCCGCGGACGGCGCCCACGCGACGGCGATCCGGGCGCCCTCGGTGCCCCGGACCAGGGTGACGAGGGCCTCGGTGAGTTCGCGGCTGACGCCCGCCGCGACGGCCCCGTCGAAGGCGTCCATTCCGCCGGTGGCCCGCTGGTAGTCGACGGCCTCGCGGGCGGCGTGCAGGGCCTGGTGGAGACGGACGGCCAGTGCCCGCCCGGAGGCGACGGGCACGAAGGCGGTCAGGCCGTGGCCGCCGGCCGAGGCCCCGACCAGCACGCTCTCCAGGGACGCGGCGGCGGCCCCGCGGTACCGGGCGCCGTAGTAGCCGGCCCGGGCGCGGGTGGCGAGCGCGGCGGCCAGCAGGGTCTGCCGGGCGGCCGTGCGCAGTTGTTCCTCGACCGTCCAGGGCGCGGCGGGGGCCGGTCCCGCCGGTGTGTCCCGCCACCAGCGGATCTCGTCGCTGGGCACGGCGAGCCCGATGAGCACCTCGCGGGCGGAGGGCGTGCCGCTGCGGGCGAGGGCGACCAGCGCCTCGCCGAGCAGGTCGTCGCTGTCGGGGAAGGCGCGGCTCTCGGGCACGAGCAGGCTGGTTCCGCCGCCGCCGGGACCGGGCGGGGTCCAGCGGCCGTAGCGTCCGGCGGCTCCCCCGCGCCGCTGCCAGCCGTGCCGCCGCAGCAGGGCGGCGAGCACGACGGGGTCGACCCCGCCGGGCTCGGGAGGACGGTCCCAGGCGGCTTCGTCGGGGTGCGGCCTGACGGCCCGCAGCGGCTCGTGCAGTGGTCGGTGGGTCATGGTCTGCCTCCCGTCCCGACCCGCGTCATGATCTCGCACAGGGCGCGGTCGTCGAAGACGCGCGAGGTCGGTATGCGCACGGTGGTCCGGTTCCGGCCGGTGACCGGGTGGCCGGCGAGGTTGATCCAGTAGCAGCAGTGGCGCAGGTCGAGCCGGTCGTGGCTGGCGCGCAGCCAGTCGTCCTGGGACCGCGGGACGAGCATCACGACGAGGATCTTGTGCACCGAGACCGGGGTGCGGGCGAGCTTCGCCAGGTGGGCGTTGTCGAGCGTGAAGGAGAAGAACCGGCCCGGCGGGTTCGGCGCGATCTGGTAGGTGCACTTCAGCTGCACCTTGATGGTCACCTCGTCGTCGACGGTGTGGCCCGGGGAGCCGTGACTGACGTGCCAGTCGATGCCGTTGTCCGGGAAGGGCTGGGACAGCGAGCATCCCGCGGCCGCGGCGACCGCGTGCAGATAGCCGACCTGGAGTGTCTCCATGCAGGCGGTGGTGGCGAGTGAGCCGCGCTGGGGTGCCGTCCGTTCGGGCAGCAGCCCGCCCCGCTCGGGCTGCGCTATCGCCATGACCAACAGCCTTTCCCGCTGTGTGAATCCCCGTAATGAGCCGCTGAACTGCAAAGACCCGTACTTCTGTTGTGTCCTTCCGGCGTACGGCGCAAACAGCCCGGGTATCACCAAACAGGCAGAAGACGGAGCGTCAGCTGCGGTGGCTTGACGAGGAGTTGCATGGTGATGACGTGCTGGTATGAAGGCCCTCTGGCCGCCTTCGACACGGAGACCACGGGCGTCGACGTCGAGACCGACCGGATCGTGTCGGCCGCCGTCGTCGTCCAGGACGCCCCGGGCACGCGGCCGCGGATCAGCCGGTGGCTGGTGAACCCCGGTGTGCCGGTGCCCGCCGAGGCGACGGCGGTGCACGGCCTGACGGAGGAGCACCTCCAGCGCAACGGCCGCTGGCCCGCGCCGGTGATGCACGAGATAGCCCGGGAGCTGGCGGAGCAGGCCGCGGCGGGCCGTCCGCTGGTGGTGATGAACGCGCCGTTCGATCTGACGCTGCTGGACCGGGAGTTGCGCCGCCATCGGGCCTCGTCCCTGGACCACTGGTTCGAGGCGTCGTCGCTCTGGGTGCTCGATCCGCGGGTCCTGGACAAGCATCTGGACCGCTATCGCAAGGGCCGCCGCACCCTGACCGACCTGTGCGAGCACTACGGCGTCGTCCTGGACGGCGCGCACGACGCGGGGGCCGACGCGCTGGCCTCGCTCGACCTCGTCCGCGCGGTCGGGCGCCGGTTCGCGACCCGGCTGGAGCGGCTGTCGCCGGCCGAGCTGCACACCCTCCAGCAGGTGTGGCACGCGGCGCAGGCGCGCGGCCTGCAGGCGTGGTTCGCGCGCAGCGGCACCGACGAGGTGGTGGACACGGCGTGGCCGCTGCGTCCGGAACTGCCCGCGGCGGCCGCGTGACCGCACGAGCGTCACGGCCGTACGGCGGCGCGAAAAAGCCGGTCCGCTGCTGCGGACCGGCCCTTCCCGGTGGGCGATACTGGGTTCGAACCAGTGACCTCTTCGGTGTGAACGAAGCGCTCTCCCACTGAGCTAATCGCCCGGGAACGCAGTGAACAATACAGGTCCCCGCGGCCTTCCTTCAAACCGCTCCTCGCCCGTCCCCCAGCCAGGCCGCCAGTCCGCGCCGCCCGGACCGCATCATCAGCCAGTGGTTGGCGCGGAAGAACGGCCGTCCCACGGTCGCGAACCGTCTGAGCGACGGCTTGTGGACCTCCACCGCCTGGTCGTAGCGGGCGAGGCTGCCGGTGCCGTGCGGCACGACCGTCCAGCGCGCCCAGCCGTCGAGGTCACCGGACATGGCGATCTCCAGGACCCCGGCGGCGGGGTCGCGGCGTGCCTCGCGGGCGGTGAAGGTGAGGTCGTAGGGGATGAGGGAGCGGACGCGGACGATCCCGGTGGTGTCGTCGGTGCGGCGCACCTCACGCACCTGGCGCCACCAGCGGGGGTAGTCCTCGGCCCGCTCCAGCGCGGCGTACACGGCGGCGGGCGGCGCGGGCAGGGCCCACAGGCTGCGGAAGCGGTAACGGGTCCGGTCCATGTGCCGAGTGTGCCCCGCACGGGCCCGAACCGCGCCGTCCGGACGGGTTGAGTACGGTCTGAGTACGCGCACTCATGCCCTACGACGTGACGCGGGCCACGCTGCGAGGCATGACGCATATTCCGCCCCCGGCCGAGGAGTTGCGGTTCCTCGACGCCGAACTGCGGCAACTGGACGCCCGCCGGGCCCAGTTGCTGGCCCGCCGCGCCTGGCTGCTGACCTCGCTCCAGCCGGTACGGCCGAACGGGCCGGCGCCCGCGGCGGCGCCCCGTCCGGAGACCACCGCGCCGGGTGTGCAGAACGTCCTGCTCCTGCTGGGCGGGGTCCTGCTGACCGTGGCGGCGATGGTGTTCACCCTGGTCAGCTGGGGTCACCTGGGGATCGCCGGCCGGTCCGTGGTGCTCGGCGCGGTCACGCTGGCGACGCTCGGCGCGCCCGTGGCGCTGCTGCGCAGGGGGCTGCGTTCGACCGCCGAGTCGGTCGCGGGCCTCGGGCTGGCCCTGACGGTGCTGGACGCGTACGCGCTGCGCGGGGCGGTGTTCCCGGCGGCGGACGGCGTCACCTGCTCGGCCGCCGCCGCGACCGTGCTGGCGGCGGCCTGGACGGCGTACGGCATGGCGCTCGCGGCGCGGCCGGGCCCGGCCCCCCCGCGGCCGCCAATCCCGGCCCCCCTGGTCTTTCCCTCACCCCCCACGGTGCTCCTGGTGGTGGCGGCCGGCGGAGGTTCGCG
>NZ_JBWKDW010000008.1:173187-195863 GCF_056435735.1 Streptomyces sp. NPDC043878
GGGGTTGGTCCGGAGGGCTGCGCGGCAGTCGCGGCAGGTCCGTCCCCCCCCCCCCCCCCCCCCCCCCCCCCCGCGGCTGCCGCTGCCGGCCGCCGTGGTCTGCGCGCAACTCCCGCCGGTGCTCTGGGCGGTGGCGGCCGGCGGCGGTCCGCGCACGGTCACCGCCGCGGTGCTGCTGACAGCCGCGTTCGACACGGTGGCCGCGCTGCGGGTGGCCGGACGGCCCCTGCGGATCGTCGCCACCGTCGGGGCGTTCGCCACCGGCGGCTGGGGTGTCCTGGCGACCGGACTGCTGGCCCTGGACGCGACCGGACCGGGCGCCGCCGCCCGTGCGGCGACGCTCTTCGCCCTCGCGGCGGCGATCGCCTTCGCTGCCGCGTGGTTCGCTCCCCGCCCGGACCTGGCGACGGGCACGGCGGTGGCCGGCGGACTGTTCCTGGTCGCCGGCGCCGCGGGCGTGCTGCGCACCCTGCTGCCCGGCGAGTGGACGGTGCTCGCGTCTGTGGCCTGCGGGATCACGCTGCTCGCCGCCGTGCGGGATCCGCTGCCGGAGCCGGTGCGCCGGGGCGTCGGGCTGGCCTCGGCGGCGGTGCAGGGGTGCGCGGTGCTGTGGACGCTGCCGGTCGTGGGGATCGCCCTGCTGGGGCCGGCCACCGGGACGGCGCACGTGTGGGCCGGCGCTCCCGCCGACGCGCGGGCCGCGGTGACGGTCGGCGGCCTGTGGCCGTCGCACGCGGCCACGGCGCCGCTGGTCCTCCTCGCGGTGGCCGCGGTGCTCGCCCTGGTGGTGCGCGGCGCGGGACGGCGCCCGCAGGCGCTGACGGCGGCGCTCGTCCTCGTCTGGGCCGCGCTGCTGGTCCTCCCGGCCACCCTGGAACTGCCTTACGCGATCGGCCTGTTGACGCAGGGACTGGTCACGGTGGCGCTTGTCGGGTTCGTGACGCCGGTGGCCACCGGGCTCGCCGTGCTCACCTCCGCCGGCCTGTCCCTGCTCTCCCTGCCCACCGAGAACGGCACCCTCGTCGTGCTCGGTTCGCTGACGGCGCTGTTCGCGGGGGCCGCGTGGCGCGGGCGCCTCGCCCCGCTCTCGGCGCCCGTGTCCCTCGGGTACGCCACCGGGTTCGCCTGCGCCGCGGGCGCCTCGCTCGGCCTCCCGCCGCAGCACACCGCGCTGCTCCTGCTCGCCGTGCCGGCCGCCGCGGCACTGCTCGCGCCGCGCGTCGCCGACCTGCCCGTCAGGATCGCGGTCGAGGCGGCCGGAGCGGCCGCGGCTCTCGTCGCCGTCGGCCTGGCGCTCACCCACCCGCCCCTGCTCGCGCCGGTCCTCGCGCTGTGCGCGGTGATCGCCGCCGGCACGGCCGTCCGCCCCGACCGGCGCCCCGCCGGCCACGCGGCCGCCATCCTCTTCGTGCTGGCCACCTGGGTGCGGCTGGCGGCCTGGGGCGTCGGGACGCCGGAGGCGTACACGCTGCCGGTGGCGGCGCCCGCCCTGCTGGTCGGCGCCCTGCGCCGCCGCCGCGATCCGCAGGCGTCGTCCTGGACGGCGTACGGCCCCGGCCTCGCCGCCGGTCTGCTGCCGAGCCTCCTCGCGGCCTGGGGCGACCCGCACTGGGCCCGCCCGCTGCTGCTGGGCGCGGCGGCCCTGCTGGTCACGCTGCTCGGCGCCCGGCACCGCCTCCAGGCACCGCTCGGTCTCGGCGGCTCGGTCCTGGCCCTGGACGCGCTGCACGAACTCGCCCCGTATCTGGTGCAGGTGACCGACGCGCTCCCCCGCTGGGTACCTCCCGCCCTCGCCGGACTGCTGCTGCTCGCCGTCGGTGCGACGTACGAGCAGCGGCTGCGGGATGTCCGGCGGGTGCGGGAGGTCCTGGGGAGGATGGACTAGCCGGCCGCTACGGCATCTTGTCGCCGAGCAGGGCGAGGTTCTCGATGGCTGCGAGACCGTAGAGAGCGGTGTCGTTGCTGGACACCCAGGCGGCCTCGCTGCCCGGCACCAGGGCGGCGGGGCCGCTCAGCTTCTCCGTCTTCCAGGGCGCCGACTCCTGGTAGCCGTCGGAGTTGTAGAACTTGTCCCAGGCCCGCTTGGCGAGCTTCTCGTCCCCGGTCCGTACGGCGGCGTAGGCGTCGAGGCGGGAGTGGCCCTGGAAGAGCAGCAGGCTGCCGAAGTTGGAGCCGTAGCGCGCCGCCTGCTCCGCCTTGGTCGCGTTGAAGTAGCGGCAGTAGTCGAAGTAGGCGTCGTTGAACTTCGGCATGTCGACGAGGTCGATGAGTTCGGCGCACAGTTCGTTGAGGCCGAAGACGGCGGAGAGGTGCGAGACGCTGACGACCGGCGCCGCCGCCACGGCGAACCTCCCGGTGTCGAGGTCGTACAGCCCGCTGCCCTGCACGAACCCGTTGGGCTGGGCGGCGATGGTCTCCATGGTCGACAGGACCCGCGCCTTCGCCTTCTCCCACTTGGGGCCGCGGCGCTCCCACTCGGTCAGCCAGGCGGACACCAGGCCGCTCCAGTCGGTGCCGAAGCCGACCGACAGCGCGTGCCGGTCGGGTGTGTACGGCTCGGTGCGGATCTTGCGGATCGGGTCGAGGACGAGGAAGGTCTCGTCGGAGTCGACGTTGGCGTGCATGAGGTCGCCGACGCGCTCGTCGCCGGTGAGGAAGTAGTAGTAGCGCCGGTAGGTGGTGTTGGCGATGCGCTGCTGCTTGGCGCTGTCGGCGTAGTGCTGGACGCCGTGCCGGGTGCCGAGGCCCGCCCACTTGCCCAGGTGGTACACGTCGACCTCGCCGGTGTGCCGGGTCATGGACTCGGCGAAGCGGAAGATGTCGGCGCGGCCGCTTCTCAGGTAGGCGAGCCAGAGCCACAGGTCGGGCGACAGTTCGGAGTTGTCCCAGGCGTAGCCGCCGATGTCGTACCGCCACTGGTGCCGGACCGCGTCGTAGGTGTGCATGATGTCGCCGTGGTCCCAGAAGCCGTACCAACGGCGTTGCTCCACCTGGTCCTTGTAGTAGGTGAAGAGGAAGTCGAGGTGGTCCTCGATCTTCGCCTTGGCGGGTGTGGAGCGGTCGGGCTCGGAGTAGAGGCCGGGGCCGAGGACCCTGGCCCTGATCAGCTGCCGGGGCGGAGCGGCCAGCTGCGGCAACACCCGTACGGCCTGGACCTGTTGAGCGAGTGTCTCGGGGCTCGGGGTGGACTCGTTGGCCCAGAAGAGCAGTTCGGAGGTGCGGGCGATGCCGTAGGGCGTGCCGAACTCCGGCTCGTAGTCCTCGTAGGTGATGTTGAGACCTTCGAGCTGTTCGGCGTACGTATCCTGGCCCATGCCGTCGTGGTAGAACCGCAGGTCCATGGGCTGTGCCTCGGGAGACCAGAGCCAGAGGGTGACCTCGGCCTCGTCGGTCTGCGCGTCGCGGATGTCGAGCTGGGCGGGGAACCGCTCCCAGAAGTCCCGCAGTCCGAAGGAGAGTCCACCGCTCGCGCCACCCACGTACCCGAAGCCGGAGGCCCGTCCGCCTCCGCCGGCGCCGATCCAGCCGTGGCCCTTCTTGGTGCGTTTGCGCAGCGTGAAGCCGTCGGCGGAGAGCTGCGCGAGGGTGTAGTCGCCCCACTCGGGGATGTACTGGAGCCTGGTCGTCACCCGCTGGTCCCAGGTGGCCGGATCGGGCAGCTTCTGGCCGGCGTACTGGGCCGCCTGTACGGCGGCGCCGGGGTCCCGGCGCAGACCGGTGATGCCCTTGACCGCCTCCCGCAGCAGACCGGTGCCCTCGCCGCCGACGCGGATGTGCCGGTCGTAGGCCGCGTCCCGCATGGGCACCGTGAAGCGGACGCCGAGGCCGCGGATGAAGTCGCCGCTGCTCTTGCCGGGTTCCTGGGTGCCGTCGTAGGTGACGGTGTGCACCATGCGGAAGGAGTCGGCGCCCGCGTAGAAGTACAGGCGGACGGAGAACGGCAGCCAGCTCCGGTTGCCCCTGCGGTGCTTGCCGTCGATGCGGACGACCGCGCGGACCGGGCCCTTCTGCTCGACGGTGACCTCGGAGACGGCACCCTCGAAGCGCTCGGTCCTCACCGCGCCCTGGTCCTCGTCCTCGATCTCCGGCTGGCGGATCAGCACGAGACGGCCGTTCCGGGCGATCTCCGTGGAGCCCCGGGTCACCGACCTGATGAGCGTGGCGCCCGAGGTGGCGATGCTCGCGGTGATGACCCCGGTGGACACCTCGACGGTCCCGCCGCGCCGCACGACTGCGGCCTTCTTCTCCGGTACGGCCGTGTCCCCGGCGGTGAGGCTGAGCTTGCCGGTGCCCGAACTGACGGCGTGGGCGGTCCACTTGAGGGAGCCGTCCGGCCAGTAGGCGAGCGGCCAGGTCTGTACGGGAACGGCTTCGCCGGCCGCGTCCGTCACGGCGAACGTCTGGTCCGCCGCGTGGGTGCCCTTCGGCCAGGGGACGCCGACGGTCGAGCCGGGGGCGGCGCCGAGGCCGCCGTCCTCCAGCCAGTCCAGGGGCACGGGATCGGTGTCGGCGGCCGCGGCCACGGGCGCGGCCTGGGCGTCGCCGGCTCCGAGCGCCCAGCTGAACTGCGCGGCGGCTCCGGCGACGGCGGCCGCCTTGAGGAGGGACCTGCGGGGAATGGGGGACATGGTCTTTCCTTCCGTGCGGGGGTGCGGGTGGGGGTGGTTCGGGGACGCGCTCCCCGAATGGTCAGGGGCATGACAGACACAGGCAGGGCGCCGGGAGTACCAGCCTGCCGTGAGGAAACCGCACGTCAGCGGCGCCGGTGGCGCTCCTCGACGGCCACGGCCGCCGCAGCGACGGCGCCCAGGACGGGAACCGCGAGCGGCGCGAGGAACCAGGCGGAGCAGGCGACGACGGCCAGTCCGCCGACGAGCAGGAAGGAGCCGGCCGGGTCGAGGACGGTCCGCCGGCCCGCGTCCGCCAGCAGGGAACGCCAGGCCGAGCCGGGCGTCCACACGGCGGCCGCGCGCAGACCGGCCACGCCGAGGCCGATCAGCGCGAGCAGGCCCACGGCCCCCACCAGCGCCCCACCGGGCAGGCCGGCCCGCACGGCCTGGACGTCCACCCAGGCCACGGCCACCGCGGCCCAGCCGGCGACTCCGGCGAGCCACCCGCCGCGCACCGCCGCCCGGAAGTCGGCGACGAACTCGCGCACGCCGCCGGCCCGGTGGGCCGCGCGACGGCGCAGATGCCGGGCGCCGGCGGCGAACGCGGCCGGGTACGTCACCACCCCGGCCGAGGCCACCGCGATCCACACCCCGGTGAGCAGACACTCGGCGAACAGGGCGAACCGTTCGGCGAGGACGGACTCCCCGCGCGAGGCGCGGGCATCGGCGCGGGCTCTCGCGCGTGCTGTGGCCATGCCGGATCAGCCCTTCAGGCCGGACGTCGCCATGCCGTCGATGAGGTAGCGCTGGAAGGCGAGGAAGAACAGCAGGACGGGCAGCAGCGCCACCAGCGACATGGCGATCAGCCCGCCGTAGTTGGCGGCGACGCCGTCGGAGTCGCGGAACATCATCATTCCCAGGGAGACGGTGTACTTGCCGGGCTCGTTGAGGTAGATCAGCGGGCCCATGAAGTCGTTCCAGGCGTTGATGAACGTGAAGATCGCGCTGGTGATGAGCGCGGGCCGGCACAGCGGCAGCACGATCGACCAGTAGATCCTCAGGTGCCCGCAGCCGTCGATCCGCGCGGCCTCGTCGAGTTCCCTGGGCAGGTTGCGCATGAACTGCACCATGAGGAAGACGAAGAACGCCTCCGTCGCCAGGTACTTGCCGAGGAGCAGCGGCACATAGGTGTTGATCAGCTCCATCTTCTGGAACATCACGTACTGCGGGATGAGCAGCACGTGGTACGGCAGCAGCAGGGTGCCGATCATCAGCGCGAACATCAGGTTCCGCCCGGCGAACCTGATCCGGGCGAAGGCGTACGCGGTCAGCGAGCAGGAGATGAGGATGCCGGCGACGGCGCCGAGCGCGTAGAACAGGGAGTTCTGGAAGAACGTCAGGATCGAGATGTCCGCGATGCCGTCGGCCAGGCCCCTGAAGTTGCCGAGCACGGGACGGGCGGGGAACAGTTCCAGGCTGTTGACGATGTCCTTGCTGGGCTTGAACGAGGCGCCGACGACCCACAGGACCGGGTAGAGGACGACCGCGAGGACCAGCAGGGCGCCGACATGCCAGACGAGCGAGCCGGAGCGCCCGCGGCCGGGCGAATCGCTGGTGGAGGGGGAGCCGGAGGTGGTGGTGCTCATCGGGCGGCCTCCTCGTAGTGCACCCACTTCTTCTGCGACCAGAACAGGACCGCCGTCACCAGCGCCACGGCGAGCAGCAGCATCCAGGCCATGGCGGAGGCGAAGCCCATCTGGGCGTTCTTGAAGCCCTGCTGGTACAGGTAGCAGGTGTAGACGAGGGTGGCGTCGGCCGGTCCGCAGTAGCCGTTGGAGACGACGTAGGCGGAGCCGAAGATCTGGAACGAGTGGATGGTCTCCAGCAGCACGTTGAAGAAGAGGACCGGGGAGATCATCGGGAGGGTGATGTTCCAGAACCGCCGGAAGGGCCCGGCGCCGTCCATCGCGGCCGCCTCGTACAGCTCCCTGGGCACCTGCTTCAGCCCCGCGAGGAAGATCACCATCGGGGCGCCGAACTGCCAGACCGTCAGCGCGACCAGGCTGTAGAGGATCCAGTCCGGGTTGCCGACCCAGCCTCCGACGTCGAAGCCGAGGAACGACTGCGTACGGTCCACGACCGCGTCGTCCGAGAAGAGGGCGCGCCACACGAAGCCGACGGAGACACTCGCGCCGATCAGCGAGGGGGCGTAGAACGCGGCCCGGTAGAACGCCTGGCCGCGCCGGCTCTGCGCGAGCAGCAGGGCGACCCCGAGGGCGAGCAACAGCTTCAGCGGGGTCCCGATGACGACGTACTTGGCCGTCACCTCGACCGACCGCTGCCACCGGGGGTCGTCGAACATCCGGGTGAAGTTGCCGAACCCGATCCACTTCGGGGAGTCGAAGAGGTTGTAGTCGGTGAAGGCGAAGTAGAGCGAGGCGGCCATGGGTCCCGCGGTCAGCAGCAGGAAGCCCGCGATCCAGGGGGACATGAACAGATAGCCGGCGAGGTTCTCCCGCCGCCCCCGCCGCTTGACGGCGGCGGGGGCGGCGGGAGGGACCTTCCGGATGTCGGGCGGAGAGTCCTCGACGAGCGTCACGGGTGTTCCCATCAGGCTTGGAAGGCGGCCTCGGACTCGGAGAAGAACTGCTTCACCGCGTCGGAGACCTTGGTCTTGCCCTGGGCCATGTCGCCGCCGATGCGCAGGAAGGCGGCCTCGACCGTGTCGGCGCCGGACGGGTGCGGGGTGATCGTCCCCAGGACGCCCGCCTTGGCGGTGTCGTTCTCGTACCGCGCGATCTCCGTGCCCACCTCGTCGGTCGGCTTGTACGCCTCGTACTGCTCGGTGCTGGCGAGGATGCCGCGGTCGTAGCCCATGATCTTCCCGACCTCGGGGTCATGGACCATGAAATCGATGAACTGGGCGACCTCCTTGGGGTGCTTGGTGCGGGCCGAGCCGCTGAGCATCAGGGAGGCGAGGTACTGGCCGGTGTGCCTGCCGTCCGTGGTGGGGATCGGGGCGAGACCGTAGGTGCTGTCGCCCTCCGCGGAGTAGCGGACCGCGAAGTTGTCCCAGGTGAACTCGGAGGCGCCGTGCGCGGCGGTCACCGACGACTTGGGCTTGTCCTGCTCGACGGTCTTCGGGGAGGTGATGATCCCGGCCTTGACCCGGTTGTAGGCGTCCGTCCACCACTCCGTCAGGTCGGCCTGGTCGAACCCGAGTCCGTCCTTGTCGAAGAACGCCTTGCCGTTCTGGCGGAGGTAGAGGTCGTAGAGGTACATGATGCTGAAGTAGCCCGTGTCCCCCGGGACGCCGGTCTTGTCGTGGATCGTCTTGAGGGCCTTGAAGTAGTCGTCCCAGGTCCAGCCCGCCTTCGGGTCGACCCCGGCCTTCGAGAACGCCTTCCTGTCGATGACCAGCGCCATGGTGTTCGAACCGACGGGGACGCCGAGCTGCTTGCCGTCGACCTCGCCGACCGTGGTGACCCCCTCGCGGAAGTGGTCCAGGCTCAGATTCCCCGCGTCGATCTGGGACTTGAGGTCCAGCAGGATGCCGCGCTTGTCGTACTTCCGAAGAAATCCAACGGCGTTCTGGAATACGTCCGGTGGATTTCCGCCCGCGGCCTGCGTCTGGAACTTCTCCCAAAAGGAGACGTAGTCCTGGAAGTCCGTCTTCACCTTGATCTTCGGATACTTCTTCTCGAAGAGCGCGATGGACTGGTTGATCTTCTTGGCCCGTTCGTCGGCACCCCACCAGGAGTAACGGATCGTCACCGTTCCGTCGGCCGACGTACCGCTGTCGCCACCACAGCCGGTGGTCGCCGCCAGCCCCAGTGCGGCCGCCGTCGCCCCGGCCGCCTTCAAGATCGTACGCCTCTCAACATTCCTGCTGGTTCGCACAGTCGGACCCTCCCCGCAGCGTCGTTGGCGCCTGCATGAATCGTTTCAAGTAAGCGCTTGCTGGCACAAGTTACGGAGGGGGCCGGAGTGCGTCAATGATTCGGACAGGAATTCTTACGACCCCTCAGGTCGCGTTGGCGCGATGTCGCCTGGGCATGCCGGACGGCGACGGGTGAGACACCGCAGGTGACAGCCCTCGGCCGGGTCACGGCGAGAGAAAGCGGTTGCGGAACAGGGTCGGCCGCTCGGCCGAAAAACTTCGGCCGCCGGGAACCCGCCTCCGGGCCGACCACACGCGGACATGGGTCACGCGACCGGACACGCGCCCCGCTCCCGGAGCATCCGGTCCGGCGATCCCGGCTCCGCGACCCCCCGGAAGGAGACCCCCTGACGGGACCTCCTGACGGACACCGCGGCGGACACGGTCCGTACACACGACGACGACGGCCCGCCTGCTCTCTGGCAGACGGGCCGTCGTGTCGGGGTGGGCGATACTGGGTTCGAACCAGTGACCTCTTCGGTGTGAACGAAGCGCTCTTCCACTGAGCTAATCGCCCGGACGCAGGGAGAACATTACCCCATGTCAGCGGATGCCCGTGACCGGCGACGACCGACCCCGGCCGTCGCCGCGCGGGTCACCGGCCCGCCCCGCGGCGGGTCACTGGTCCTTGATCTTCCAGGGCATCTCGAAGCCGAACTTCCACACGTAGATCCCCACGAGCACGGCCACGATCACCAGGCCGACCACCGTGAGGACGATGTTGCGCCGGCGGACGCTGGGATCGAGGGCGCGCTGCGCCGCCTCGGTGACCTTGCGCTTGGTCCAGCGCAACACCAGCTGGGCCCAGACGAACTCGGTCGCCCAGATGGCCATGCCGCCGAAGATCACCACCCAGCCCGGTCCGGGCAACGGCAGCATCACGATGCCGGCGGCCACCACCGCGAGCCCGATGACGAAGACGCCCACCTGCCAGCTGAGGTGCAGCATCCGGCGCGCCTTGATGAATTCCGGCGCCTTGGAGCCGAGCCCCTGCTCGTCCTTCGCGCCGTCCGACCTCGTCTCCTCCGACACCACGGCAACCTCGCCCGGATCGTCACTCCCCGTATTCATACGGGAAGACCCTACCGGACGGAAACCGGTCACCGGAATGGTCGTACCGTGCAAACACGCCCTCGGCCGGAAGAGTTACGTAATCGCACGCAAAACACCCAGAGGGGTTTACAACGGCACCGTAGGTGGCATGTCGATTTCGCCGACGTGCGAATCCCCGAGCGCACACTGAGCGAAAGGCCCTGGCGCTTATGAACACCACGGTCAGCTGCGAGCTGCACCTGCGCCTCGTTGTGTCGAGCGAGTCCTCCCTGCCTGTCCCCGCAGGCCTGCGGTACGACACGGCCGACCCCTACGCCGTGCACGCCACCTTCCACACCGGAGCCGAGGAAACCGTCGAGTGGGTGTTCGCCCGCGACCTCCTGGCTGAGGGCCTCCACCGGCCCACCGGTACCGGCGACGTCCGTGTCTGGCCATCGCGCAGTCATGGCCAGGGCGTCGTATGCATCGCCCTGAGCTCCCCCGAGGGCGAAGCCCTGCTCGAAGCCCCGGCGCGAGCGCTGGAGTCCTTCCTGAAGCGGACGGACGCGGCCGTGCCGCCCGGCACGGAACACCGGCACTTCGATCTGGACCAGGAACTCTCACACATCCTGGCGGAGAGTTAGCCGAGGCCGCCACAGAGCCGCCCGGCGCCGTCCACTCGGGGAGACGGCTCGGGCCCGGACAACCGCATAGGGCACGCGCCCGGCGCCGTCACCGTGGACCACTCCACGGGGCGGCGCCGGCCGCGTTCCGGGCGGTGCGGGGCCGTCCGCCGTAGCGGGCGCGGCTGCTCGCGGTGAGAAGGGCGGCGCCCCCGGGCTCCCGGCCTCCGGAGCCCGGGCCGTCCCGCGGGCCGGGGAGCGCGGGCGCGGGGAACCCCCGGCGCGTGGGCGGCGTTGTCAGGTCAGATGTACGTGGCTGTGCGGGCGGGCCGGTTCCCGGTCGGCCCGAAGCCACTACGATCGGCCAGCATCGGCGGGCGCCCGCCCGTCCCCCAGGCCAGGGAGCGAAACGTGCTGATCACCCACGACACCCGGTGCGCCCTCGACACCGTGGTGGATCTGGTGAACACCGCGCCGGAGGACGACGCGGTGCCGGAAGCGTTGCCGGACGTGGCCGCCCTCGAGGACTTCGTACGCAACCACGACATCAGCGACGTCACGGTGCTCTCGGAGTTCGACCTCTCCGCGGTGCGCAAGATCCGCGGCCGGTTCGCCGGCGTCTTCGCCGCCCCCGACGCCCGGGCCGCCGCCGTACTGATCAACGAACTGGTCGCCGCCGCCGGCACCACCCCCCGGCTCACCAACCACGACGGCTACGACTGGCACGTGCACTACTTCGCGCCCGGCGCCTCGGTCGCCGACCATCTGGCGGCCGACTGCGGAATGGCGCTGGCGTTCTTCGTCGTCGCCGGCGAGCAGGAGCGGCTGCGGCGCTGCGAGGCGCCCGACTGCCGGCGCGCCTTCGTCGACCTGTCCCGCAACCGCTCACGGCGCTACTGCGACAGCCGTACCTGCGGAAACCGCCTGCACGTGGCCGCGTACCGGGCCCGGCGCAAGGAGGCCGCGGGCTGAGCGTGGGGACGAGAGATGGATGAGGTCGTGGTCCCCGGCGGGTGACGCCGGGAACCACGGGTACGGCTCACAGCATCAGCAGGTCGTGCAACGAGGCCATGAGCAGCAGACACCCGATCACCGCAAGGAAGATCATCAGCGGTGGCTGGGAAAGGGCGAAGAGGCACCCGCGCGGCTCGTCCTGAGGTGGCGCGGCGTCGCTCTGTGTCGTGTCCAGCATCTCGCGGTGATGATGACGTAGTCGGCACCCGCTGCGCGATCAACACGCCAGGGAGGCACGGGTGTTCGCCATTTCCGTGACTTTGGGTCCAGGTCGTGATCGTTTACGGACGCGCGCCGACCCGCTGTGTCGTTTCCGCTCCTCGGACGGCCGTCAGATGCCGTGCTTCTTGAGGATGGCCTCGATGTCACTGAAGTCGTCGGTGGACGAGGCGCGGGGCGCGGCGGCGGGCCGGGCGGCCGGGCGGGCGCTCCGGCTCAGCGAGGGCGCCGAGGCGTCGGGGGCCACCGCCTCGCGCCTGCCGGCCCCGGCTTCCCCGCGCCCGGTGCGGCCGCCACGCCGGCGCTCCACGGCGCGAGTGGTCACGAACAGGGCCCAGGCCCCGCCGAGCACGGCGAAGCCGGCCCAGGCCGTGGGGCTGAACGCGGTGTCGGCGGCCCAGCCGACGACCCCGGTCATCACCAGCCCGACGGGCACGAGGGAGTAGGCGGCGATGCGGGCGGCCGCGAGGAAGCGCTTGCGGTACGCCGTCACCACCGCGATGCCCAGGCCGGCCGCGGAGACGGCGGAACAGACGGTCTCGGCAATCATCCGGTCCTCCAGGCAGGGTTCGGGCGGGCGGGGCACTTCGTCCCTTCCATCCTGCACCGTCCGCACCCCGCCGGGCCACGCTCCGGCCGGACATCAGGGACATCTCCGGGTCGGCTCCTCCGCAGGTGCCGGTCGACGACGTACGGTCCACGGCGCTGCGGGCGGATCACTCGGTGGCGGGGACCGGTCCGGTTGGGGTGTACGGGTCCGGGCTGGAAGACTGGGCACATGAGCGACTCCTCCCCCGCCCGGCCCGCCGTCCCCGTCCTGGACGTCTGGTGCGAACTGCAGTGCCCGGACTGCCGCGATGCGCTGGACGACCTGCGCGCCCTGCGCGCCCGGTACGGCGAGCGCCTGGAGGTGCGGCTGCGGCACTTCCCGCTGGAGAAGCACAAGTACGCCTTCGCCGCCGCGCAGGCCGCCGAGGAGGCAGCGGAGCAGGGACAGGGCTGGCCGTACGTCGAGGCGGTGCTCGGCCGGGTGGCGGAACTGGACCGCGAGGGCGAGCCGCTTCTCGTCGAGGTGGCCCGTGAACTCGGCCTGGACGCGGAGGAGTTCGACACCGCGCTGATCGACGGCCGGCACATCCTGATCGTGGACGCCGACCAGGCCGAGGGCAAGGCGATCGGCGTCACCGGCACCCCCACCTATGTCATCGGCGGCGAGCGCCTCGACGGCGGCAGGAGTCAGGAGGGGCTGCGCGAGCGCGTCCAGGAGATCGCGGACCGGCTGCTGGCCGAGGGCGCGTGACCCGCGGGGCGGCGCCTCAGAACAGTTCCTTGTAGACGTGGCGCACGGTCGTCCCGTAGCCCAGCGACTCGTAGAGCCGTTCCGCGGGAGGGTTGCCCGCGAAGACGTTGAGGCGGATCGCCGGACGTCCGGCCCCGACGGCCTGTGCCTCCGCGAGCAGCATCAGCGTCCGACCATGTCCCCGGCCCCGGTACGAGGGGGCGGTCTCGACGTCGTAGACGAAGGCCCGGCCGTCGAGGGAACCCGTCCACAGCGTGCCGACCGGCGTTCCCTCGTGTTCCAGGACGCTGAGCAGCGCGCCCTCGGTGGCCAGGCCGTCGGGCAGGAGCGTCGCTTGGTCCTTCTCGGCCTTGGCCCGGGCCTCGGCCTCGGGCACGCCGCGCTCGATCCAGTCCCGCGCGTACGACTCCGTCCCGAGTTCCCGCCAGACCTCGAACTCGGCCGGCGTCATCGCCCGGCCCCGGCTTCCGGCCGGCAACTCGGGCGGGGTGTCGCCGAGGGGTTTCTCCATCGTGCGGTTGCGCAGGACGTACCCGAGAGCCGTGGCCAGCCGCTGCGCCGCCTCGCAGTCCGCCGGCACCGACGCCTCGATCCGCCGGCCGCCCCAGCCGCGGGCCACCTCCTCGGCGGCCAGCGCCGCCACCGTGCCCCGGCCCCGCCGGCGGTCCGGCTCCTCGATGCGCAGGTCCAGGATCCGTACCACCGTGGGACCGAACGCGAGGCTCGTGCCGAGGTGTATCGCGCCGACGGGACGGCTGTTCACGCAGACCTGGTAGCGGCGCGAACGCGTCCCGTCGGCTGCGTGCTGAAGCGGCTCGGTCGGCCGCAGGGTCGTGGTCATCAGGGGAGTTCTACCCGGCGCGAGGCATCGCGTCAGCCGAATAACGGCGAGAACCGCGGGACACGCCGCCTGCGGGCCCCACGGCTCGCGAACACGGCGGTTGCGACCAGGGCCCGGCGCTCCGGCCACGGGGATCGCGGGGCGGGCGGACCGCCGGCCTCACCAACTCGACTGCCCCCGGCGTCCACGGCGCCGCCGCGACGCCCCGCTCACGGATCGAGGTCGTCCCCGGACCGCTCGTCGAAGACGCGCACGGCCTTGGCGGTGACCGGGCCCGGTGTGCCGGCGAGTTCGCGGTCGTCGACGCGGTGCACGGCCTGTACGTCCCGCAGGGTGGAGGTCAGGAAGATCTCCTCGGCTCGTTCCAGCACGTCCAGCGGCAGGTCGGTCTCCTTGGCTCCGGTCCACTCGACGGCCAGTTCCCGGGTGATGCCCGCGAGGCAGCCGGAGGCGAGCGGCGGGGTGTGGATCTCGCCGTCGAGGACGACGAACACGTTCGACCCGGTGCCCTCGCATAGCCGGCCGGCCGTGTTGGCGAACAGCGCCTCGGAGGCGCCCTGTTCACGGGCGCGGGCCAGCGCGACGACGTTCTCGGCGTACGAGGTCGTCTTCAGGCCGGTGAGCGCGCCGCGCTCGTTGCGGGTCCAGGGCACGGTGATCACGGCCGTGGAGTCGGCGCGGCGGCCGGTCTCGCCCAGGGCGACGACGAGTGTGGTGCCCTGGTCGCCGCGGTCGGAGCCGAGCGGGCCGTGGCCGCCGGTGTAGGTGATGCGCAGCCGGCCCAGCGGCATCGGGTTGGCCTCCAGGACGGCGGCGCAGGCGCGGCGGACCTCGTCGAGGTCGGGGTCGGGCAGGCCGAGGCCGCGTGCGGAGCGGGTCAGCCGGTCGAGGTGGCGGGTGAGCGCGAACGGCTTTCCGGCCACCGCCTTCACCGTCTCGAAGATGCCGTCGCCCACGGTCAGCCCGTGGTCGAACACGGAGACGCGGGCTGAGTCCATGTCCTGCAGCCCGCCGTCGAGCCAAAGCTTCACGTCAGTTCCTCCATACTCACCCCGTACGTGCCCGACGCTATCGCGAGCAGCCGGGACGCCTTCAGTTCGGTCTCCCGCCACTCCCCCTCGGGGTCGGAGCCCCAGGTGATGCCGGCACCGGTGCCGAAGCGCAGCGCGCCGGCCGCGCGGTCGATCCAGAAGGTACGGATGCCGACCGCCAGCTCGCCCGTCCCCCGGTCGGCGTCGACCCAGCCGACACCGCCGCAGTACGGGCCCCGGTCCGCCGTCTCCAGCTCCCCGATGATCCGCAGGGCGCTCGGCTTGGGGGCGCCGGTGACGGACCCGGGCGGGAAGGCGGCGCCGAGCAGTTCGGCCCAGCCGGCGTCCTCGCCCAGCTCGCCCCGGACCGTCGACACCAGGTGCACCAGGCCCGGGTGCTTCTCCAGCACGCACAGGTCGGGCACGGTGACGCTGCCGGCCGCGCAGACCCGCCCGAAGTCGTTGCGGACCAGGTCCACGATCATCACGTTCTCGGCGAAGTCCTTCTCCAGGAGGTCGGCCTCGGTCCGCCCGGTGCCCTTGATCGGCCCGGACTCCACGGTCCGGCCGGCGCGGCGCAGGAACAGTTCGGGGGAGGCGGTGGCCAGCTCGACGCCGTGCCCGGGCAGGCGGATCGTTCCTGCGTACGGTGCCGGGTTGCCGCGCGCGAGCAGGGCCGTCAGCGCGTCCACGTCGGCCTCGGGTGCCACGGGCGCGGACAGCACCCGGCAGAGGTTCGCCTGGTAGACCTCGCCGGCCGCGATGTACTCGCGGATCCGCCGCACACCCGCCGTGTACGCCTCGCGGTCGAGGGACGACGTCCAGTCACCGGCGGCGGGCCCGCGCCAGCCGCCCGGCACGGGGGCGGGTACCGGCTCGTGGTGCACGTCCCTGAAGCGGGCGCAGGTCAGGCCGCCCTCGAAGTCCGCGCGGACGGCCCAGAAACCGGCGGAGTCGAGGGCCGCCGGATCGCTGGTGACGTCGAGGAGACCGGTGGCGACACGGTCACCGAATCGGGCGAGAGGAGGCAGGCGAAGCACGCGTCGAGTCTATGGCGGGGGTCCGACACCTGGCCTGACCATGTCGTTCCCGGGGTCCCGGCCATGTCCGCGGCCAGGTGCAGGGCAGCACGCTGCACAAACGCGTTTTTGTGCTGGCCGGGGAATCCGCTAGAGTTCAACACGTCGCCGCGCCGCGCAAGCGGAGCGGAAACGGCACGCGGACGTAGCTCAGTTGGTAGAGCGCAACCTTGCCAAGGTTGAGGTCGCCAGTTCGAACCTGGTCGTCCGCTCGCAGGAAGTGGGGGTTCTTCCCGATCCCCCGCACTCCTGGTGGAGTGGCCGAGAGGCGAGGCAACGGCCTGCAAAGCCGTCTACACGGGTTCAAATCCCGTCTCCACCTCCAAGGACGATTAGCTCAGCGGGAGAGCGCTTCCCTGACACGGAAGAGGTCACTGGTTCAATCCCAGTATCGTCCACCGGAGCCCTCGGGCTTCAGGAGCCGCAAGGCTTCGACCCCGCGCGATTAGCTCAGCGGGAGAGCGCTTCCCTGACACGGAAGAGGTCACTGGTTCAATCCCAGTATCGCGCACGCAGTTCGCACCACCCGTGGTCCCCTCGCGCGATTAGCTCAGCGGGAGAGCGCTTCCCTGACACGGAAGAGGTCACTGGTTCAATCCCAGTATCGCGCACCAGCCGAATCCCCCGGCCGTCTCGACGGCCGGGGGATTCGTCGTCTGCCGGCCGCCGTCAGCTGGAGAACAGCATGTGGCCGAAGCTCTTGCTCCGGTGGTGGCCTCCGTGGCCGTGACCGCCGTAGTGGCCGCCGCCGTGCTGCTGGGCGCCCCAGGCGGGGGCCTGAGGGGCCGGGTAGCCCTGCGGGACGCCCGGGGGCGGCGGGGCCGGCTGGGACCACTGGGACTCCAGGCGGGTCAGCGCCTCCAGCTCGCCGAAGTCGAGAAAGATGCCGCGGCAGCCGCTGCACTGCTCGATCTGGACACCGTTGCGGTTGTACGTGTGCATCGGCGCATGGCACTTGGGACACTGCATGGTCGGCTCAACTCCTCGCCGGTCGGTCCTGCTTCGTGTTTCGCCAGGACAGACACTGTCCGGCTGCGATCGGTTGCACCCTACTTCGCGGGGCCGGGCGCCAACTCCGGGGGGAGCGAACCCATTCGGTCACAGGCGTCGACGACGGCCTCCTCCACCTCGTCCAGCGGGCGGCCCGCGCCGGCGGCCTTGGCCACGGCCCGGGCCGCGGTCTGCACACTCAGGGCGCGGGCCGGCACGTCCAGGGCGGGCCAGGGATCACCGTCCGCCGGGACGGCGGGGCCGCCGGCCGCCCGGTAGGCGGCCAGGAAGCGGGCCCACTCGCCGGGCGGCAGGAGACCGCAGGCGTACCAGGCCGCGGGGCGCGCCAGGTCCCAGGCGGCCGGCCCGGTACCGAGGTCGTCCACGTCGATGAGCAGCCACGGGCCGTCGGGGGCCGGGTGGCGGACGAGCTGGCCGAGGTGGAGGTCGCCGTGGCAGAGGGTCGTGGTGTCCGGCGGAGGCGCCTCGGCGCGGGCCCAGGCCGGGAGGGTGGCCCAGGCGCGCAGCACGGGCGCGGTCGCCGGATGGTCCGCCGCGGTCGCGCGGAGACGGGAGACGGCGAGGGCCGCCTTGGCGGGGCCGCGCATGGCGGGCAGGCCGGCGACCGGGGCGGGGGCGCGGTGCAGCCGGGCGAGGAGGGTGGCGGCCTCCTCCCAGGGGGCGGCGTCCGGGTCGCCCGGGTCGACCGGGGTGCCGTGGGGCCAGAAGGTCACGGGCCTGCCGTACAGCTCGGCCGGTGTCGTGCCGAGCGGGGGCAGGAGGATGCCGGGGAGGAGGGTCGCGGCGCTGAGACGGAGGGCGAGCGCGGCGACGGGGGTCGCGGGGGCGTGGGCCTTCGCCACGGTGCCGGCATGGTGGACGACCGTGCCGTCGGGGCGGTCGGCGAGGGTGCCGGACGCCTCGCAGGCGCAGTCCGCCGTCCGCGCGTGGGCCTCGGCCCGGGCTCTCGAGGCCAGCGCGGGCGGCAGCGGGTCGGCGGTCACGGGGCTCCCTGGGACGTACGGATCTGCCCGAGCGTACGCAGGCCGGGCGGCTCCTGGTTCCGGGCATGGCGATGCCGGCGCAGCTCCCCAGCTGCGCCGGCATCTCTTGCCGTCCGCCGCACCCCCGTCCCCACGGGGTTTCATGGGTGGATGTCCCCGCCCGGACCGCTCTTCCGGGCCTGGGAGCGCCGCTCAGCGCCCCAGCATCACGCCCACGGACGACGCCTGTGTGGCCACTGTCTCCCAGCCGTCGAAGACGAGCAGGAGCAGTGCCGCCAGGGGAAGGGCCATGAGTGTCGCCACCAGGGGGTGGCGGCGGCCTTCACGGCGGGTACGGAACACGGTGCGGTACGCCTTGCGCTCCTGGGTGCGGACCAGTGTCCGCGGTGCCGTGAAAGCCATGGTCCCTCTCCTGACCGTTCTCCGGTGTGGTTGGCAGCGGCGGGTGTCTGACCTCGGGGGACGAGTGCTGCACCCGCCGCTTGACCTCAAATCTAGGCGTCCGGCGCCCGGCGCACGTCATGCCCTCGTACCGATTGCCGGGCCTCCCGGAGGATGAGCCGTGACCTGCGGACTACTCCCCTGGGTGGAGACGCGGACCGGGGTCTCAGGGTCTTCCCGGAGGGGCTGCCCGGTGTGCCCCTATGTTTCCGAGCCGTCCTCCCGCGGGATCGGCTGCTCGACCAGCGCGAGGACCCGGTTGGCCATGAAGCGGGCCGTGCGGACCACGGAGCCGTTGCGGGTGACTTCGCTCACTTCCACGACACCTCGGCGTACCGCTGTCTCCACCCGGCGGCCCGCCCTGCTCGCCACCACCTCGTACGTGCGCGTCGTGTCCCCAGCGTCCACGACTATTTCCACGCGGTCACCCTTCACGGGCACAATCCCCCTTCTGTGACGGGTGGTTGGGGGCACCGACCGGCCAAACCAGGCCTGTTCTCAGGCTCCCTGACCACTCTTCAATTCTCCCACCCGGCACTGACAATCGATCGGGTCGAGAGGGCGCGGCCTCTGCGCGCGGGCGGCCGGGGAAACGTAAGCTGTGGCACGTCACACGGACCGGGCAGCGGGGATGGACATGGCGATGATGCGCCTGAGGCGCGAGGACCCGCGCGTCGTCGGCTCGTTCAGGCTTCACAGACGGCTCGGCGCGGGCGGCATGGGAGTGGTCTACCTCGGCTCGGACCGCAAGGGGCAGCGGGTCGCGCTGAAGGTCATCCGGCCGGATCTGGCGGAGGACCAGGAGTTCCGGTCGCGCTTCGCACGGGAGGTCTCGGCGGCGCGGCGGATCCGCGGCGGCTGCACGGCGCGGCTGGTCGCGGCCGACCTCGACGCGGAGCGGCCGTGGTTCGCCACCCAGTACGTGCCCGGGCCGTCCCTGCACGACAAGGTCGCCGACGAGGGCCCGCTGGGCGCGGCCGAGGTCGCCGCGATCGGGGCCGCGCTGTCGGAGGGCCTGGTCGCGGTCCACGAGGCCGGGGTCGTGCACCGGGACCTGAAGCCCTCGAACATCCTGCTCTCCCCCAAGGGCCCGCGGATCATCGACTTCGGGATCGCCTGGGCCACGGGCGCCTCGACACTCACGCACGTCGGCACGGCGGTCGGCTCGCCGGGCTTCCTGGCGCCGGAGCAGGTGCGCGGCGCCGCCGTCACCCCCGCCACCGACGTGTTCTCGCTCGGGGCGACCCTGGCGTACTCCTCGATGGCGGACTCGCCCTTCGGACACGGCAGTTCCGAGGTGATGCTGTACCGGGTGGTGCACGAGGAGGCGCAGCTGCACGGTGTGCCGGACGCGCTGGCGCCGCTCGTGCGGGCCTGTCTGGCGAAGGACCCCGAGGAGCGGCCCAGCACGCTGCAGCTGTCGCTGCGCCTCAAGGAGATCGCGGCCCGCGAGGCCCAGGGCCTGGCCGACGGACGGCCGCCCGCGCCCCGCGCCGGGGACGCGGACCGGCCCGTCGCGCGGCTCGCCGACACCTATCCGGACCGGGCGCCCCAGCGGCGTCCGCAGGGACAGCAGGGCGGCCCGGGCACTCCTCACCCGGCGCGCGGAGCCGCACCCGCGTCCCGCGGTCCCGCTCCCTCGCGGGGCGGCGGTGTCTCACGCGGCGGTGGCGCCTCACCCCGGTCCGGGTCCCGGCCCTCGTCCGCCGCGCGCAACACGACCCGTTCCGGCGGCGGCAGCCGGCCCGCGCCACGCAGCGGTACCGGCCGTCCGTCGTCCCGGAACACCGGCTCGGGACGGCGGCCCGCCAATCCGCGGCTGCTGCGCCAGCGGCTGTTCGTCTTCGTCGTGGTCACGGTGCTCGTGGCGCTCGGCATCGCGGCGGCACAGGGCTGCCAGGGTCCGTCGCGCGGGCTGGGCGGCACGGGCGACGTCGTACAGCGGGAGCAGGGGCGGACCGGGACGGACGTACGGCTGGCCCCGCCCGGGCACCCCACGGGCGGCTGAGCCCGGCCCGGGGAGGTGGCCGGGGCCGTGCGGCGCGCGCTCGGAACCGGCGTCAGCCCGGCGAGGTGGGCAGGGCCGTGCGGCGCGCGCTCGGAACCGGCGTCAGCCCAGGGGGCGGCCCGAGGCCACCGCGTAGAAGGCGACCGCTGCCGCCGCGCCCACGTTGAGGGAGTCGACGCCGTGGGACATGGGGATGCGGACCCATTCGTCGGCGGCCACCAGGGCCTGGGTGGAGAGGCCGTCTCCCTCGGCGCCGAGCATCAGGCCCACCCGGTCCATCGTGTGCGGGGCGGCCTCGTCGAGGGACCGGGCCTTCTCGTCGGGTGTGAGGGCGAGCAGCGTGAAGCCGGCCTCGCGGACCGACTCCAGGCCCTTGGGCCAGGTGTCCAGTCGCGCGTACGGCACGGCGAAGACGGCCCCCATCGACACCTTGACGCTACGGCGGTACAGCGGGTCGGCGCAGTCCGGCGAGAGCAGGACCGCGTCCATGCCGAGGGCGGCGGCCGAGCGGAAGATCGCGCCGATGTTGGTGTGGTCGTTGACCGACTCCATGATCACGACTCGGCGGGCCGTCTGGAGGAGGTCGGCGGCCGTGGGGAGCGGCTTGCGCTGCATGGAGGCGAGGGCGCCGCGGTGCACGTGGTAGCCGGTGACCCGCTCGGCGAGTTCCGGGCCGACGGCGTACACCGGCGCGGGGAGTTCGTCGATGACGTCCCGCATGACGTCCACCCACTTGGCGGACAGCAGCATCGACCGCATCTCGTACCCGGCGTCCTTGGCCCGGCGGATGACCTTCTCACCCTCGGCGATGAACAGGCCCTCGGCCGGTTCGCGCCTGCGGCGCAACTCGACGTCGGTCAGGCCCGTGTAGTCGCGCAGGCGCGGGTCGTCGGGGTCCTCAACGGTGATGAGATCGGCCACAGGGTGATACTGCCTTGTCCTCGGAGCGGTGCCAACGGCTGGGAACGGGTTGTGTTACCCGGGGTTACTCGGCCGGCCGCACCAGACCGGGCACACCCACGTTCACGACCTCGCCCACGACGATCACCGCCGGCGACCTGACCTCCTGCGACCGTACGGTCTCGGCGACCGTGGCGAGGGTGGCGTCGACCCGGCGCTGGGCGGCCGTCGTGCCCTCCTGGACCAGGGCGACCGGGGTCTCGGGGGACTTGCCGTGCGCGACCAGGGTCTCCGCGATCCGGCCGATCTTGTCGACGCCCATCAGGATCACCAGGGTGCCGGTCAGCTTCGCCAGGGACGGCCAGTCGGCGAGGGAGCGCTCGTCGTCCGGGGCGACATGGCCGCTGACCACAGTGAACTCGTGTGCGACCCCGCGATGGGTGACCGGGATGCCCGCGACGCCCGGCACCGAGATCGAACTGGAGATGCCGGGTACCACGGTGCACGGGATGCCGGCCGCGGCCAGCGCCTGGACCTCCTCCATGCCGCGGCCGAAGACGAACGGGTCGCCGCCCTTGAGGCGGACGACCGACCTGCCCTGCTTGGCGTGCTCGATCAGGGCGTTGTTGATGGCCTCCTGGGCCATGTAACGGCCGTACGGGATCTTCGCCGCGTCGATCACCTCGACGTGCGGGGGCAGTTCCGCCAGCAGGTCCCGGGGGCCGAGGCGGTCCGCGATGACGACGTCGGCCTCGGCGAGCAGCCGGCGGCCGCGCACCGTGATCAGGTCCGGGTCGCCGGGGCCGCCGCCGACCAGGGCGACGCCCGGAACCCGGGTGCGGTGGTGCGGAGCGACCAGGGTGCCGTCGCGCAGGCCCTCGACGACGGCGTCCCGGATGGCGGCGGTGTGCCGGGGGTCGCGGCCCCCGGCGCGGGTGGTGAGGACGGCGACCGTGACGCCCTCGCTGTGGCCGGTGGCCGGGGTCCAGGCGGTGGCCGCGTCGGCGTCGTCGGAGCGGACGCACCACACGCGGTGCCGCTCCGCCTCCGCGGAGGCCGCGCTGTTGGCGGCGGGGTCGCTGGTGGCGATCAGGGCGTACCAGGCGCCCACGAGGTCGCCGTCGGCGTACGGGCGCCGCTCCCAGGTGATCTCGCCCGCGTCCGCCATGGCCTCGACCGACGGGGTCGCCTCCGGGGACACCAGCAGGAGGTCCGCGCCGGCCGCTATCAGGGCCGGCAGCCGGCGCTGGGCGACCTGGCCGCCGCCGAGGACGACGACACGTCGGCCGGTGAGGCGGAGACCTACGGGGTAGGCGGGGTTTTCGGCCATGAGGTGCGGCTCCTCGGACAGACAGGGGCGAGCGGCAGGGGCGGGGCGCTGCGACTCTGGAGCGGCCCTGACGTGGGGATCTTAGGCTGCGGGTTCAGCGTACGGCGGGGGCGGGGGGCGGGCGCGCACGGCGGGACCCGGCGGCAGCGGCGCGCGGGAGGCGTCCCTGCGACGGTACGGACGGCGGGGGGGGGGGGGGGGCGCCCCCCCCCCCCCCCGTCTCCCTCCCCCCCCCCCCCCCCGAACCTCACCTCGCGACCCCTTTTCTCCCCCCCCTCCTTCTCTTTCCCCACAGTAGTGTCCCCAACGCGTCC
>NZ_JBWKDW010000008.1:195871-257050 GCF_056435735.1 Streptomyces sp. NPDC043878
GAGGGGGGGGGGGGGGGGGGGGGGGGGGGGGGGGGGGGGGGGGGGGGGGGGGTGTGGGGGGGGGGGGGGGGGGGGGGGGGGGGGGGCTCCCCCCCCCCCCCGGTCCGGTCTACTTCTCGGTGACACCCGCCGAGTCGAACGTCGCGACCTCGTGCATCGCCCGCGCCGTGCTCTGCACCAGCGGCAGTGCCAGCAGCGCGCCCGTGCCCTCGCCGAGGCGCAGGTCGAGGTCGACCAGGGGGCGCAGGCCCAGCTTGTTGAGCGCGGCGGCATGACCGGGCTCGGCGCTGCGGTGGCCCGCGATGCAGGCCGCGAGGACCTCGGGGGCGATCGCGCGGGCGACCAGCGCGGCGGCACCGGCGCTGACCCCGTCCAGGATCACCGGCGTCCGCAGGGAGGCACCGCCGAGCAGCAGGCCGACGATCGCCGCGTGCTCGAAGCCGCCGATCGCGGCGAGGACCCCGATGGGGTCGGCCGGGTCCGGCTGGTGGAGTTCGATCGCGCGGCGGACGACCTCCGTCTTGCGGGCGAGGGTCTCGTCGTTGATACCGGTACCGCGCCCCGTCACGTCGGCGGGGTCGGTGTCGGTGAAGACCGAGATCAGGGCCGCGGACGCGGTCGTGTTCGCGATGCCCATCTCACCCGTGAGCAGCGCCTTGTTGCCGGCGGCCACCAGGTCACGGGCCGTCTCGATGCCGACCTCGATGGCCTGTCTGGCCTCCTCACGGGTCATCGCCGGGCCGGTCGTCATGTCGGACGTGCCCGCGCGGACCTTGCGCGGCAGCAGGCCCGGCGTGGCCGGGAGCTCGGCGGCCACGCCCACGTCGATGACGCAGACCTCGGCGCCGACCTGGGTCGCGAAGGCGTTGCAGACCGCTCCCCCGCCGAGGAAGTTGGCCACCATCTGCGCGGTGACCTCCTGCGGCCACGGGGTGACGCCCTGGGCGTGCACGCCGTGGTCACCGGCGAAGATCGCGACCGCCGCGGGCTCCGGGATCGGCGGCGGGCACTGGCGGGACAGGCCCGACAGCTGCGCGGAGATGATCTCCAGCATGCCGAGCGCGCCGGCCGGCTTCGTCATGCGCTTCTGCCGGTCCCATGCCTCGCCGAGCGCCTTGGCGTCCAGCGGGCGGATCTGCGCGACGGTCTCGGCGAGCAGGTCGTGCGGGTCCTCACCGGGCAGGGCGCGCCGGCCGTACGTCTCCTCGTGGACGACCCAGGACAGCGGCCGGCGCTTGGACCAGCCGGCCTGCATCAGCTCGGGCTCGGCCGGGAACTCGTCGACGTAGCCCACGCAGAGGTAGGCGACGACCTCGAGGTGCTCGGGCAGGCCGAGGGCGCGGACCATCTCACGCTCGTCGAAGAAGCTCACCCAGCCGACGCCCAGGCCCTCGGCGCGGGCCGCGAGCCACAGGTTCTCGACGGCGAGCGCGGAGGAGTACGGCGCCATCTGCGGCTGCGTGTGACGGCCGAGGGTGTGCCGGCCGCCCCGGGTGGGGTCGGCGGTGACGACGATGTTCACCGGGGTGTCGAGGATGGCCTCGATCTTCAGTTCCTTGAACTGCTTCGCCCGGCCCTTGGGGAGGGACTTCGCGTAGGCGTCGCGCTGGCGCACGGCCAGTTCGTGCATGCTGCGCCGGGTCTCGGCGGAGCGGATGACGACGAAGTCCCAGGGCTGCGAGTGACCCACGGAGGGCGCGGTGTGGGCCGCCTCCAGGACGCGGAGCAGCACCTCGTGCGGGATCGGGTCGTCACGGAAGCCGTTGCGGATGTCGCGGCGCTCACGCATGACCTTGAGCACGGCCTCGCGCTCCGCGTCGTCGTAGGGGGGCGCGGCCGGTCCTGTGGACTGTCGTACGTCTTCCACCGGGGCCGTGCTCTCTTCCTGGTCGGCGGCCCGGGTGTCCAGGTCGTCCGCGTGCTGTACGAGTTCGGGGTCGTGCTCCGGCTCCGGCGCGGCCGCCGGTGCGGGAACGGGGTCTGCCTCGCGGGGAGCGGGCACCGCGGCCGCGGGTTGCTCCTCCGCCACGGGCAGGACGAGCGGCTGCGGCGGGGTCGGCGCGAGGTGCGGTGCGCTCGGCACCGAGCCCTCGACCGGTACGAACTCGCCCAGCGGCCTGCCCTGGTCGGGCTCCACCGGTACGGAGGCCGGGAGGGGCACGACGGCGTCGATGTGGAGGTGGACGTGGTCGTGGCCCTGGTCGACGGCCGCCTTGGCGGTCACGTCGGCGGGCAGTTCCCCGGCGGCGCCGTCCGCGGGTTCCGGGAACCCGGCGGGAGTTCCGGCCCCGGCGGGCTCGGCGGGCTGGGGCGCAGCCGCGGCCGGCTCTTGGGGCTCGGCGGCGGCACCGTCCTGCGGGGCCGCGCCGAAGTGCGTGTCGTCCCCGGCCGGGACCGGCGGCTCGGTCAGCGGGGCCGGCGGCAGGAACACCTCGGCCTGCGGGGCCGGCCACGTGAAGTCGGCGGCGGCCTCCGGGGCGGGGAACGCCTGCGGCTCGGACGCCTCCGGGGGCAGCGGCGGGGCGGGGGCCTCGGCGTGCGCGGCCGGGACGGTGTGGTCGACGGCGGGGTCGGCCAGGGCAGCGGCGGGCACCTCGTGCGGGCCGGCGTCCGCAGCGGGAACCGGGGCCTGAGCGAGGTGGGTGGCCGCGATGAGCTGCGGGCCCTGATCCGGGTGGGCGTCGGGGGTCAGCCGCACGTCGGGGGCGGGGGACACGGCAGGGGCGTGGAGGCCGGCGGGGGCGGGCTCCGCCTCCGCGACCGGCTCGTGGACCGGTGCCGGTGCCTCTGCTGATGCCGTGAGCTGCGGGTCCGGGCCCGGGTCCGGGACCGCGTCCCCTTCCGGGTACCAGGGGGCCGGCTCGGGGAGCACCCCGGCCTCGGACTCCGTGGCGGGTGCGTCCGTGACGGGTGCGGCCACGACGTCGGCGTCCGTGACGGGTGCGGCCACGACGTGGGCGTCCGCGGAAGGCGTGGTCATGGCCACGACCTGGGCGTCCGCGGCAGGCGCGGACATGACGTCGGCGTCCGTGCCGGCTGCCTCCGCCCCCGGGCCGTCCCCGTCCGGGGTCGCGAGGTGGTCGGCCGCCGGTTCCGCGGTTTCCGCGAGGTGCGCGGCCTCGGGGTGCGCGCCACCGGGCGCCTCCGCCGTCACCGGGGCGGGGACGACGGGCGCGGCGGACCCGGGACCGGGTGTCGCTTCCACGGCGGCGAACGGCGCGTCGTCGGGTCCGTGGACGTGCTCCGCGACCTGCGGTGCCTCGGCGTCCTGCGGTGCGTCGGCGGCCACGAACGCCGCCGGGTCCACGGGCGCGTCGAGCGCGCCCGCCTCGGGTGCGGAGGCACCGCCGGGACCGTCCGGGGTCTCGGCGCCGCTTCCGGGCACCTGTCCGGCGGTGTCGGGGGTGAGCACGGCTTCCGGACCGGAGTCGCCCACGGACGCGGGGTCGGCGTCGGCGTCGGCCGCCGCGGTCTCCTGCTGCGCCGCCGCGACCTGCGCCGCCTCGTGGGCCGCCGGCGCGGACCCCTCGGTGGAGTGACCGGCCGTGACCGCTCCGTCGTACGCGCCGTACGCGCCGTCGGGACCCGGCGCGACCGGTTCGCTCTGCGCGGCCTGCGGGTCGGTGCCGTCGGCCGGGTCGGTGCCGTCGGCCGGGTCGGTGCCGTCGGCCGGGTCGGTGCCGGCCGGGTCGCCCACCGTGTCGGCCTCGGCGGCGATCCGGGCGACGACGGCCTGGGCCACGCCCACCGCGTCGGCGGCCTGTGCCGTCGCCGGAACAACCGTTTCCGCAGCCGGCACCCGGGGGTTCACCGGAGCCTGGACCGCGGCCTGCGCCTGGGCTCCCCAGGGGGCCGCGCCCTGCGGGGGCATGTCCCGCAGCTGCGGTACGTCGAGGTACTCGGGGCCGGTCGTCGCCGGGACGGACTGCCGTACCGGGGCGCCCGCGGGGCCGCGGTCGGCGAGGGAGCGGACGGGGCTCGCGGAGGCGTCGGGGATCGGCGGTCCGAGGTGGAGGGGACGACGCGGCGCGACCGGCGCCGGGGAGGGCAGGCGGACGCCACCGAGGTCGACCGAGCCGCTGTCGCGGCCGGACATCTCGTGCGGGCCCGGCTCGTGCACCGTCTCGACGACCGGCTCGGGCGCGGGCGGGGCGACCTCGTTGCCCCACGCGCCCTGGGCGCCCGGCAGCAGCAACAGGTCTTCGTCCTCGGCGGTGGTCTCGGAGAGGTAGGTGTACGCGCCGTGCGCAGCAACGCCCGGCTCTTCCACCATGCCTGCGCTCTCCGGCAGTCCCTCGCCCGGGACCTGGCCGGTGTCGGTCATGCGTACCCCTCGCCCATCGGTTAGTGCTCCTACGTCCAGCCCACCCGGAACGGCGCACCGACCGCCCCACAGTGAAGAACGAGCGTGCGTGCCCAGCGGCACGAACGGCCTGACGACAAAGACGACAAAGCCATTGACTGGCATTGTCGCGGCCGTTGCTCCGTCACGACAGCTTGATCCGTCACGGTCCGCTGTGGACTGCGCCACGTTGCGCGTCCTCCGGTTCTGCCGTACCACACCCGCTCCAAAAGAGGCGGGTTTTCCGGACATTGACCGACGAACCGCCGGGCGTCCGAGAGCGGTACAACGATCGGCCAGCCTACCGCGCGCAGTACGACAACAGGATCACGGGGACGCGAACAGGGTCATTGTGCCCGCTCCGGCAACAGGCCGCTGAGCAGGAAGGCGACACTCCGCTCGGTCTCCGTCCAGGCCCGCGTGTCGAGTTCGACGGACTGGAGAAGGGCGCAGGCGACCCGGTAGCCGTGCTCGGTGAGGTCCCGGCCGACGAGTTCCGCCGCGTCCCGGGTGGCGGCGTGCGTGACGACGCGCTGCGGGCGCCGGTCGGCGACCGCGGAGACCACGGCCGCTCCCCCACCGCCGACACGTACGACGTCCGGCTCGGGGAGGTTCTCCAGGACGTACGGGGCGTCGCCGTGCACGATCTGCAGCTGGACCCCGAAGCGGCGCGCCGCCGCGTCGGTGCGGGCGCAGGCCGCCCGGTCCCGGTCCACCGCGATGACGGCCGCCCCGGCGCGCGCGGCCTCCACGGCGAAGGCGCCGCTGCCGCAGCCGATGTCCCACACCAGGTCGCCGACGCGCGGCCCGAGGCGGGCGAGTTGGGCCGCGCGGAGCAGTTCCGTCTCACCCTCGCCGAGCTCGCCGTCGTACTCCTCGGCGGGCAGTGCCCAGCCGCGCGGACCGGTGCCCGGGTCCCGACCGCTGATCCAGCCGCCCTCGCCCGTGCCGGCCGGCGGGGCGACCTGGCCGCCGGCGACGATCACGACGTTCGGGTCGCGCCAGATGTGGTCGGCGGCCTTGTCGGAGGTGACGACCGTGACCCGCTCGCGTTCGGTGCCGAGTTCCTCGCAGATGACGAAGGTGCGGTGGACACCGTCCATGAGCAGGCCGAGTTCGGCGGGCCCGGCGCCCGGTGAGGTGAGGACGGCGACCTTGGTGTGGGCCCGGCACACGTTCACCGCGCGTCGCAGGGTGCGCCGGTGTGCGACGACCACCTGTGCGTCGTCCCAGGGCATCCCCGCCCGCGCGAAGGCTGCGGCCACCGAGGACACGGCGGGGACGACTTCGACCTCCAGGCCGAACTCGGGTGCGCGCAGGGTCCGTACGACCCCGAAGAAGGCCGGGTCGCCGTCGGCGAACACGACGGCGGTGCCGCGGTGGGCGGCGATGCGGCGGGCGGCGAGGGAGACGCTGCCGAGGCGGACGCGTTCGGCGGCGGGTGAGACCTCGGGGAGTGCCAGATGGTGGGGGGCGCCCGCCACCAGGGTGGCGGCGCCGAGCGCGGAGCGCGCGGCGGCGGTCAGCGGCGAGCCGTCCCAGCCGATCACGGTGACCCGATCGGCCATCTCGTCAGTCTCCAGGGGATGTGCGCGGGTGTCAGGGGCCGCCCGGGAGGGGTTCGGCTCCGTGAGGGTATCTGGTGGCGCCGGCCGGGGCGGCGGCCCCCCGGGGGGTCAGTTCCAGTCCGAATAGGACGTGTAACCACGGCTGTCGGCGAGCTGCTCCCCCGCGCCGTCGAGGTCCTCGGGCAGCAGGCTCCACACGATGAAGTCGGTGCGGACGTCGGTCCAGGTGCCGTCCTCGGCGCGGACGTGCGCTATGCAGGCGTTGCGCAGGACGCCCTCGCTGATGCAGCCGATCTTCTGGGCGACCTGCTGGGAGGCGGTGTTGTCGGCGGCGGTGCGCAGCTCGACGCGTTCGAGTTTCTGGTCACCGAGCAGCCACTGGGCGGTGACGAGGGCGGCCTCGGAGGCGTAGCCCTCGCCGCGGGCCCAGGGGGCGATGACGTACGACAGTTCGGTGGACCTGATGTGCCAGTCCGTCCTGGTGAGTTGGACGACGCCGACCAGGCGCTGGGTGAGGAACTCGGTCACGGCGAGGTCGAGGCCGCGGCCCGCGGCCCGTTCGTGGGGCGCGGTCTCGGTGATCCAGGCGCGGGCGGCGTCCTCGGTGAAGGGCTGCGGGACGTCGGTCCAGGCCGCGACCTGCTCGTCGTTCATCATCTCGGTCAGGGCGGGCACGTCGTCCTCGTCGAGGGGCCGCAGCACCAACCGCTCCGTGCTGATGGAGATGTTGGGGAAGGTGCTAGTCATGCGCCGCTCCGTAACCTTCGGAAACCTTCAGGGCCTGCTGAACTGCCCAGCATGCAGCATGAAAGCACTGAACCGCACCGGGGGCCCACTCCGGGTGAGGGAGTGGACCCCGTGCGTGGCGATACGCCGTGTACGCGCTGTCGGCGGGCGTCCGGCGGTCAGAAGGACGCGATGACCGAGCCCTGGTACTTGGTCTCGATGAACTTCTTCACCTCGGGCGAGGTGAGGAGCTTGGCGAGCTTCACGACCCGCGGGTCCTTCTCGTTGCCCTTCTTGACCGCGAGGAAGTTGCCGTAGGGGCTGTTCTTCGCGGACTCCAGGACGAGGGCGTCCGTGGCGGGCTTCAGGCCGGAGGAGATCGCGTAGTTGCCGTTGACGACCGCGGCGTCCACGTCGTCCAGGGAGCGCACGGTCTGGGCCGCCTCGACCTCCTTGAACGTGAGCTTCTTCGGGTTCTCGGCGATGTCCTGCGGGGTCGCCTCGGTGCCGACGCCGTCCTTGAGGGTGATGAGTCCCTTTCCGGCCAGCAGCTTCAGGGCGCGCGCCTCGTTCACGGTGTCGTTGGGCAGGGCGACGGTCGCGCCGCTCTTCAGGGCGTCGACGCTCTTGACCTTGTGGGAGTAGAGGCCGAGGGGCTCCAGGTGCACCGTGACGACGGGCACGATGTGGGTGCCGCGCTTCTTGTTGAAGTCGTCCAGATACGGCTGGTTCTGGAAGTAGTTGGCGTCCACCGAGCCGTCCTCGGTCGCCGTGTTGGGGACGATGTAGTCCTGGAACTCCTTGACCTCCAGGTCGAGTCCCGCCTTCTTCGCCAGGTGGTCCTTCACGTAGTCGAGGATCTCGGCGTGCGGGGTGGGGCTCGCGGCGACGACCAGCGGCCCGCTGGTGTCGGAGGAGGCGGAGCTGTCGTCCGAGCCGCAGGCGGTGAGCCCGAAGGTGAGGGCTGAGGCGGCGAGGACGGCGGTGGTGATCTTGGCGGTGTTACGCACGAAAAGTGCCTTTCCTTAAGGGTGGTGCGGCCCCGCGTGGGGTGGGCGGGGAGTCTGGTGGGGGCGGGTGGCTCAGACGGTCTTGCCGACGTCCGCGGCCGCGGGTTCCTTCGCCTTCAGCAGGCGCAGCCGGGGTGCGGGGCCGGAGTGGCCGCCGCGCCGGTGCAGGGAACGGGCCGCGAGGTCGCCGGCGAACTGGATGACGGAGATGACCACGGCGAGGACGGCCACGGTGATCCACATGAGGTCGGTCTCGAAGCGCTGGTAGCCGTAGCGGATGGCGATGTCGCCGAGACCGCCGGCGCCGACCGTGCCGGCCATGGCCGAGTAGCCGATGAGCGCGACGATCGTGGTGGTGGTGC
The DNA here is from genome assembly GCF_056435735.1 of Streptomyces sp. NPDC043878. Classification (NCBI taxonomy): domain Bacteria; kingdom Bacillati; phylum Actinomycetota; class Actinomycetes; order Kitasatosporales; family Streptomycetaceae; genus Streptomyces; species Streptomyces sp. NPDC043878. Next base: position 203,880 of record NZ_JBWKDW010000008.1, read on the forward strand.
TGGAGATCAGCGACGGCAGGGACTCGGGTACGAGGACCTTGCGGACGGTCGTCCAGGTGTTGCCGCCCATCGCCTGCACGGCCTCCAGGAGTCCGCCGTCCACCTCGCGGACAGCCGTCTCGACGAGACGCGCGAAGAACGGGATCGCCCCGATGGCGAGCGGCACGATGGCCGCCTCGCGGCCGATGGTCGTGCCGGTGATCGAGCGCGTGACGTTCATCAGCGCGACCATCAGGATGATGAACGGCATGGAGCGGGCGATGTTCACGATCTGCCCGATGACCTTGTTGGCGGCCAGGTTCTGCAGCAGGCCGCCCCGGTCGGTGAGGACGAGCAGGACACCGAGCGGGAGGCCGCCGGCGACGGCGATGAGCGTGGACCAGCCGACCATGTAGAGGGTGTCCCAACACGCCTGGCTCAGCAGGGGCTGCATCTCGGACCAGGTCACTTGGCACCTTCCTTCACCGGCAGGGGCTCCTGGCCCACCACGTCGATCTGCAGGCCCTGTTCGCGCAGGAAGCCGATCGGTACGACGTTGTCCTCGTAGTGGCCGGGCAGTTCGATGCGCATCCGGCCGACCTGGAGCCCGCCGACGGTGTCGATGGCGGCGCCGAGGATCGAGATGTCGATGTGGTAGGTGCGGGAGAGCTGCGAGATGACGGGCCGGGTCGCGGCCTCGCCCTGGAAGGTGACGTCGACGACGGTCCGGTCCTCGCCGCCGGCCTCACCGGCGACCGGGAACAGCGCGCCGGCGAGCTGCGAGCCCGGGGTGGCGAGCAGCTCGCTGACCGTGCCGGACTCGACGATCCGTCCGTTCTCCATCAGCGCGGCGGAGTCGCAGATGCTCTTGACGACGCCCATCTCGTGGGTGATGAGCAGGACGGTCAGGCCCAGCTGCCGGTTCAGGTCGCGCAGCAACTGGAGGATGGAGCGGGTGGTCTCGGGGTCGAGGGCGCTGGTGGCCTCGTCGGACAGGAGCACCTTGGGGTCGCCGGCCAGGGCGCGGGCGATGCCCACGCGCTGCTTCTGGCCGCCCGAGAGGTGGGCGGGGTAGGCGTTGGCCTTGTCCGCGAGGCCGACCAGGTCGAGGAGTTCGAGCGCCTTGCGGGAGCGGTCGGCGCCCGACCTGCCGAGGATCTCCAGGGGCAGTTCGACGTTGTCCTGCACCGTTCGGGAGGACAGCAGGTTGAAGTGCTGGAAGACCATGCCGATACGGCTGCGCGCCCGGCGCAGTTCCCGGCCGGCGCGGGGACCGCGGCCGGCGAGGGCGGTGAGGTCCTGGCCGGCGACGGTCACCGTCCCCGCGGTGGGGCGTTCCAGCAGGTTGACGCAGCGGATGAGCGAGGACTTGCCGGCGCCGGACTGGCCGATGACGCCGTACACCTCGCCTTCACGGACGTGCAGGTCGACGCCGTCGAGGGCGGTGACCTCACGGCCGCGGGAGCGGTAGACCTTGGTCAGGCCCGAGGTGGTGATCACTGGGGTTTCCGTCACTGTCGAGTGCGCGGGCATGGGTGTGCCCGGAGCACGGTGCGTGCATTCGGTCGGAACGCGGCACGGTTCTCGTCCGGTGGCGCTACGGGAAGGAGGGGGAGAACAGGTGCGCGGTGGGGGTCCCACGCCGCTCGGGCGGTGGGGGCGGCTCGGTCACGTACGGCATACGGCGCACGGACATGCCACGGCGTCTCGCTTCGGGGCGCGAGCTCGGGTGGTGCGGGGGCCCTCTAGAAGGCGCGCATTCGACACATACAACGAGCACCGGGCGTCAGGGTCGCCTCGGTCGCAAGGGTGCGGCTGCTCGTCGTGGTCATGCGATCAGTAAACCAGACGTACGGTCCTTACCCACCGCCGGTGTCCGCATGGTGGACAGTGGCGGACACCGGTCAGCCGCGGACGGAGATCTCCACCTCCGCGTCGGCGACCAGCGCGGACAGGGCCGAGAGGTCCGGCACGACCAGGTCCGCGGACAGTTCGTCGGCCCGGTGGGTTGTGGCCAAGGCCACGGTGGCCATCCCGGCCGCCCGCCCGGCCCGCAGACCCGCCGGAGCGTCCTCGAAGACGACACAGCGGGCCGGGTCCACGCCCAGCGCGCGGGCGGCGAGCAGGTAGGGCTCGGGGTCCGGCTTGCCGCGCGTGACGTCGTCGGCGGCGATGAGCGTCTTGGGCAGGATGCCGACGGCCTCCAGCCTGGCCTCGGCGAGCCTGCGGGTGGCGGAGGTGACGACGGCCCACCGGTCGGCGGGCAGCGAGCCGAGGAAGTCCCGGGTACCGGGCAGCAGGCGCACACCCCCGCCGGGTACGTCGTCCACCTCGAGTTGTTCGATCCGCGCGACGGCCGCCGGCACCACCTCGGCGGGCAGCAGGTCGGCTGCTATCTCCGCGGCCGTCCGGCCGTGCAGCTCGACGCGCGCGAAGTCCTCGGCGGTGATGCCGTACTCCCGGGCCCAACGCGTCCAGCAGCGGTCCACGGAGGCGAGGGAGGAGACGAGGGTGCCGTCGTTGTCGAACAGGAGGGCTTCAGCGCGGATCTTCATGTCCTCGACCCTACGGTGCGTCCCGGGGGCGGCGGCGCCGGGCCTTTTGGCCCGTAATAGGGTCGCGGCATGCTTGCCGTCCTGACGCTCGTGACCGGCGTCGCCGCGCTTCTGCTCGCCGCCTGGTGCGGCTGGGCCGCCTCCCGTGACCAGCCGACGAAGGACTGGCACTTCGTCGGGATGGGCGTGGTCTCGCTGCTCGCCGTGGTGCAGCTGGTGATCGGGATCGTGCAGCTGGCGCGCGGCGAGAAGCCGGACCAGGGCACGACGATCTTCGTGGCCTATCTGCTGGGGGCGGTCGCGTGTATCCCGGCGGTGGCGTTCATGTCGCTGGCCGAGCGCACCCGCTGGGGCTCGGTGACGGCCGCGGCGGGCGGTGTGGTGCTCGCCGTGCTGGAGGTGCGGCTCTATGACATCTGGGGAAACTGAGATGACCGCCACGGAGGAGAAGCCCGTGAAGCCCGCGAGGACCCGGCTGATCAGCGGCCCCGGGATGCTGCTGGTGTGGCTGTACGGCGTGATGGTCGTCGGCGCGGTGTCGCGGTCGGCGGTGCAGATCTCGACCGACTTCGGCCGCGCCCCGCTCGCCTACTCGCTGTCCGCGGTGGCGGGCCTGGTCTACGGCTTCATCACCTACTCGCTGGTGCGGGGCGGGGAGAAGGCGCGCAGGGCGGCCCTGGTGTGCTGCGCCGCCGAACTGCTCGGGGTGCTGGCCGTGGGCACGTGGACGCTGGTCGAGCCGTCCGCCTTCCCGGACTCGACCGTGTGGTCGGACTTCGGGATGGGGTACGTCTTCATCCCGGTGCTGCTGCCGCTGTCGGCCCTGTACTGGCTTCGCGGGGCCCGCACCCGGCAGCAGCCGGACGCCTCCTGAGCGGGACTCAGGCCGTGGCCGCGTACGCCTCGGCGGGCTTCTCCAGGACGATCATGGGGACGCCGTCCGCGCCCTTGGACGTGCCCACCGTCTGGTAGCCGACCCGGCGGTACAGGCGGAGGTTGCCCTCGCTGCGGTGGCCGGTGTGCAGGCGGAACCTGGTGGCGCCGCGCTGCTCGACGAGGGCCGACTCCGCGGCCCGGAGCAGACGGGCGCCGATGCCGTGCCCCTGGAGGCGGGGATGGACGCAGAGCTTGCCGATGGCGGCGGCGCCGTCCTCGGTGAGGCTGCCGCGCACGGAGCCGACCACCTCGTCACCCAGCCTCGCCACGAAGACGCAGTCCGTGACCACCTCCTCGCGGACCGAGTCCAGCGTCTGGAGGAGCGGGTCGATGCGGTAGTTGCCGTACAGCGCCGCCTCGCTCTGGAAGCAGAGGTACTGCAACCTGAAGATCTGCTCCACATCCTGCTCGGTCGCCGCCGAGATGGTCACGCTCATGCCCATGTGCGCACGCCTCCCGCTCACCTGATCGCCTGTTGTCCCTCACTCCTATCCCCGCCCTCCGCGGGCCGCAACCTCCGGCGTGAGCAAACGACGAAGACATCCCAGACATCGGGAACGTTCCGGACCAAGACTGCCCTGTGACATACCCAACTCACCCGCGATCTCGCGGTATGTGAGGTCCTTCGGCGACAGGAGGGCCTCCATCAGGCGGGGGCAGCGGCCCGGCAGCCGGCGCACGGCGTCCCGCAGGGCGCGGCGCCGGGCGGCGGCCAGGGCGAGCTGCTCGGGGCCGGGGTCGCCGTGGTCGGTGGGTTCGGTGTCGTAGGGGCGTTCGAGGCGGGTGGTACGGCGGCTGCGGCGCACCTCGGACCGAACGGTCCGGCGCAGCCAGCCCTGCGGGTCGACGGGCGGGCCGGCGGAGTCGAGGCGTTCCAGGAGGCGGAGCCAGACCTCCTGTTCGAGGTCGCCCGCGTCGGTTCCGGAGGCGTGTGCCTCCGCCGATGCCTCGGCGGTGAGCAGGGGGCGCAGGGTGGCGAGCAGGTCGTGCGTCATATGCGGCACGACGCGGCCGTCCGGGCCACGGGTTGCCCGGACGGCCCGCTGTCACTCCAACCGGGTCGGGGCGCTCAGCCGTTGACGAAGTCCGCGCGGGCCAGCACGCCGGTGTCGGCGTTGTCGGTGAAGACGCCGTCGATGCCGGTCGCGAAGTACGCCTTGAAGGCGCCGAACGCGTCGCCGTAGCCGTCGGCGTCCGTGCCCTTGCGGAACTCCGCGGGCAGGAAGGGGTTCTCGTTGCGCATGGTGTACGGGTGCAGGATCAGGCCCCGCTTGTGCGCGTCGGCGACCAGCGTGGTCGGCGTGGTCAGCCTGCCGTTCGCGTCCTTCGGGATGACCAGGTCGAGCGTCGGGCCGATGCCCTGGGCGTAGCCGGCGATCTCCCTCAGCCCCCTGGGGGTGATCAGGTCGGCGACCGTGCGGGGGTCGCCCGACTCGACGAAGTCCCAGGGGCGGCTGCCCGCGGTGGAGAGCAGCACGACCAGGGGGTTGTCGACCAGCTCGTTCAGCCGCTGGATGCTGGTGGGCTCGAAGGACTGCAGGACGACCGGCGAGTTCCGCTTGTCCTTGCCGTACTTGCGCAGCAGCTTGGCGACGCGCTCCTCCAGGCCGAGGCCCAGCTTGCGGAAGTAGGTGGGGTGCTTGGTCTCGGGGTAGATGAAGACCTGCTTGCCGCGCCGGCGGGTCTGCTCGTCCTGCCAGCGCAGCACCTCCTCGAACGTGGGGATCTCCCAGCGGCCGTCGTAGAGGGTGTTGTGCGGACGGTTGGCCGGGACGCGTTCGACGGCGCGCAGGGTCTTCAGCTCGGCGAGGGTGAAGTCCTCGGTGAACCAGCCGGTGGTGGAGACCCCGTCGAGGACCTTGGTGGTTCTGCGGCCGGCGAACTCCGGGTGGTTCGCGACGTCCGTGGTGCCGCCGATCTCCGGCTCGTGACGGCACACCAGATGGCCGTCCCTGGTCGGCACCAGGTCACCGGCCTCGACGATGTCGGCGCCCAGGTCCAGGGCGAGCTCGTACGAGCCGAAGGTGTGCTCCGGACGGTAGCCGCTGGCGCCGCGGTGGCCGATGATCGTCGGCACCGGCAGGCTCTTCAGTCCCCCGCCGCCGTGCGCGGTCCCGGCCGCCTGCGCGGTCCCGGACAGCCCGAGGACCGCCCCGCCCGCGCCGAGCATCGCCGCGCCGAGGAGCGCCCGGCGTCCGGCTCCGCGGGACTGTTCCGGTGACTCCTGCGGTTCCTGCGACTGCTGCGTTCCCATGGCCGCCTCCTGCCGTCGACTCGTCAGTGCGGGCCGATGGTAGGTGCGTGTCCATGACCGGCGGGAGACCTGCGACGGAACACGCGGGTGACGTGTGATGTCACCTGGGAGGGGATGGGTGACGGCGCGTCGGCATCGGCGCGGCGCGGCGGGGTACGCGTCCGGTGGCCGGCACGGCGGGAGCCGTGTCACACGGTTCCGGGCGGGTTACCGGCGCACGACGGCGGGGTGCCGCAGGTAAACACGCGTCAACACTGCGTAAGACCTGGGTGAACCCGATGTGCAAGACCCCCCGGACCGCGAGTAATGTCCTCACCTGCACAGACTCATACAGAATCCCTTGACACCGGAGGACCCGTTGTCCCGCTTCGCGTTCATCAAGGCAGTGCTCGGACCGATCATGCGCCTGATGTTCCGCCTCCGGGTGGAAGGCGTGGAGCACATCCCGGGTGACGGTCCGGTCATCCTGGCCGGCAACCACCTCACGTTCATCGACTCGATGATCCTTCCGCTGGTGTGCGACCGGCAGGTCTTCTTCATCGGCAAGGACGAGTACGTCACCGGCAAGAGCCTCAAGGGACGGCTCATGGCGTGGTTCTTCATCGGGGTCGGCATGATCCCCGTGGACCGCGACGGCGGCCGGGGCGGGGTGGCGGCGCTCATGACGGGCCGGCGGATCCTCGAGGACGGCCGGGTGTTCGGCATCTACCCCGAGGGCACGCGCTCGCCCGACGGCCGCCTGTACCGGGGCCGTACCGGTATCGCCCGGCTCACCCTGATGACCGGTGCGCCGGTCGTCCCGTTCGCGATGATCGGTACGGACAAGCTGCAGCCCGGGGGTGCGGGGATGCCGCGTCCCGGACGGGTCACCGTGCGGTTCGGTGAGGCGATGGAGTTCTCCCGGTACGAGGGGATGGACCGGGACCGGTACGTGCTGCGGGCGGTGACGGACTCCGTGATGACGGAGGTCATGCGGCTGTCCGGGCAGGAGTACGTGGACATGTACGCGACGAAGGCGAAGGCGGCGTAGCGGTTTCGGCTCCGCCGCTGGTGGCGGGTGGGTGCGGGTCGGACGGGCCTTGTCGGGCCGCTCCCCGCACCCCGTTCGGCGTACTGACCTGGCGTCAGTTTCGGGGCGCGGGCGGGTTCGCACCGGGGCCGGGCTGCCTTCCGGATGCGGGTGCGTGGGGGCGTGTCGCACCGTTCCCCGCGCCCCTTTCGGGGTGTCCCGGGGCCGGGTCACGGGTCGGCGTGTCCCCGTGTGGGGTTGGCTGGTGGGATTCCAGGCGTTGGTCTTTCAGCATGTGCCAGGCTGCTGTCGCTGTGATCAGGAGGACCGCGGCGCCTGCGGCCGATGCCAGGGTGAGGCCCTCGGTGAAGGCGTCGCGGGCCGAGGACAGCATGGCCTCGGCGGTGGCCGGAGGCATGGTGGTCGACGCCTCCAGTGCCCCGCCCAGCGACTCGTGCGCGCCGGCGGGCGTGTCGGCGGGCGCGGTGAAGCCGCTGTAGACGCCGGTCACGATCGAGCCGAGCACGGCGATGCCCAGGGCCGCGCCCAGTTCGTAGGCCGTCTCGGAGACGGCGGACGCGGCGCCCGCCTGTTCCTTGGGGACGGACCCCAGGATCACGTCGGCGGTCACCGTGAAGGAGAGACCGGCGCCGACGCCGACCACCAGCAGCGCCGCCCCGAGCAGGGGATAGCCGGTGGACCGGTCGAGCACCGTGAGCGAGGCCAGCGCGAGGCCGATCGCGGCGAGCCCGCCGGAGACGACGGCGCGCACCGAGAAGCGGCGGGCCGCGCGGCCGGCGAGCAGGCCGGCGACCACCGCGCCGACGGCGGCCGGGAGTTCGGCGAGGCCGGCTTCGAACGGCGGCCTGCCCTGCACGAGTTGCAGGTACTGGGAGAGGAAGAACACCAGGCCGGACAGGCCGAGGACGGTCAGCAGGTCGGCCAGGACCGCTCCGCTGAAGCCGCGGTCGCGGAACAGGCGCATGTCGAGCAGCGGGGCCGGCAGGGTGAGCTGGCGGCGCACGAAGCCGTACAGCGCGGCCGCGCCCAGCAGGCCGACGGCCGACGACTCCCAGGTGAGGCCGTGCGCGGCGGCCTCCTTGACGGCGTAGACCACGCCGATCATGCCGACCAGCGACAGCGCGACGCTGGTCAGGTCCCACGGGCCGGGGTTCGGGGTGCGCGACTCCGGCAGCAGCCGGATGCCGACGACGACGAGGACCGCCATCACGGGCAGGTTGATCAGGAAGACCGAGCCCCACCAGAAGTGCTCCAGCAGGAAGCCGCCCACGACCGGGCCGACGGCCGTGCCCGCGGACGCGGTGGCGCCCCAGACGCCGACCGCCAGGCTGCGTTCGCGGGGGTCGTGGAAGAGGTTGCGGATCAGGGCGAGCGTGGCCGGCATCAGCGTCGCGCCGGCGACCCCGAGCAACGCCCGGGCCGCGATCATCATCTCCGGTGTCGTGGCGTAGGCGTTGAGGACGGATATCGCGCCGAACGCCGTGGCACCCACGAGCAGGATCCGCTTGCGGCCGATGCGGTCGCCGAGGCTGCCCATGGAGACGAGCAGGCCGGCGATCACGAAGGAGTAGACGTCGCCGATCCACAGGAGCTGGGTGCCGGAGGGCTGGAGGTCCTCGCTGATGTAGGGGGTCGCGAGACCGAGGACGGTCGCGTCGACGGCCACCAGCAGCACGGCGAGCACGAGGACGGACAGTGCGAGCCAGCGGCCCGGACGTGTCACCGCCTCGGTCGTTCCGGCCGGCTGCAGGGTGCTGGTCATGATTCCTCTCTCCTGAGCGCGCCGCCGAGCAGCAGCTCGACGATCATGTGGGTGAAGTCCTTGCGGGCGACGCGGCCCTCCGCGACCGCCCAGGCGCCGGAGGCCATCAGGCCGTAGAGCGCCTCGGTGAGCCAGGCGGGGGTGAGGTCGATGCGGAACTCGCCGCTGTCCTGGCCGCGCCGGAACAGGGCGGAGATCCGGGCGTCCAACCGGTCCCAGCCGCCGTGCTGCTGCTCGCCCTCGAACAGCTGGTTCTCGGTGTAGAGGAAGGCGAGCAGCGCGGCGGCGGGTTCGAGTTCCCGCACGAAGCGGCGCAGGGCGTCCTGGGCCGGGCCGTCGTCGAGGCGGGCGGCGGCCACCGCCTTCTCACACTCCGCGATACCGAGCGACTCCAGCGCCCGCACGAGCGCGTCGCGTCCCGCGAAGAGACGGTGCAGCGTGGCCCGGCTGATCCCGGCGGCCTTCGCGACCTCGTCCATGGTCGCGGTCGACTTACGGGTCAGCAGGGCCGCGGAGGTGCGCAGCACGTGGTCACGATCGACAGCCATGAGACAATCGTACCGCAGATGAGACATCACTGTCTCATCCTGGATGCATGTGCCTCACGGGGGGGGGTGGGTGCGTGGTCGTGGAGCCGCGTGCGGGTCGCTCGCTCAGTTCCAGGGCAGGCTGCCGCGCCGCTCCCAGTAGGTGTACGGGTCCTCGACCAGGGCGGCGAGCCGGGCGGTCTGCTCCTCGTCGAGGTCGACGACCGCGGCGTGCAGGTTGGAGGCGAGCTGGCCGCTGGTCGCGGCGCCGGACAGGACGACACCCGCCCAGGGCTCGCGCAGGACCAGGGCGAGGGCGACGGCGTCGCAGCCGAGGGACGTCTCCTCGGCCACCGCCTTCAGCGCGTCGGGCGCCTGGGGCCCGGCGAGGCGCCCGTTGGCCATGGCCTCCTTGACGATCACCGTGAGTCCGGCGTCGTGGGCCTCGGCGAGGGCGGGTCCCGCGGAGGTCTCCAGGGCGTTGAACGTCGACTGGACCGTACGGAAGAGGGGCTCGCCGTCGACCGTCACGGCGAGGGCCGCGCGGACGGCGTCGGCCTGTGCGGGACCGCTGGTGGAGAAGCCGACGCTCAGGCCCCCCGCGGCGGCTTCCGCCAGCCTCGCGTGCAGTTCCTTGTCGGTGAGGGCCGGGCTGTCCGGGGTCACCGAATGGATCTGGTAGAGGTCGAGCCGGTCGCCGAGCAGCTCGGCCGTCTCGGCGCGCTGCCGTTCGTACGTCTCGACGCCGTGGTCCTTCACCTCGTGCCGCTCAGCCTCGGTGGACCAGTCCGCGGTGTAGGTGTAGCCCCACTTGCTGCCGACGACGACGTCCCTGACGTCGGGCCGGGCGGCGAGCCAGTCGGCGAGGAACTCCTCCGAACGGCCGTAGGAGCGGGCCACGTCGAAGTAGCGGACGCCCTGGGCGTAGGCCGCGTCGAGGAGTTCGTGGGTGCGGGCCCGCAGGGCACCGACGCTGCGGTCGGCCGGGAGGTCCCGCTCCCGGCCGAGGTTGATGTAGCCGGGTCGGCCGACGGCGGCGAGCCCCAGGCCGATGTGACAGGTGGGGGTCGTCGCTGAGGCCAGTCGGGCGAAGGGCATCACGGGCTCCGTTCGGTCGGCTCCGGTACGGCTCGCGACCAACCTAACCCGCGACGCCCCTGTCCCAGCCGACCTGCTACTTCCCGGCCTTCGCGGTGGCCCACCGGTGCTGCGCGGCGACGTCGGCCTTGGCGTCGGCGAGTTGGACGGCGACCGCGCTGGGCGCCGTACCGCCGCGGCCGTCGCGGGAGGCGAGCGCGCCGGGGACGTTGAGGACGGAGCGGACCTCGGGGGTCAGGTGCGCGGAGATCTTCGCGAACTGCTCGTCGGTCAGACCGTCGAGCTCCTTGCCCTCCGCCTCGGCGACCTTCACGCACTCGCCGGCCACCTCGTGCGCGTCACGGAACGGCACGCCCTGCCTGACCAGCCACTCGGCGATGTCGGTGGCGAGCGAGAAGCCGGCCGGGGCCAGCTCCTCCATGCGCTCGCGGTGCACGGTGAGGGTGGCCATCATGCCGGTGAAGGCGGGCAGCAGGACCTCCAGCTGGTCGCAGGAGTCGAAGACCGGCTCCTTGTCCTCCTGGAGGTCGCGGTTGTACGCCAGCGGGAGCGCCTTCAGGGTCGCCATCAGGCCGGTCAGGTTGCCGATGAGCCGGCCGCTCTTGCCCCGGGCCAGCTCCGCGATGTCCGGGTTCTTCTTCTGCGGCATGATCGAGGAGCCGGTGGAGAAGGCGTCGTGCAGGGTGACGAAGGAGAACTCCTTCGTGTTCCAGAGGATGATCTCCTCGGCGATCCGGGAGAGGTTCACGCCGATCATCGCGGTGATGAAGGCGAACTCGGCGACGAAGTCGCGGGAGGCCGTGCCGTCGATGGAGTTGGCGACGCTGCCGTGCTCGAAGCCGAGGTCCCTGGCGACCGACTCGGGGTCGAGGCCGAGGCTGCTGCCGGCCAGGGCGCCGGAGCCGTACGGGGACACGGCCGTCCGCTCGTCCCACTGGCGCAGCCGCTCGGCGTCCCGGGACAGGGACTGCACATGGGCGAGGACGTGGTGGGCGAAGAGCACGGGCTGGGCGTGCTGGAGGTGGGTGCGGCCGGGCATCGCCACGTCGGGGTGCGCCTCGGCGAGGCCGGTGAGCGCGTCCTGGAGGTCGGCGATCAGGCCGCCGATGATCCGGGCGTGGTCGCGCAGGTACATCCGGAAGAGGGTCGCGACCTGGTCGTTGCGGGAGCGGCCCGCGCGGAGCTTGCCGCCGAGGTCGGGGCCGAGGCGCTCCAGGAGACCGCGCTCCAGGGCGGTGTGCACGTCCTCGTCGGCGACGGTGCCGGTGAACTCGCCCGAGGCGACGTCGGCTTCGAGCCGGTCGAGCCCGCCGAGCATCCGGGTCAGCTCGTCCTCGGTGAGGAGTCCGGCCTTGTGCAGGACGCGCGCGTGGGCCCGCGAGCCGGCGATGTCGTAGGGCGCGAGCCGCCAGTCGAAGTGGACGGACGCGGACAGCTTCGCCAGGGCCTCGGCGGGACCGTCGGCGAAACGGCCGCCCCAGAGCCGAACGTCACCGCTGTTGCTGCTCACTTACGTTGCTCCTCGGAGGTGTCGATGTGCGACCGCCTCCCCACCCGCGCGAGGGATCGCGGGGCGTGGGGAGGCGGCTGCCAGGCTAGTGCGTGCGGGGGGACACGGGTCCCTATGCGAGATCGCGCCTCGCGGCGATCTTCGACGACAGGCTGTAGATGTCGATGAAGCCCTTGGCCGCGGCCTGGTCGAAGGTGTCGCCCGTGTCGTAGGTGGCGAGGTCGAAGTCGTAGAGCGAGGTCTGCGAGCGCCGGCCGGTGACGACCGCCCGGCCGCCGTGCAGGGTCATCCGGATGTCGCCGTTGACGTGCTGGTTGGCCTCGTCGATGAAGCCGTCGAGGGCGCGCTTGAGGGGGGAGAACCACTGGCCGTCGTAGACCAGTTCGCCCCAGCGCTGCTCGACCTGCCGCTTGTAGCGGGCGAGTTCACGCTCGACGGTGACGTTCTCCAGCTCCTGGTGGGCGGTGATCAGGGCGATCGCGCCCGGAGCCTCGTACACCTCGCGGGACTTGATGCCCACGAGCCGGTCCTCGACCATGTCGATCCGGCCGACGCCCTGGGCGCCGGCGCGCTCGTTGAGCTGCTGGACGGCCTGGAGCACGGTGACGGGCCTGCCGTCGAGGGCGACCGGGACGCCCGCCTCGAAGGTGATGACGACCTCGTCGGCCTCGCGCGGGGTGGCCGGGTTCGAGGTGTACTCGTAGATGTCCTCGATCGGGGCGTTCCAGATGTCCTCCAGGAAGCCCGTCTCCACGGCGCGCCCGAAGACGTTCTGGTCGATGGAGTACGGGGACTTCTTGCTGGTGGCGATCGGGAGCCGCTTGTCCTCGCAGAACGCGATGGCCTTGTCGCGGGTCATCGCGTAGTCGCGGACCGGGGCGATGCACGTGAGGTCGGGGGCGAGGGCGACGATGCCGGCCTCGAAGCGGACCTGGTCGTTGCCCTTGCCGGTGCAGCCGTGGGCGACCGTGCCGGCGCCGTGCTTGCGGGCGGCGGCGACGAGGTGCTTGACGATCGCCGGGCGGGAGAGGGCGGAGACCAGCGGATAGCGGTCCATGTAGAGGGCGTTGGCCTTGATCGCCGGGAGGCAGTACTCGTCGGCGAACTCGTCCCGGGCGTCCGCGACCTCGGCCTCCACCGCGCCGCACGCGAGGGCGCGCTTGCGGATGACGTCGAGGTCCTCGCCGCCCTGGCCGACGTCGACCGCGACGGCGATGACCTCGGCGCCCGTCTCCTCGGCGATCCAGCCGATGGCGACGGAGGTGTCCAGACCGCCTGAGTAGGCGAGTACGACGCGCTCGGCCACGGGATTCTCCTCAACAGTGCGGTCGCTGACATGCATGAGTATGCAGTACTCCGCATGAATCGTCAATCGAGCCCTGTGCGCGAAGGGGGCCGCGAAGGAGTGTGTGCAGGAATTTCGAAGGGTCGTTGAACATGCGAAACCGCTTTCCCGTACCTCTCGCCAGACGCAGGCGCCGCGTTTGGTCAACCGAATCACCCCCGTCACCTCTCGACCCGAGTGAGGCATCCGCATGTCCAGGGCCCTTCCGAAGTACAACAAGCGTCGTGTCGCGGTCATCGGCGGCGCCGCCGCGTTGGCGCTGTCCGGCGCGGTGGTCGTCACCTCCGCCCTCGCCGGGGAGACGCCCAAGAGCAGCAACAGCACCACCGCGAGGACGCTCGCCAGCCCCGGCACGATCAGCTGCCCGGACGTGGCCTCGAAGCTGCCCGCGATCCCCGCCACCGCCCAGGCCGAGGTGACCCGCAACCTCACCCTGCTCAACACCCAGATCGCCGAGGCCAACAAGCGCCTGGTCGACACCGTCGGCCAGGGCGGCCCCAACTTCGTCCAGAACGCGATCCTCGGCCCGCTGAAGGACAAGCGGGTGGCCACGGTCAACCGCATCGCGACGGCGATCGGGCGGACGGCGGCCAAGCCGACGGGCCTGGACGCGCTGGCGCCCTGCGTCCTCAACGCGGGCGGCGTCAACACCGGCGGGGCCGCGAACAACGGGGCGGCCACCCCGAGCGCGGCGGCGACGGCCGGTCAGCAGGCCGGCGGCAACGCGGGCAACACGGGCAACACGGCCGCCGCGGGCACGATCAGCTGCCCGGACGTGGCCTCGAAGCTGCCCGCGATCCCCGCCACCGCGCAGGCCGAGGTGACCCGCAACCTCACCCTGCTCAACACCCAGATCGCCGAGGCCAACAAGCGCCTGGTCGACACCGTCGGCCAGGGCGGCCCCAACTTCGTCCAGAACGCGATCCTCGGCCCGCTGGCGGACAAGCGGAAGTCGACCATCGACCGCATCGCGATCTCCATCGGCCGCACCGCGGCCAAGCCGACCGGTCTCGACTCCCTGGCCGCCTGCACGCTCACCAAGTGACGTGACAGGCGCCGTGGCCGCCCCGAAGAAGCGCCGGCCGGGGCGGCCGCGGGAGCTCTCCGGTTCCGCCGGACCCCGCGATCCCGCGTGGAGCGGCCCGGGCCGCCGTACCTCTCCGTACGGCGACCCGGGCCGCCGTGGTGCTACGGCATCCCGCCTGGGCCGCCGTGGTGCTACGGCATCCGTCCAGGTCCGCCGTGGTGCTACGGCATCCCGCCCGGGCCGCCGTGGTGCTACGGCATCCCGCCCTGGCCGCCGTGGTGCTACGGCGTCCCGCCCGGGCCGCCGTCACCCGGTGCCGGCAGCCGCAGGGTGAACGTCGTCGAGCCCGGGCGGCTGTGCAGGTCCACGGTCCCCGCGTGGGCCTCCACCACCGCGGCGACGATCGCCAGGCCCAGGCCGGCGCCCCCGCCGCCGCCCGCGCCCTTGGCCCGGCGGTCGGCCCGCGTGAAGCGTTCGAAGACGCCCGGGCGGATGTCCTCCGCGACGCCGGGGCCGTCGTCGTGGACGCTGAGGACGGCCGCCGCGCCGTCCGTGTCCAGGGACACCGTCACCTTCGTGCCGGCGGGGGTGTGCAGGCGGGCGTTGGCCAGCAGGTTGGCGAGCGCCTGGTGCAGACGGTGCTCGTCGCCGGTCACCGTGACCGGTTCCTCGGGCAGTTCCATCGTCCAGCGGTGGCCGGGGCCGACGGCCCGGGCGTCGGTGACGGCGTCGAGGACCAGACGGGTCAGGTCGACGGGGAGGCGTTCCAGCGGTCGGCCCGCGTCCAGCCGGGCCAGCAGCAGGAGTTCGTCGACCATGTCGCTCATCCGGGACGACTCGGCGGCGATGCGCTCCAGCGCCCGGGAGACCTCCGCCGGCACCGGGCCCGGGTGCAGCAGGGCGAGTTCGGCGTGGCCGCGGACCGAGGCGACCGGCGTGCGCAGTTCGTGACTGGCGTCGGCGGCGAAGCTGCGCAACCGCTCCTGGCTCGCGTGGCGTTCGGTGAGCGCGTCCTCCACATGGCGCAGCATGCGGTCGAAGGCGTTGGCGACCCGGCCCACCTCGCTGTGCGGGTCGGGGTCGGGGGCCCGCGACGGAAGCACCACCTCACCGCTGGCCAGCGGGAGTTCACTGACCCGGGTGGCGGTCGCGGCGACCCGGCTGAGCGGCCGCAGCGACCAGCGCACCCAGAGGGCGCCGACCACGCCGGTGAAGGTGAGGGCCGCGCCGAAGACGACGCCCGCGACCAGTTCGAGGCGGTGCACGGCGGCCTCGACCGGCTCCAGGGGCAGGCCGGTGATCAGGACGTCGCCGTCGAGTCCGGTCGTCGCCATGACCCGGTAGTCGCCCAGGCCGGACAGGCCGGCGCTGTGGCCCCTGCCGTCGGCCGGGACCGCGGCGAGGCGCCGCGCGTCCCCGGCGGTGAGGCGCACCGTGAGCATCGTGGTGGCCGCGCCGGAGGGGACGACCGCCGCGTTCGTGACCGAGCCGCCGACCAGCCGCACGCCGAGCGTGCCGGCGCCCTGCTTGCGGGTGTCACCGTGTTCGTCGCCGTCGTGGTCGTCCTTCTGGCCTGGCGGCTTCCCGTTGTGCTCCAGGCTCGCCGGGAACCGGCTCCCGGTCTCGCTCAGCTGCTCGTCCAGCCGGCCGGTGAGGAATCCGTCGAGTTCCAGTACGGCGGCCACGCCCACGGCGGCGCAGCTGACGGCGAGCAGGACGACGAGACCCACGGTGAGCCGGGCGCGCAGCGTGTGCGGCCGGGGCAGACGCCCGCCCCACCGCGTCCCCGCCCGGCCGGCCCCGGACCGGCGAGCCGTCCCCGCCCGGCCGGGCCTCACCCGGCGTGCCGTGGCGGCCAGGGCCCGTGCCCAGGCCGCCGCGACCCGGTGCAGCCCCTCCTGCGGTGACCTCACCTGGACACCGGCTTCAGCACGTAGCCGGCCCCGCGCACCGTGTGGATCATGGGCTCGCGGCCCGCGTCCACCTTCTTGCGCAGGTAGGAGATGTACAGCTCCACGACGTGGGCGCGGCCACCGAAGTCGTAGGACCAGACGCGATCGAGGATCTGCGCCTTGCTCAGCACGCGGCGCGGGTTGCGCATCAGGAACCGCAGGAGCTCGAACTCGGTCGGTGACAGCTCGACCAGTTCGCCCGCGCGGGTCACCTCGTGCGCCTCCTCGTCCATCACGAGGTCGCCGACGACCAGCCGCGGACCCTCCTCCAGCTGCCGGGCCATCCCGGCGCGGCGCAGCAGCCCGCGCAGCCGGGCGACGACCTCCTCCAGGCTGAAGGGCTTGGTGACGTAGTCGTCGCCGCCCGCCGTGATGCCCGCGATGCGGTCCTCCACCCCGTCCCGCGCGGTGAGGAAGAGCACACAGACCTCGGGCAGCACCGCGTGCAGCGAGCGCAGCACGGCGAAACCGTCGGTGTCCGGGAGCATCACGTCCAGCACGACGGCGTCCGGCTCCAGCTCTCCGGCCGCGGTGACCGCCGACGCGCCGTCGCCGGCCGCGCGCACCTGCCAGCCCTCGTAGCGCAGGGCGCCGCACAGCACCTCTGCGAGGTCGGGGTCGTCATCGACGACGAGGACACGCAGGGGCGTGCCGTCGGGACGGGTGAGCGCGGGGCGGCCGGAGCGGGTGGTGTTCATCGCCTCTCCAGGATCGCCCCTCGGTGCGGCGGCCGGTGCCGCCGCACCCTCTGAGTTTCCTCTGAGTGCGCTCGGCGGGTGCCTGTTGAGAGCGTGCTCAGAGGTTGCGCCCGCACAGTGGTGGCCAGGACGGAAGAAAGGTCGCACCCATGACCACCCTGCACGAGCGGACGACGGCACCCCCGGTGCCGCCCGCCGCCCGCCGCTCCCCCGCGGGCCCGCTGCTCGCCCTGCTGTGGGCCGGGGCCGCGGTCGCGGTGGCGGCGTGGTGGCTGAACGCCGGGTCGGTGGTCGGCACGGCCGGCTGGCTGACGAACGCCGGACGGATCGCCGGGCTGCTGTGCGGATACGCCTGCGCGGTGCTGGTCGGGATGATGGCCCGGGTGCCGCTGCTGGAGCGCCGGATCGGCTCCGACCGGGTGGCGCGCTGGCACGCGATGGCGGGCCGCTACACCGTCTGCCTGCTGGTCGCGCACATCGTGCTGATCCTCACCGGGTACGCCGCCCAGGACGGCGTGTCGTTCGTGCACGAGACGCTGACGGTGGTCCTCGACTATCCGGACATGCTGAAGGCGACCGTCGGCACGGTGATCCTGTTCGCGGTCGGCATCACCTCGGCGCGTGCCGTGCGGCGGCGGGTCGGCTTCGAGTTCTGGTACTACGTCCACCTGCTGACCTACCTGGCCGTGTTCCTCACCTTCTTCCACCAGGTCCAGCTGGGCACCGACCTCACCGGCGGCGGACCGGTCCGGGCCGCCTGGTACGCGCTGTACCTGGGGGTCGCGGCGCTGGTCCTCTGGTTCCGCGTTCTCGTGCCGGTGCGGCTGAACGTGCGGCACCGGCTGCGGGTCGAGTCGGTGCACCAGGAGGCGGCCGGAGTGTGGTCCGTCGTCGTACGCGGGCGGCGGCTGGACGAACTGGGCGCGCAGGCCGGGCAGTTCTTCCGCTGGAGGTTCCTCACCGAGGGCATGTGGTGGACCTCCACGCCGTACTCCCTGTCGGCGCCGCCCCGGTCCGACCTGATGCGGATCACCGTCAAGTCGCTCGGTGACCACAGCGCGGCGATCCCCCTGCTGCGGCCGGGGATCCGGGTGTGGGCGGAGGGTCCCTACGGCTCCCTCACCGCCGACCGGCGTACCGCGCCGAAGGCGCTGCTGATCGGCGGCGGCGTCGGCATCACCCCGCTCCGGGCGCTTTTCGAGACGCTGCCGGGCGAGGTGACCCTGCTGTACCGGGCGAGCCGGGCCGAGGACCTGGCGCTGGGCAGCGAACTGGAGGCCATCGCGCGGTGGCGTGGCGCGAAGGTGCTGTACGCGCTGAACGGGGCGGACGGGCGGCGCCCGAGCTTCACCGCCGGGTCGCTGCGCCAGGCGGTGCCCGACCTCGCCGCGCACGACGTGTACCTCTGCGGGCCGCACGGTTTCGCCCGCGACGTGTACGAGGCGTTGCGCGCCGCCGGTGTGCCGGACCGCCGTATCCACCACGAGTCGTTCGAACTCTGAGAGCAGTGAGGCAGGAAGCCGTGAGGCAGGAAGATTTGGGGCAGCAGACGTGCACGCGCTGAAGAAGAACCGTCCGCTGCGCCGCGTCGTGCTGGCGAGCGCCGCCACCGTGTCGGGGATGGTGCTGCTGCTGTCCCTCAAGCCGCACACGACCCCGCAGATCGCCGTGTCGGCCCCGGCGACCGCCCCGTCCACCGCCCCTTCGGCGAGCGCGTCGAGCGGGTCCGGCGGCACGTCCGGGAGCGGGTCCACCAGCGGCTCCAGCGGCACCAGGTCCGTGGACGGTGACACCGTCCAGACCCGTTGGGGTCCCGTCCAGGTGCGGATCACCCTCAAGAACGGCAAGCTCACCGACGTGACGGCCGTCACCTACCCCACCGACAACCCACGGGACCAGGAGATCAACAGCTACGCCCTCCCCCGGCTGCGCGGTGAGGCCCTGACGGCGCAGAGCGCCTCGATCGACACCGTCTCGGGTGCCACCTACACCAGTGACGGTTACCGCCAGTCACTCCAGTCCGCACTGGACTCCGCCCACAGCTGAACACCAGGGCGCCACCGCACGTATCTGAGGACCGAGGGACCACGCCACCCCCCTTGCCCCGTCCCCGGAGGAACCGTGACCACGACGCTCGCAGGCGGCCGCGCCGCCCGCCGCCAGACGATGCGCCGCATCCGCCCGCGCCGTTCGCCTGCGACCATCCTGCTGATCGCCGTCTGGGCCGGCGCGGCCGGCGTGCTGTGGCTGTGGTGGCACAACACCGCCTCCATCCCCGACGACAACGGCAAGATCCTCAACGCGGGCCGGATCACCGGCCTGCTGGCCGGCTACCTGATGGCGCTCGTGGTGCTCCAGATGGCCCGGGTGCCCGCGCTGGAACGCCGGGTCGGTTCCGACCGGGTCGCCCGCTGGCACGCGATGAGCGGCCGCTACACGCTCTGCCTCGTCCTCGCCCACATCTTCCTGACCATGTGGGGCTACGCCCTGCAGGCCGGCAAGTCGCTCGGCGACATCGTCCAGCAGACGACCGACTCCATCAACCAGCTGCCCGACATGGGCAAGGCCGCCATCGGCGCCGGCCTGCTGCTGCTCATCGGGTTGGTCTCGATCGGCGGGATCCGCCGCCGGATGCCGTACGACACCTGGTACCACGTGCACCTGATGACGTACGCGGCGGTGTTCCTGACGTTCTGGCACCAGCTGACCACCGGCAACGACTTCGCGGTCGAGCCGGTCGCCAAGACGGTCTGGTACGCGCTGTACGGCTCGGTCACCGCCCTGGTCGTCTGGTACCGCATCCTCACCCCCATCCGGCTGAACCTCCGTCACCGCATGCGGGTCGAGGCGGTGATCGAGGAGACGCCGGGCATCGTGTCGGTCCTCATCGGCGGCCGGAAACTGCACCGGATGGGCGCGGAGGCGGGCCAGTTCTTCCGCTGGCGGTTCCTCGCCCCGGGCATGCGCTTCAGCTCGCACCCCTACTCGCTGTCGGCGGCCCCCCGCCCCGACATGCTGCGGATCACCGTGAAGGCGATCGGCGACCACAGCGCCGGGCTGCGCGAGCTCACCCCCGGCACGAAGGTGTGGGCCGAGGGACCCTACGGCGCGCTGACCGCGAGCCGGCGCAGCCAGGGCAAGGTGCTGCTGGTCGCGGGCGGCGTGGGCATCACCCCGATGCGGGCCCTGTTCGAGACGCTGCCCGGCGCGTCCGGCGACATCACCCTGCTCTACCGGGCCAACAGCACCCAGGACCTGGCGCTGTGGGACGAGCTGGCGGCCATCGCCGAGGAGCGCGGCGCCCGGCTCATGTACGCGGTCAACAGCCCGGACGGGGAACGCCCGGACATCTCCGCGGAGAGCCTGCGGCGCAAGCTGCCGGACATCGACAACCACGACGTGTTCATGTGCGGGCCGAACGGTTTCGCGCAGTCCGTCTACGAAGCACTGCGCGGCGCGGGGGTTCCCGCCCGCCGCATCCATCACGAGTCGTTCGAGATGTGAGCGACGGGACTTCAGGAGCTCAGACCAGATGAGGAAGAGTCACCCCATCCGGCGTGTCGTGCTGGCCACCGCCGCGACCGTGTCGGGAGTCGTGCTGCTGCTGTCGCTGAAGCCGGCGTCCGACCCGGCCTCCGCGGCGGCGGCGGGCAGCGCCCCGCAGCAGACCGCGCCGGCCCAGGAGGCGGCACAGGGCGGCGCCGAGGCGGCCGGGAACGGCACCGTCACCGGCACTGTGTCCCAGACCCAGTACGGCGCGGTCCAGGTACGCCTGACCCTGAGCGGCGGCAAGATCACCAAGGCGGAGGCCGTACAGGCGCCGAAGGGCGGGACCAGCGACCAGAAGACCGCGCTGTCCGTGCCCAAGCTCAACCAGGAGGCCGTCGCCGCGCAGAGCGCGGACATCGACGCCGTGTCCGGAGCGACGTACACCAGCAACGGCTACAAGCAGTCCCTGCAGTCCGCGCTGGACAAGGTCAAGGCGGCCCAGCCCGCCGCGGGCGCCTCGCAGAGCGCCTCCGCCGGTGCGGGTGCCTCGAAGGGCTCGGGCGGCTCGGGCGGCGCGGAGATCACCCGGACCGTCACCGGCAGCGTGGCGCAGACGCAGTACGGGCCCGTCCAGGTCCGGATCACCGTCAGCGGCGGGAAGATCACCAAGGCCGAGACGATCCAGGCGCCGAAGGGCGGGACCAGCGACCAGAAGACCGCGCTGTCCGTGCCCAAGCTCAACCAGGAGGCGGTGGCCGCCGGCAGCGCCGACATCGACTCGGTGTCCGGGGCGACGTACACCAGCAGCGGCTACAAGCAGTCCCTGCAGTCGGCGCTGGACCAGGCCGGTGGCTGACACGGTGGCCGATCCTGCGGAAGCTCCCGCCGCGGTACGTCATGCGGAGGAGGTCATGGGGACGGTCTTCTCCTTCGACGTCCGCGGCGGGGAACCCGGTGCGGTGCGCGCGGCGCTTGAGGAGGCCGTCGCCGGGCTGCACCGGGTGAACGAGGTGTTCAGCACCTACCGCGAGGACAGCGAGCTGTCCCGGCTGGCCCGCGGTGAACTGACCGTCGAGGAGTGCGATCCGCTGGTCGCCGAGGTGCTGGCGCTCGGCGCGGAGGCGGAGCGGACCAGCGAGGGCTGGTTCAGCCTGCGCTACGAGGGGCGGCTCGACCCGACCGGCATCGTCAAGGGCTGGGCCGCCGAGCGCGCGGCCCGGCTCCTCGCGGCGGCGGGTGCGAGCGGGGTGAGCGTCAACGGGGGCGGCGACGTCCAGCTGCTCGGCACGCCGGGACCCCAACGGCCGTGGCGCGTCGGGGTGTCGGACCCGCTGCGGCCCGGCGGGCTGGCCGCCGTGATCTCCGCCGGCGGCACGGACGAACTGGCCGTCGCGACCTCCGGCACCGCCGAACGCGGCGCCCACATCGTCGACCCGCGCACCGGCCGCTCCGCGGTCACCGACCTGGTCGCCGTGACCGTCGTGGCACCCGCACTGACCTGGGCGGACTGCTGGGCGACCGCGGCCTTCGCGATGGGTTCCCGGGAGGGCCTGGCCTGGCTGGAGTCCCTGCCGGACACCGAGGCCCTCCTGATCACGGCGGGCGACGAGGTGCGGTGCACCGGGGGGCTGGCCGCGCGGCTGGGGTGAGCCCGGTCGTTCAGCAGAAAGAGCTCGGTAGCCCTTGTTGACGGCCCACTGTCCGACCACCCCGAAGGCGTACAGCACACCCAGCACTGCCGGAGTCGCGCCGATCAGGCGAGACGCCACGGTGTTGCCGCCTTCGAATCGTTGCCCGACCCGACTGGACATCAGCCCGTTGAGGTCGATGCGGTTGACGGGGTCGCCCTCGGCACCGAGGTGTCGCTGCATTCAGCCCGGAATCGACCGTTCCGCGACCGAAGCCCGACCGAGAACGACAGCGCGGGTCAGTGTCCGTTCTGGGCCAGCCGCAGCAGGTGGTCCGCCAGGGCCTGGCCGCCCAGCGGGTCGCGGCTGATCAGCAGCAGGGTGTCGTCGCCGGCGATCGTGCCGAGGATGTCCTGCAGTTCCGCCTGGTCGATGGCCGAGGCGAGGAACTGCGCGGCCCCCGGCGGGGTGCGCAGGACCACGAGGTTCGCGGAGGCCTCCGCGGAGATCAGCAGCTCCGCGGACAGGCGCCGCATCC
This sequence comes from Streptomyces sp. NPDC043878, assembly GCF_056435735.1. NCBI lineage: Bacteria > Bacillati > Actinomycetota > Actinomycetes > Kitasatosporales > Streptomycetaceae > Streptomyces > Streptomyces sp. NPDC043878. Next base: position 226,208 of record NZ_JBWKDW010000008.1, read on the forward strand.
GGTCCTCCTTCGCCGACCCGCCCAGCGGTGCGCGCGGGGTGCGGAAGCCGCCCTCGCTCGGGACCGCGTAGATGAGGTCGCCGTCGGTGTTGCGGATCTTCACCGCGTTCAGCTCGTCGAGGTCCCGGGAGAGCGTCGCCTGGGTGACGGTCAGCCCGTCGTCGGCGAGGAGTTTCGCCAACTGGCTCTGTGAGCGCACCGGTTGCCGGTTGAGGATGTCCACGATCCGGCGGTGGCGTGCGGTGCGGGTCTGCGGCACGGCGGGCCCTGCGGTCTGGTCGTGGTCCTGCGCCTGGCTCATCGTCGTCTCATTCCCCGCGTCATCCGTCCCCGTTGGCCACGTCCAGGACGCCGGGCAGCGCCCGGAGGAGGGCGTCCACCTCGTCGTCGCGGAGATTCAGCGGCGGCATCAGCCGTACGACATCGGGGGCGGGCGCGTTCACCAGGAGGCCGGCGTCCTGAGCCGCCTGCTGCACCTGCGGCGCGAGAGGCTCGGTGAGCACGATACCCAGCAGGAGGCCCGCACCCCGGACATGGGCGATCAACGGGTGGCCCAGCGCCTCGATCCCGTCGCGCAGCTGCGCGCTCTGCCGCTTCACGTTCTCCAGCAGGCCCTCGGACTCGATCGTGTCGAGCACCGCGAGGCCGGCGGCGCAGGCGACCGGGTTGCCGCCGAAGGTCGTCCCGTGGTGCCCGGGGCGCAGCAGTTCCGCCGCCCGCCCGAAGGCCACGGTGGCGCCCAGCGGAAGTCCCCCGCCGAGTCCCTTCGCGAGCGTCACGACGTCCGGCAGGACGCCCTCGTGCGCCTGGTACTCGAACCAGTGGCCGGTACGGCCGACACCGGTCTGCACCTCGTCGAGGACCAGCAGCGAACCGGAGGCGGCGGTGATGGCGCGGGCCGCCTTGAGGTAGCCGGGCGGGGGCACCACGACCCCGTTCTCGCCCTGGACCGGCTCGATGACGACGAGGGCGGTGTCCTCGGTGACCGCGGCGGCCAGCGCCTGCGGGTCGCCGTAGGGCACATGTGTGACGTCGCCGGGCAGCGGCAGGAAGGGTTCCCGCTTGCCGGGCTGGCCGGTGAGGGCGAGGGCGCCCATGGTCCGGCCGTGGAAGCCGCCCTCGGTGGCCACCATGTGGGTGCGCCCGGTGAGCCGGCCGATCTTGAAGGCGCCCTCGTTGGCCTCGGCGCCCGAGTTGCAGAAGTAGACCCTGCCGTCGCGGCCGAAGAGCTGGAGGAGCCGTTCGGCGAGCGCGACGGGCGGCTCGGCGACGAAGAGGTTGGAGACGTGGCCGAGGGAGGCGATCTGCTCGCTGACCGCCCGGACGACCGCCGGGTGCGCGTGGCCGAGCGCGTTGACCGCGATGCCGCCGACGAAGTCGACGTACTCCCTGCCGTCGGCGTCCCAGAGCCTGGCACCCGCGCCGCGCACGAGCGGCAGGCGCGGGGTGCCGTAGTTGTTCATCAGCGAGCCCTGCCAGCGTTCGGTGAGCTCCGCGTTGGTCCCGGTCATCCGGCGTCCCCCTCTTGCGCGTCGGGCACGACCATCGTGCCGATGCCCTCGTCGGTGAAGATCTCCAGCAGGATCGAGTGCTGCACCCGGCCGTCGATGACCCGCGCGGTGTTCACCCCGCCGCGTACGGCGTGCAGGCAGCCCTCCATCTTCGGCACCATGCCGGCGGACAACTCCGGCAGCAGCTTCTCCAGTTGGGAGGCGGTGAGGCGGCTGATCACCTCGTCGCTGTGCGGCCAGTCCTCGTAGAGGCCCTCGACGTCGGTGAGGACCATGAGGGTTTCGGCGCCCAGCGCCGCAGCGAGTGCCGCAGCAGCCGTATCAGCATTGACGTTGTAGACATGTCCGTCGTCCTGGCTCCGTGCGATCGAGGAGACGACCGGGATACGGCCGTCGGCGAGCAGCGCCTCGATCGCGCCGGTGTCGATCGCGGTGATCTCGCCCACCCGCCCGATGTCGACCAACTCCCCGTCGATCTCGGGCTGGTGCTTGGTTGCGGTGATGGTGTGCGCGTCCTCGCCGGTGAGGCCGACGGCGAGCGGGCCGTGCTGGTTGAGCAGTCCCACGAGTTCGCGCTGGACCTGCCCGGCCAGCACCATCCGTACGACGTCCATGGCGTCCTCGGTGGTGACGCGCAGGCCGGCCTTGAACTCGCTGACGATGCCGTGCCGGTCGAGGGCGGCGCTGATCTGCGGGCCGCCGCCGTGCACCACGACGGGCTTGAGGCCGGCGTGGTGCAGGAACACGACGTCCTGGGCGAACGCGGCCTTCAGGTCCTCGTCGATCATGGCGTTGCCGCCGAACTTGATGACGACGGTCTTGCCGTTGTGCCGGACCAGCCAGGGCAGCGCCTCGATGAGGATCTGGGCCTTGGGCAGGGCGGTGTGCCTGCGGGTCACATTGCTCATGACGAGTACGCGCTGTTCTCGTGGACGTAGTCCGCGGTGAGGTCGTTGGTCCAGATCGTGGCGGTCTCGGTGCCGGCCGCGAGGTCCGCGACGATGTGCACCTCGCGGTAGCGCATGTCGACCTGGTCGCGGTCCTCGCCGACCCCGCCGTCGCGGCACACCCAGACCCCGTTGATGGCGACGTTCAGCCGGTCGGGCTCGAAGGCGGCGGAGGTGGTGCCGATCGCGGACAGGACGCGGCCCCAGTTGGGGTCCTCGCCGTGGATCGCGCACTTGAGGAGGTTGTTGCGGGCGATGGAGCGGCCCACCTCGACGGCGTCGTCCTCGCTCGCGGCGTTGACCACCTCGACCCGGATGTCCTTGCTGGCGCCCTCGGCGTCCCGGATCAGCTGCTGGCCGAGGTCGTCGCAGACGGTGCGTACGGCGGCGGCGAACTCCTCGTAGCCGGGGGTGAGTCCGGAGGCGCCCGAGGCGAGCAGCAGCACGGTGTCGTTGGTGGACATGCAGCCGTCGGAGTCGACGCGGTCGAAGGTGACCGCGGTGGCGGCGCGCAGGGCCTTGTCCAGGGTGGCGCTGTCGAGGTCGGCGTCGGTGGTCAGCACGACGAGCATGGTGGCCAGGCCCGGGGCGAGCATGCCGGCGCCCTTGGCCATGCCGCCGACGGTCCATCCGTCCTGGGTCACGACCGACGTCTTGTGGACGGTGTCGGTGGTCTTGATGGCGATGGCGGCCTTCTCACCGCCGTGCTCGCTCAGGGCCTCCGCCGCCGCGCCGACCCCCGGGAGGAGCTTGTCCATGGGGAGCAGGACTCCGATGAGGCCGGTGGAGCAGACGGCGACCTCGCCCGCGCTGTGGCCCTCCAGCACCTCGGCGACCTTCTCGGCGGTGGCGTGCGTGTCCTGGAAGCCCTTCGGCCCCGTACAGGCGTTGGCGCCACCGGAGTTGAGGATCACGGCGGAGACCTGGCCGCCCTTGAGGACCTGCTCGGACCACAGGACCGGCGCGGCCTTGATGCGGTTGGAGGTGAAGACACCGGCGGCGGCGCGGCGGGGCCCGGTGTTGACCACGAGGGCCAGGTCCGGGTTGCCGTTCTGCTTGATCCCGGCGCCGATGCCCGCCGCCCGGAACCCCTGTGCTGCCGTGACGCTCACTGCATCTCCTCTTTCGCTTCTCCGCCCGCGCGGCGCTGCGGTGCGGCCTCCCCCAGTGCCTTGAGGGCCTGGGAGGCACCCCCGGTCGTCCGCGGCCCGGTGGCCGCGGGTGCTCCCCCGGCTGCCGCCGGCAGGTGCCGGCGGCTCACGGTGCGACTCCGATCGTGGAAAGTCCGGTGGTCTCGTCGAGTCCGAGGGCGATGTTCATGCTCTGCACGGCACCGCCCGCGGTGCCCTTGGTCAGGTTGTCGATGGCGCTGATGGCGATGATGCGGCCCGCGGCCTCGTCGTGTGCGACCTGCACCTGAACGGCGTTGGAACCGTAGACGGACGCCGTCGCGGGCCACTGCCCCTCGGGCAGCAGACGCACGAACGGCTCGTCGGCGAACACCTTCTGGTAGGCGGCGCGCAACACCTCACCGGTGACCCCCTCGGCGGCCTTCGCGCTGCAGGTGGCGAGGATGCCGCGGGGCATCGGCGCGAGGGTCGGGGTGAAGGAGACGGAGACGGGCTCGCCGGCGGCCGCGGAGAGGTTCTGGATCATCTCGGGGGTGTGCCGGTGGACCCCGCCGACGCCGTACGGCGACATGGACCCCATGACCTCGCTGCCCAGCAGGTGGGGCTTGGCCGCCTTGCCCGCGCCGGACGTGCCGGACGCGGCGACGATCACGGCCTCGGCGGCGGCGAGTCCGGCCGCGTAGGCCGGGAACAGCGCCAGGGAGACGGCGGTCGGGTAGCAGCCGGGCACCGCGATGCGCTTGGACCCCTCCAGCGCGGCGCGGGCGCCCGGCAGTTCCGGCAGGCCGTACGGCCAGGTGCCGGCGTGCGGGGAGCCGTAGAAACGCTCCCAGTCGCCCGCGTCCTCCAGCCGGAAGTCGGCGCCCATGTCCACCACGAGGACGTCGGGGCCGAGCTGTTCGGCGACCGCGGCGGACTGTCCGTGCGGGAGTGCGAGGAAGACGACGTCATGTCCGGCGAGGACCTCGGGGGTCGTCTCGGCCAGGACCCGGTCGGCCAGCGGCAGCAGGTGCGGCTGGAGCTGGCCGAGCCTCTGACCGGCGTTGGAGTTGCCGGTCAGGGCGCCGATCTCGACACCGGGGTGCGTCAGGAGCAGACGCAGGAGTTCTCCGCCCGCGTACCCGCTCGCTCCGGCCACTGCCGCCCGTACCGCCATGGTGTCCATCCTCCTCTTGGATGGCATGACTATACGTTTCGCTGCACGTTTATGCAATTCATCGGGGTCTCGGCGGCCCCTGTGACCGAGACTTTTGGTTGGCACATGGAGAGCGCTGGTGCCGCATCAGGCAACGTTCGCCCTGTCGACGGCGGCGCGTAGGTGCCGGTCGCCGGCATGACGGTTTCGCCAGATGATGTGGCGGCTGATCATGCTGCCCTGCTCTTTGTGGGTGGCGTGGTCGGTGCCGTCGAGGGTGAAGTAGCGCAGGGCGGTGAACTGGGCCTCGATGCGGTTGAGGCAGGAGGAGTCTCTTCGGGGTGTAGGCGATCTCGACGTTGTTCGCCGCGGCCCAGGTGCCGACCCCCTGGCACTTCTTCGTGGTCAGGTGCGGGGAGAAGATGTCGCAGACGATCGCGATACGGACCTCGTCCGGGTAGAGGGTGCGCAGGCAGCGGCAGAACTCCAGGAACTGCGTCCGCCGCTTGACCGGCTTGATGTGGCCGTAGAGCTTGTCCTTGGCCAGGTCCAGGGCGGCGAACAGGTGCCGCACTCCGCCGTAGCGGTTGTAGTTCGCCCGCCGCCTGCGGCGCGGCTCACGGTCGGGGTCCTTGTACTTGGCACCGTGCTCGGCCCACTGCTTCCCGGGGTGGGGCATGAGGTTGAACGGGCCGAACTCGTCCATGCAGAAGACGACTTCGGGCTCGCCTTCCCCGGGCAGGACCTCCCCGTCGGCGATCGCGTAGAGGTGCTCGACGCGGGCCTTCCTGGCCGCGTAGTCCGGGTCGCGGGAGGTCTTCCAGGTCTTCAGGTTGAAAGGAGACGCCTTCCTCGCGGAGCAGGATGCGCAGGCCCTCGTGGCTGATGTCGTCGTTCACCCCCTCTGCGACCAGGAAGTCCGCCGGCTTGGACAGACTCCAGGTGGAAAAGCGCAGGTCGTGCTCGGTCGGCTTGGACTTCGCGATCTTCTTGATCTCGCGGCGCTCGGGCAGCGTGAACGTCCTGGGCCGCCCGCCCTTGTATGTCGGGCAGCGCGAGTCGAAGTCGTCGGTGTTGAAGTTGTGGATCACATCGCGGACCCCGTCGTCGCTGGTGAACGACACTTCGGCGATCTTCGCCGGGATGCGCCGGTTCCCGCCCGGAGCCGGCCGGGTGGTCAGTCCAGTGCGGAGCGTGTGCGGCGTGCGGTGTGTGCGGGCCGCCCGACTGCGGCGTACCAGACCAGGGCCGCACATATGAAGGCCGTCGCCGCGGAGACCAGTGACCTTGTGAGGGTGTCGTTCCGTGCGCCGGAAACGAGGGCGACGGCCAGTGCCAGCGTCAGGGTGATGACGGGCAGCGCACGGGGGCTCCGCGTGGCGCCCGGCGCGGCGGCTGGCGGCAGCAGCCAGGTTGCGAGGCCGTAACAGGCACAGGCCAACAGTGTGGCTCCCAGCACTTCGCTGGGCCGGTGGCCGCCCATGGTCGCGCTGGCGGCGGCGATGCAGGCGAGCCACAGCACACCGGCCGTGGCGACGTAGGGGCGGATGCGGGGGGAAACCACGAGGACGGCGGCGAGGGTCAGCGCGGCGGGGATGGCCGTGTGCCCGCTGGGGAAACCCTGATCAAGGAGATTCTCCGGCGCGCCCACCAGATCGGGGCGGGGCAGGATGGTCGATCTGAGCACCTCCTTGCCTCCGGTCGTGAGAATGACGACCCCGAGCGCCGCGCATCCCTGCCGCCAGCACCGCCGCACCAGGGTGAGGACCACGATGACGGCCAGGCCCACCATCAGGGTGGGCTTGGCGCTCAATTCCATCGGCGGCAGGGGCGTCGAGCCGTAGGCCGCTCCTGACAGGGGGTAGATCCATGCTTCTTCGCCGCCCTGTTTACCGAGATCGAACAGGGCGTTCTCAGCTCGTTGCCCCCACGGGGTGCAGATGGCGAGGAGGTAGACCGTCAGGAACCCCAGGGTGTACAGCAGAGCCGGCATCCACGGCCGTGTCGTACGCGACGGGCTGGGGTCGTCGGGAGCCTCGGGGGCCTGCCGTGAGGCCCCCGGACGGTGCGCGGGCAGGGACGGAGAATCGTGCTGGATCATCGCTCTGTTTCTTCCGTTGGGGGAGTTCGGTCGCGCACGTCTTGTGGCACGACGTGGGCCGCCGGGCTCGGCCGGCCCACCGGGGGTCCGCTCCTATTCGGCGAGTGCCTGCCCCTGTCGGCGCTGGGCGGCGATCGCCAGGGCGGGGAGGGGTGCGATCAGCAGGATGAGGACGACCAGGTCCGGAAAGGACTGCATGAACGCGTCCGGCCGGACGACGATCGCCTGCGTGCGGACGATCGCGAACGCCGCGACCGGGATCAGCCACCGGTGGTCGCCGGTGGCGGCCGTCGCCACCCACGCGGCGATCAGCGCGGCGACTTCGAGGACGAACAAACCGCGCTGGAAAGCCGGACTGACGGAGATGATGTGCAGGTCCCCGGCCACGAACATGGCGAGCACGACGGGGGCCAGCCAGCGGTACGAGCGGCGTCGCAGACGGCTGGGACGGCAGAGCGCCAGCACGGCGCACGCGGCGCACAGTGCCCCCGACAGCACCAGGTCACGGGCCGTTATCGGGGCGCCAAGACCGTAGTAGCCCAGGCCCGCCTTGCCCTCGTCGCCGAAGAGGGTGCGGCCGTGGGACGTGGCGCCGGCCCAGATCATGGCTGCCGCGGCCGGCAGCGCGATCCACGGTCTGCCGCGCAGCAGGGCGATCAGGCAGCTCAGCGGGAGCAGCCCGTAGGGCAGCAGCCGTATCCGCGTGGGACCTTCGGCCCACGGGTACCAGCCGGAGAAGTGGAAGGCGATGGCGTGCTGTCCGGGGTCGATGTGCAGTGCCCAGTGCCACACATCCTGCAAGTACGGCACCAGCGCCAGCGCGGCGAGGGCCAGGGCGGCCAGATGGATGCCGTCCAGCCACCACGGCCGGGCCGTGTCGACGACGGCACGGGCGCGGGCCTGCACCCCGGCACGCGCCAAGGCGGCAACTTCCCGCGGCGGGGGCCAGGAGCGGCCCGGATACGCCTCGGACAGGCAGGCCAGCACCTCCTCTCCCTGCCGGGAACGGTAGGGCTCGGGATAGGCCGCAAGCAGCAGACGATTCATGCCGGGGCCGCTCCGGCATCCCGCGAGTGTCCGATGACGACGGCCGCCGCCTGCTGCATCCGCAGCGCCTCCCGGCCGAGCGCCTCGGTGCCGTCCTCGGTGAGCCGGTAGTAGCGCCGCGCCCGCCCGTCCACGATCTCCTCATGGCCGGCGGCCACCAGCCCGGCCCGCTCCATCCGCTCCAGCGCGCCGTAGAGAGTGCCGACAGCGATCCGGAGCCGCCCGTCGGTGGCCTGCTCGGCAGCCTTGATGATGCCGTAACCGTGCAACGGACCATCCATGAGTGCAGCAAGGATGAAGTACTGCGGTTCCGTCAAGGGCGGATTCTGTCTGGTCATGCATCGAGTATATATCGAGCTACGGAATATATCGCCAGCCTCGGGTGGTCACCGGCAGCGCCTCCACGCCCGCGGCGAGCGTCACCCTCTCCCGGCCGGCGGGCGCGACGGCGGTCTCCTCGACGCGGGTCACGTCGGGGCGTGACGGCTGTCGTGGGCCCCGCTGTGCCGGGAGGATGAGGTGTCCCTGTGGCGATGGATTGACGGCCGCCGCCAAGTCTCACGGTCGTCCTCCGGCAGAGTTGCCTCGAACTTTCAGCGGGTGATCGAGATGGCGAAGGGCGCGAATCCGCTGGATCGGATCACGTGCGGTACGAACAGGATCGCGGCCTCCGTGGCGCGGGCGGTCTCGATCCCACCGAGGTCCGTGATCCACTCCTGCTGCCAGCTGAGGTCGGCGAGAAGCCCCCGTACGACCTGCTTGGCCTCCGGGTCCGCGCCGGAGAGGAAGACGGTCGGCGACTGGGCGAGCGCGGCGGGCGCGGTCATCACCGGGAAGAGCATCGTGTTGAGCGTCTTGACGACGCGCGTGTCGGGGAGCGCTTCCTGGAGCTGCTCGGCCAGGCTTGAACCGGGGTAGATCAGGTCGGCGGGCAGTCCGTCCGGTCCGTCGACGGTGGCGTTGGAGACGTCGACAAGGATCTTGCCCCGCAGCTCCTCGCACAGCGCCGTGAGTCGCTCAAGCGAGCCGGCGCCCGGGGTGGCGTTGATGACGATCTGCGCTGTCCGGGCGGCGTCGGCGGCGGCGCCCGGCGCACGGTCCGCCACGGTCACCTCATGCCCTGCCCGGATGAGGGCCTGGGCGAGGTTGCCGCCGACGCGGCCGTTTCCGAGAACTGCGATCGTGGTCATGATGTCGGTCCTTCCGCGCGTGCAGGTTGTGGTGTGCGGTCAGCGGGAGAGTGTGGTGACGGCTTCGGCGTGGACGCCGGGCGCGGCAGCCAGGAAGCTCTCGCTCTGCGGGGTCCAGGGGCGGCCCTCGGCGTCGGAGATCTGTCCGCCGGCCTCGGTGACGAGCAGCGCTCCGGGCAGCAGGTCCGCGCGGGCGCCGGCGAACTGCCAGAAGGCGTCGATCCGGCCGGCGGCCACGTTCAGCAGGTGCAGGGTGGCGGGCACGGAGGTGCGCACCACGAGCGCGCCGAAGAGCATCGCGGTGATGGAGGAGCCGATGCGCCGCACAACCCCCTCGTTCTCGTCCGGCCTGGCCTGGCTCGTGGCCACGAGGCTCAGGCCGAGGTCGGTGGTCTGGGACACGTGCAGCGGGCGGCCGTCGAGGTGGGCGCCGGCGCCGGCGAGTGCGGTGTAGGTCTCACCGGTCAACGGCAGGTGAACCACGGTGAGCACCGGCTGGTTGTCGCGCACGAGAGTGGCGGTCACCGCCCACTCCGGCAGGGCGTGCAGGTGGTTGACGTTGCCCTCGGCCGGGTCCACGACCCACCACTCGCCGGGGGGCAGGGCCCCGCCCGCGAGCTCGTCCTCCACGAAGCGGGCGTCCGGGCGCAGGAGGGCGAGGCGGGGGCGCAGGACCTCCAGGGCGGCGTCGTCGTTGGCGGCGAGCGCGCTCATCAGCTCTTCGCGGGTCTGGTGGCGGACCACGTCTCCGAACCGCTCCCGCAGCACGGAACCCGCCGCGCGTACGGCGTTGGCGGTCTGCGCGAGCAGGTCGGTGTCGGAAGCGGAGCCGGCGGTCGCAGCGATTTCGGTCGTCTGAATCGACTCGGACATGGTGGTGCTCCCAAATGAGTAGGGGGTGATCAAGCGGGCCAGGCGAAACCGTGTTTCGTTCGCGCCTGCATCTCGAAGGTAGAAGGGCCGGTCATTAACTTCAAGTGCATGTAAATCACCACTGAGATGACTCTCATGCAACTGAACCTGTTGCCTCCTCGCGGCGCTCGATGAGCTCTTTCAGGAAGGCGGCGTCGCCGGAGCTGCTGAGCGCCTGCATGTCACCGCCCCGCGATGGGGCGAAGCCTCGGGCGGACCCGGCACACGACGAGGGCTCAGATCCTGGCCGGTGGTCATGGCTCCGACATGTCGGTCACCCCACGGTGGCCGTGTGGGTGATCTCGACACGCTGTTGGCGGCCTTGGATTTCCACTAGAGGTTCGCGCCCAGCGCCGCGCCGACGATCCCGAGGACCGGGGTCCACAGGCCCGTTCCCGCCGGCGATCCCAGCAGCGCCCCCGCGAGCGCCCCTGCGCCTGATGATCGGTTCGCCTACGGGCTGCGCGGTGGCGCGGATCCGGACGACGGGCAGGGTGATCAGGTTCGACGCCGGGTTCGAGCGGTTTTCCGCGCCCACGAGCGTCCCGCAGTCTGCGGGCCGCGTTCCCTCTTCCGTGTCGTAGGTGCAGGACGTGAGGGTCAGTCCGGCGCGGCGCCGGGCGGGACCTGCGGGGTGTCGTCCGGCCAGAAGACGAGTGTGCTCAGCACGAGCAGCGAGGGCCACCGTCCGGCGGCGGGAGAGGGACAAGCGCATGGCGGCACGCTAAGAGCCGGAGCTACTGGCCGGCGTCACACCGCGATGTGATCACTATCCCTCTCGGGAGTGACTTCCGGCCGGTTCGCGCCGGGCACAATGACCGGATGCTCAGCAGCACCAACGAGGTGGTCCGCTCTGCGCTGCGCAGGTGGCTCGGCCGCGCGGGTGCGAACGAGACGGAGCGGTCCCTGGCGCGTCAGTCGGTCCTGGTGGGGGTCGTGTGCCTGGTCGTCGACGCGGTGAGCTTCTTGACGCGTGGTCCCGGGCCTGGACCGTGGAACGCGCTTCTTCTGACCGCAATACTGATTGCGGACGCGGCTCTGGTGTCTTCGCCGAGGTTCTCCGGCTGGGTCGCGGTCGGGCACGTCATGGTGGTTTCCGCCCTTGCCTTCGTGCTTCCCGGCCGGAGCGCGAGCACCGCCGGCCAGTTGGTCAGCGCGTACCGGGCCGGTGCCTGGTTGCGGGGCTGGGCGGCCGGCGCGGCGCTGGCGGCGTCGTGCGGCGGGGTCCTGTGCTCGTTGCTGATCGCCGGGCTGGGTGCACCGGCTTCCCTGGTGAGCCTCGTGGCCGCCAATGCCCTGATGCCGTGGCTGGTCGGGCGGTACACCACCGCCCGCAAAGCGCACGTGGACGAACTGCGCCACCGACGCCAAGCAGCACTACGAGACGCGCAGGCCGAGGTGGCCGCGGCAGTGGCCAAGGAGCGCGAAACGATAGCCGTCGAGCTGCACGACGTCATCTCCCACCATGTGAGCGCGATCGGCGTCCACGCCACGGCGGCCCGGCTGAACCTCGCCGCGGACCCGCTCACCGAGGACGGCGCGGTGCGCACCTCGCTCACCGCGGTCGAGGAGTCCAGTCAGGCCGCGATGGTCGACCTGCGCCGGCTGCTTTCGCTGCTGCACGAGGGTGACGAGTCACCGGAGCAGCCGGGGCTGGCGATGCTGCCGGATCTGTTCGACGGCGTCCGGTCTTCCGGCCTGCAGGTGACGTACGTCGTCTACAACACCCCGTACCCGCTGCCCCGCGCCATCGACACCACGCTGTACCGGGTGGCTCAGGAAATGATGACGAACGCCCTGCGGCACGGGGACGGGAAACCTGCTCGAGTGGAACTCGACTACGGTGGCGACCGCATAGGCCTCACTGCCCGCAACCGGGTCGTCCCCGGCGTGGATCCGGTGGGGAGCGGCTCCCCGGTCGCCGGCTTCGGCATCGGACTCGAGGGAATGCGCAAGCGCGCGGAGACACTGGGCGGATCGGCAGCCTTCGGCGTCGTCGGCGACGGGCTCTACTGGGAGTCGAGCGTCACGATTCCCCTGGGAGGTGAATCGTGACCTTGCGGATCGTGATCGCCGACGACCACGCGATGTTCCGGTCCGGCTTTCGCGCGGTCCTCGACGCTCAGCCGGACATGGAATGCGTCGCCGACGTCGGCGACGGCTACAGCGCCGTCGAGGCCGTCCGGACCCTTGGCGCCGACCTCGCCGTCCTGGATGTGCGCATGCCGAAACTCGACGGACTCGCGGCCGCCCGCCAGCTGATGTCGTCAGGGCGGCAAGCCTTGAAAGTCCTCCTGCTCACCACGTTCGGCACCGACGACTACCTGCGCTCGGCCTTGGCCTGCGGGGTGAGCGGATTCGTCCTGAAGAGCTTGCCCCCCGAAGAGCTCGTGACCGCGATCCGCGTCGCCGCCCGGGGCGACACCTACCTCGACCCGTCGATCACCAGCCGACTCGCCCCACGGCTGGTTGAGGCGCTGACCCCGGACCGTCCGGACCGGGAACGAGCGCCCGGCCTGGACCGGCTCACCGCACGTGAGCGGGAGGTGTTCCTGCTGATGGCCGCGGGTTTCTCCAACGCCGACATCGGCGAACAGCTCTACGTCGGCGAACAGACCGTCAAAACCCATGTCTCACGCGTCCTGGCCAAACTCGGACTCAGAGACCGGGTGCACGCCGTGCGCTTCGCCCACCACCACGGCCTGATCGAACCGAACGACACGTCTGGCCTGTGACGCGATCGCGCGCCACGGGGGTGAAGAAGCGGACGCCCGAGCCATACGCCGGTTCGGATCACCGGCATCGCGGTACGCGACAACCGGCGGGCCGACGGCAGGAAGACCGGCGCCGGCCCCGCCGAGGCCTGGAGGAGCAGGGATGCGCGTGCTCGACGTCGTCACGCCGCAGAGGCCGGCACGGTGACGCGCGTGCCGGCTCGTGGCGAGGGCACTGGGCACGCGGGAGACGGTCAGCGGGTGCGTTCGTAGTGGCGGCGTGCTTTTTCGCGGTTGCCGCAGACGGCCATCGAGCACCAGCGGGCACGGTTGGCGCGGCTGCGGTCGAGGAGGAACAGCCGGCACTCGTCGTTGGCGCAGGGGCGTAGTCGGCCGGGCAGCTGCTTCTCGGTGGCGGCCCAGGCGAGCACCACCTCGACGGCCAGCCGGGCGTGCGGGGGAGTCTTGATCATCCACTGAAGACCATCCGAAGTGAACTCCGGGATCTGGTGGACCCCTTCGAGCAACGGGCTCAACGCGGCGGGCGTGCTTTCTCCGCGCACCACGTCCCACAGGGTGTCCCGCGTCTCGCGCAGCAGTGCCAGCTCCGCGAGGCTGCCTTCGCCGCCGTGCTCCCGCGCCCAGCGTCTGCCTCCGGCCGGGTCGCCGAACGCGTCGTGTTCCTCGCCGTTGACCAGTGGCCTGCTGTTGAGCAGGTCCAGCAGCACGTCCATCACTCCCACCCTCTCTAACCAGATCGAATCCGTTGACAGGTTAGCCGCTCACATGCTTGCATGGCGAAGAACTAACCGGATTAAGCATTCGAAGGAGTTAGAAATGAGCTCGGTGCACCACCGGACCGCCACCGTCGACGGCCATGAGATCTTCTACCGCGAAGCCGGCCCCGCCGACGCCCCGGCGATCGTCCTGCTGCACGGCTACCCGACCAGCTCGTTCATGTTCCGCGAGCTCATCCCGCTGCTGGCCGACGACTACCACGTCATCGCGCCGGACCACCTCGGCTTCGGCCACTCCGACGCCCCCCTCGCAGGGGAGTTCACCTACACCTTCGACGCCCTCGCCGAACTCACCTCCGGACTGCTCGACCAACTGGGCCTGGACCGCTACGCCCTCTACGTCCAGGACTACGGCGCCCCCATCGGATGGCGCCTCGCACTCAAGCACCCCGAACGGATCTCCGCCCTCGTCACCCAGAACGGCAACGGATACGAGGACGGTTTCGTCGAGTCGTTCTGGACCGACGTCTGGGCCTACGGGGCGAACCCCGGCCCCGACACCGAACCCGCCGTCCGCGCCGCACTGAGCGTCGACGCCATCCGCTGGCAGTACACGCACGGCGTGCCCGACCCGAGCCTGGTCAACCCGGACACCTGGGAGCACGACTTCACCCTCGTCTCCCGCGAAGGCAACGACGAGATCCAGCTGGCACTGTTCCGCGACTACCAGAACAACCGCCCGCTCTACCCGCTGCTCCACGAATTCCTGCGCACCAGCGAGGTCCCCGTGCTCGCCGTGTGGGGCCGCAACGACGAAATCTTCGGCCCGGCCGGCGCGCAAGCCTTCGCCCGCGACGCCAAGGACGCGGAGGTGCACCTGATCAACGGCGGCCACTTCCTGCTGGAGAGCCACCTGGACGTCGTCGCGGGTTACCTCCGCGGCTTCCTCGGGCGAGTACTGAGCCGAGCGGAAGTCCTGTGACTGATCTTCTGGTCGGGTGCTCGGCGCGGGCTCGCGCGCCGCGGTGGACGGGGTGAAGTCTTCCCGTCAGACGGCGCAGGGTCGGCGCCGAGCAGGTCGCCGCACCGAAACGGTTCCGGCATGCGCGGGCTGACACTCGACTTCTCCGGACCGGAGAACATCAGCGCTTCCCCAGCGGAGCTGCACGAGGTGGACCACATCGCGATCGGCTCCGCCGGCCGGGCAACGAACTCACAGGCGCACGTCAGCGTCTGCGACGCGGTCGCGACGGTGAGCATGGAACTCGTCGGCTGCACGAGACCGCACAGGTCCTGAGCGCCCGCTTCGCTCGCGGAGCGTCCGTCGCGCTGTTCGGCGGGCCGGCCAACCAGCGCCCGCACCCAGACTCGACCCGTCGTGAGCGTTCAATGGCGGCATCCCCGGCCTGATCCAAACGGCACCCCCGGGCCGCCAAGTCGGGGTCACCGCTCGTCGTCCACCCCCCTACGCCCGCTGCCATCCGTGCTCGTCAGGATCGCGTCGGCGAGAACGGTGAACAAGCGGTCGGCGCGGGGAGCGAGCGCCGGTTGGTCACCGGCCCAGGCGAGCATGGCTATCAGTGCGAACAGGTCGTCGCCGTCGATGTCGTCGCGCGCCATGCCCGCGGCCTGCGCCTGGGCGAGAAGGCGCGCACCGGCCGCGCGCAGGGTGGTGCACGAGGTATGCAGTGCGGACTCGGGGTCCTCGATGGCGGCCGCCATCAGCACCGTCACGCCTCGGTACTCGGTGGTCCACGCGACGCACTCGCGGACCCACGCGACCAGGGCGCCGTCGGCTGACTGTGATGCCTCAAGCTCGGCAGCCCTGGCCGTCAGCTCGCGGAAGCTCGTGTGAAGCAGCGCCTCCAGCAGTGCCTCGCGCGTCGGGAAGTGCCGCAGAAGCGTCGCGAGCCCGACCTCGGCCCTGCGCGCGATGTCGCGCATCGAGACGTCAACACCCTGCTCGCTGATGACGTCGCCGGCCACGGCGAGCGCATGGTCGCGGTTTCTCCTGGCGTCGGCCCGCATTGGTCCCTCACTTACCCCTTGACGAAGTGGTTCATTGATCCATATATTCGGATCAGTGAACCACTTATACGGATCACTGATCCGAATCAGCGTACCCGCAGCGCGGACAGAAGGAGACCCAATGTCGGCCCTCACGATGAAGGCCATCCGGCTGCACGAGTTCGGCGGCCCCGAAGTACTGCGCCACGAAGAGGCGGAGATGCCCGAACCGGCGCCGGGCGAGGTACTCGTCCGCGTCCGCGCGGCCGGCCTCAACCCGCCCGACTGGAGGGGCGACTGCTCAGCTCGGGCGTGATCCGCGTCGCGATCGACAGCACGTTCACGCTCGCGGATGCCCAGGCCGCGCACGCACGCGCCGCCCAGGGGCACATCCAGGCCAAGATCGTCTTCACAGTCCCGTAACCCCCGCTGACCGGCTGCACCGCATTGGTGTCAGGGCCCGCAGGAGGCCCAAGAGCGATCACAGCCCCTGGTGGCGACCAGCCCGTTGGACCGCGGCGGGGTGCGCCTGGCCGGTGGCCGGTCTCCGGCGCCGTACGCGGATCGGGCACCACAGGTCGATGCGGTGACGACACGCCTCACCTCTCTCGTCCCTCTCAGCGCTGGGAGCCGGGCGGTTCACGCCGGGGGTGGAGGTGGGTGCGCTGTCCGTCGTGGTCGAGGATGACGAGGATCTCTGCCGGGCCGCCGTGTGCCCTGACGGCGTGGGGGATCATGGTGGAGAACTCCGCGGCCTGGCCGGTCTCGACCCGGACGGCCCGTTCGCCGAGGATCAGCGTGACGGTTCCGGACAGGACGGTGAACCATTCCCTGCCGGGGTGCACCCCGAGCTGATCGCTTCCCGGTCCTTGTGCCTCGTCGGTGATGCGCATCTTGGCGACGCTGACACCGGCGGGTGCGGATCCGCGGCTCAGCAGCCAGGTGGTCAGTCCACGCTGCTCGTCGCGCTCGGGCCTGATCACGACGTCCTCGTCGTTGACGCTTTCCACCAGCTGGTCGATCGAGGTTCCCAGGGCGCGTGCCAGTGAGGTCAGCTGGCCGAGGCTGATGCGCTGGCGACCGGTCTCGATGCGGCTCAGGCCGGAGGGACTCATCAGGGCGCGCTCGGCGAGGTTGTCCAGAGACCAGCCGCGCGCCTGCCGCAGACTCCGGATGCGCATGCGGACCGTGCTGTCCACATCACTTTCTTGCGTCATATGCAAGAGTGTATGTGATCCGCGCAAGGGCGCGTTACGGTCGAAGCATGAGCACGAACCCCACCGAAACCAGTGCCTTTCACACGCACCAGGACCACGCTGGAGCCGACGCCGGCACGGTCGCCATGGCCGAGCTCCTGGAGCTGGACGCCGAGGTCCTGCGGCCCTACCTCTTGCAGCTGACCAGCTGGCTGGGCGAGCTGTCCGACCGGGAACCCGGTCACATCGTCGATCTGGGCAGCGGGACCGGGGCCGGGACCCTCGCCCTGGCGCAGCACTTCACGCAGGCCGCCGTCACGGCCTTGGATCTTTCCCCGCAGCTACTCCACCGTCTGGCGAAGAAGGCATCCGCGCTGGGCCTCGCCGACCGGGTCCGGGGCGTCCAGACAGATCTGAACGAGGGCTGGCCGCAGCTGGAGACCAGCGACCTGGTCTGGGCGGCCGCCTCTCTGCACCACATGGCCGAACCCGACCGCGTACTCGCCGGAGCGTTCGACAACCTGCGGCCGGGCGGCCTGCTGGCGGTCACCGAAATGGACTTCTTCCCCCGCTTCCTGCCCGACGACATCGGCGTGGGACGCCCCGGTCTGGAAGCCCGCGTCCACGCCACACTGAACCCGGGCCCGTCCGTCGACTGGACCGAGCACCTGGCCCGCGCGGGATTCGTCCTGGAAGCCAAGCGGCCGTTCGCCGTCGATCTGCCCGCACCGCTTCCGCCGGCCACCGGCCGCTACGCGCAGGTGTGCCTGCAAAAGCTGCGCTCCCACCTCGACGGCCGGCTGACCGCCTACGACCTGGCCGCACTCGACGCCGTCATCGACAGCGACGGCCCCCACAGCATCCTGCGGCGCGCCGACCTCACCGTCCGGACCACCCGCACCACCTGGGCCGCCCGCCGCCTCTGACCCCCCGGCCCTCCCCGTTTCCCCCTGTGCACCCAGAAACGGTCCTGTCATGAGCAACTCACACATGTCCTCTGGGCATGCGCCCACCGAGGCGCCGCCCGCACCGCCTCTCCGGCCCAGGCGCTGGTGGATCCTTGTGATCATTGGCATCGCCCAGCTGATGGTCGTCCTCGACACCACCATCGTGAACATCGCCCTGCCCTCGGCCCAGGCCGACCTCGGCTTCTCCGACGGCAACCGGCAGTGGACCATCACCGCCTACGCATTGGCCTTCGCCTCACTGCTGCTGCTCGACGGCCGCCTCGCCGACCTCTTCGGCCGCAAACCCGCCTTCCTCATCGGCGCGGCCGGCTTCGCCGCCGCCTGCGCCGCCGCCGGAATGTCGACCAGCTTCGCCACGCCGGTCACCGCCCGCGCCTTCCAGGGCGTGTCCGCCGCCCTTCTCGCACCGGCCGCGCTCTCCCTGCTGAACACGACGTTCACCGGGGCCCAGGAGCGGGCGAAGGCCTTCGGGATCTTCGGCGCGATCGGGGCCTCCGGCACCGTCTTCGGCCTCCTCATCGGCGGCGCGCTCTCCGCGCCGCACTCGAAGAAGTCGCCGGCACGAGCTCAACAGCTCGCCCGGGGCATCGACTCGGGTGCAGGCAGATCACCAACGGGCAACGAACAGCCCGATGCTCACGCACAGTGAACACCAGCTATCACGATCCGCCACATAGCCCTCTCAAGATCCGCCAACAAGAATTCTCCACGGGCTCCTGACCTGCATGGTTCGGGCCATGATCTGCCAACCAAAAATCTCGGTCACACCCCCGCGGGCCGGGCGGCCGCTCGCGCCCGTCATGATGATCTACATGACACCGATCACCGGCATGGACCTGACCGGCTTCACCGAGCGAGAGCCGGGCGTATGGACCGACGAGCGAGGCGTTCTGCTGTCGGTCCACTACTTCGACCAGGTGCCGGACCTGCCCGCCCCGCTGGAGGACCCGGAGCGGCTGCGGTCCGTCCTCGCGCACGGCGTGGCCGCGGCCGGCGGCGGCCTGATCGAGGCGGCGGCGGGCGTCGTGGACGGCGTCCCGGCGGTCCTGCAACTGGTCAAGATGCCGCGTCCGGACGGGCACGGTCAGGTCTTCCTCGGCTCGTGGACGGTCCCCCGGGCCGGTTGCAGCACGGTGGTGAAGGTGCAGGCCGCCGAAGGGGCGACGACCGGCATGCGCGAGGCGATGATCATGGCCCAGGTGGGGCCGGCCGAGTACTTCCGGGCGCACCCGTACGCGAACGGCCTCCAGGGCGGACTGCCGTACCACGTGGGCGACCACGAGGAGTGGGACGCGCGGTTCCCCGACCACCCCCTCACCCTGGTCCGGGCCGCGCTGCGGCGCATAGCCCCGACCGTGACGCTCGACGAACGCTTCAAGACGCTCGCGCCGTTCGGGCCGCCCGCCCAGGCGCCGTCGGCCGGCGGCGGGTTCGGCGCGCCCGCGGGACCACCGCCGGCGGCACCGTCGCCCGCGCAAGCGGGTCCGGCGGGCGCCCCCGGAAGCCCGGCGGGCCCTTCGGCGCCCCCGGCAGCGGGCTCGTCGCCCATGCCGCTCCAGCCGGGCCCCGGCTGGTTCCGACGCCGCGGGCGCCGGTGACCGTGGCGGGACGCTGGGGCCTGGCGCCGGGGTGAAGGCCCGCCGGCCAGTGGCTTTCCGGGGGCGGAGGTACGTGCCGGACACCGACACGAGGCCAGGCACCGCGCACCGGCACCGGCACCGGGATGCCGGAACGGAGGCGGGCCGGACGCCGACGCGAACTCACGTGCTGCGCCCCGACAATGGGATGCCTGAACAGGCACGGGCCGGGCGCCGACGCGAGGCCAGGCGCTGCGCACCGGCACCGGGATGCCGGAGCGGAGGCGGGCCGGACGTCGACGCGAGGCCACGTGCTGTGTGACGGCGCGGGATGCCAGGTCGAGCGGCGGCGCGGGCCGGGTTCCGGGCAGGGGCCGTCTGTAAGGCGCGGCAGGGTGGGAACACCCTGAGGGGCGTCACCGGGGCGGGTGGCGACGCAGCGACGGAGGGAGGGGCTGATGGGCGGCTTCTGGCCGGTGCCCGACGTACTGGGCTATCTCGCCGGGACCTGGCGGGTGTCCCGATCGGTGCGGGACCTCGCGAGCGGCGACGAGGGCCGCTTCGAGGGCACGACCGTCTTCCGGCCGCTGAACGCGCGGGCGGGAACCCCGACCGAGGCAGGCGGCGTGGCGGCCGGGGACGGCCCGCCGGGCGCAGGCCGCGTGCCGGGCGGGAGCGGCCCGCCACACGTAGGCCATCTGCCCGGCAGAGTCAGCACGTCCGACGCAAACGGCTCGCCCCGAGGAGACGGCACACCGGACGCCAGCCACGTGGCCGACGGGCATCCGCCCGACGGACACCGCGCACCCGACGCCAGCCGCCCGCCCGGCCGGGACGCCGCACCGGACGCCGGCCACCCGCCCGACGGACACCGCACACCCGACGCCGGCCGCCCGCCCGGCCGGGACGCCGCACCGGACGCCGGCCACCCGCCCGGCAAGGGCACCCCGTCGGACGCGAGGGCGTCGGCCAGTCTCGGCTGTCCGCCCCGTGCGGGCGGCCCCGCTGCCCGCGTCGGACTTCTGCATCACGAGTCCGGTGTCTTCCGCTGGCAGGGCGTGGCCCGGCCCGCCGAGCGGACGTTGCGCTTCCTGCAGGGGAGTGCGCCGGGGACCGCGGACGTGTGCTTCGCCGACGGGCGGCCCTTCCACGGCCTGGACCTGACCTCGGGGCACCACGTCGCCGACCATCCGTGCGCGGCGGACCTCTACCGCGGGGAGTTCACCGTCCTCGGCCGGGACCGCTGGCGGTCGGTGTGGCGGGTCCGCGGTCCGGCCAAGGACCTGGTGCTCACCACGGACTACGCCCGCGAGGACTGAGCGGACACCCCGTCGAGGCGGAGGTTCCAGCGGCGTGCGCTGCCGGTGACGGTGGTCGCCGACAGGGGGCGTACGTCGATGTTCCAGTAGGTCGAGGGCGGCGCCTGGAGGACGTACACCAGGGCCGCCCGGATCACGGACGGCTCGGCCACGGCGACGAAGGCGCCGCCGTCCCCGACCGGCCGGGTGTCCAGCCAGCCGCCGACCCGGGAGATGAAGGCGAGCCGCGACTCACCGCCGTGCGGAGTGGCCTGCGGCTGGGCGAGCCAGGCGTCCACGGCCTCCGGTTCCCGGGCCATCGCCTCGCCGAGCGTCAGCCCGCGCCAGCGGCCCATGTCGCAGTCCCGCAGGGCGAGTTGCACGAGCGGCGCGTATCCCAGGGCGTCGCCGGTGCTGCGGCTGCGCGGAGTGGGTGAGCAGTAGCGCAGTTCGGCCGCCGCGAGCGGCAGCAGGTCGGGGGCGACGCGCTGCACCTCCTCCCATCCGGCCTGGTCCAGCGGCCGGTCGTCCTCGAAGCGCTCCGCGAGCAGCGAGGACCCGCGTGCCGCGGCGACGAACGTGACGCGAAGTGGCATGCGGCGATCGTGAGTCGTGAGAGTTCGCAGGTCAAGGGCTATCACCGGCCAGTTACCCTGGGTATGCGAAAGGTTGCCGCAGCGGGCCGTGCCTGGCGGACATGTCACTCGAAAAGGAGCGCCATCCATTGTTCCGGCTTCGCCAGTGCCGCGAACCCGGCCTTCTCGTACACCCGGTGCGCGTCGTGGGTGGCGAGCAGGACGCGCCGCAGTCCGTACGGCCGCAGGTGCTCGCGGACGGCCTCGACGAGCGCGGTGCCGATGCCCCGGCCGCGGACCGCGGGGTCCACGTACACGTCGCACAGCCAGGCGAAGGTCGCCCGGTCGGTGACGACCCGTGCGTACGCCACCTGCTCCCCCGAGGGCGTCGCGTACACGCCGAAGTTGAGCGAGCCGGCGATCGCCAGGTCCTGCTTCTCCCGGGACCGGCCGAGCGCCCAGTACGCGTCGGTGGACAGCCGGCGGTGCACCCACTCGGCGTCGACGCGGTCGGGGTCGGTGGAGACGTCGTAGCCCTCGGCGAGGCGCGCTGTGGTGGTCATGCGGGGAGATTTCCAGGTCGGCGGCTGTCGCGTCGAGCGGTTTTCACCCCCGGGCAGGAGGCTTCACGGCGGCCGGTCCGAGGACCTCGTCGCACGCGGTGCGCAGCCGTCGTACGCCCTCGGTGATCTCCCCCGTGCCGGCGACCGCGGCGAAACTCAGGCGTACGTGGGCCGCGGGCGGTTCGGCGCTGAAGTAGGGGCGGCCCGGGGTGAGCGCCACGCCCGCGCGCAGGGCGGCCGCGGTGAAGGCCGGTTCGTCGGTGCCCTCGGGCAGCCGCAGCCACAGGTGGTATCCGCCCGACGGGACGTGCGGCAGGGCCAGTTCGGGCAGCTCGGTCCGCAGCGCGGCCGTCATCGCGGTCCGGCGGGTCCGCAACTCGGCGGACACCGTCCGCAGATGGCAGGGCCAGGCGGGGGAGCCGACCAGTTCGAGCGCGGCCTCCTGCAGCGGCCGGGGCACGAAGAAGGTGTCGACGACCTGGATGGCGCGCAGCCGTTCCAGGACCGGGCCGTGCGCGGCGAGGGCGCTCACCCGGAAGCTGGGCGAGGTCGCCTTGGTCAGCGAGCCCACGTGCACGACGACTCCGTCGGGGTCGTCGGCCGCGAGCGGGCGCGGCAGCGGTCCCGCGTCCTCGTGCACGAGCCGTCGTACGAAGTCGTCCTCCACGACGAACGCGCCGGCCTCGCGCGCGATGCGGAGCACGTCGCCGCGGCGTCCGGCGGCGAGCACCGCGCCGGTCGGGTTCTGGAACAGCGGCTGGCAGACGAAGACGCGGGCGCCGGTCGCCCGGAACGCGTCCGCGAGCAGCTCGGGTCGCACGCCGTCCGCGTCCACCGGCACCGGGACCGGGCGCAGTCCGGCCGCGCGGGCGATCGCCAGCATGCCGGGGTAGGTGGGCGACTCCACCAGGACGGGCGCGCCGGGCGGGGCGAGGGCGCGCAGGGCGGTGGTCAGCGCCGACTGGCCGCCCGCGGTGACCAGCACCTCCGCGGCCGTGACGGCGCCGCCGGGCCCGCCGATGCTCCGCGCGAACCACTCCCGCAGTTCGGGCAGCCCCTCCATGGGCGGCCGGCCCCAGGCGCCGGGCCGGCGGCCCGCCCGGGCGAGGGCCGCCGCCATGGCCCGCTCGGGCTGGAGCGAGGGGTGCAGGTAGCCGCCGTTGAACTCGATGACTCCGGGCGGCGGCGCGGCGAGCGAGACGAGGACTCCGGAGGCGTCCACGGAGCGCGGTACGAGGTCGGCGGCGGCGTCCGCGCTGAGGGTGACCTCCTGCCAGGAGGTGTCGCCGCGGCGGGCGGTCGCGGCGGGGGCCGGAGCGCGGAAGGCGCCGGCGCCCGGGCGGGTCGTCACCAGGCCCTCGGCGGACAGCTGGGCGAGGGCCCGCGAGACGGTCACCGGACTGACCCGGAACCGCTCCACGAGGGCACGACTGGACGGCAGCTTCCCACCTGGCGAGTAGCGGTCGAGCTCCTGCCGCAACTGTTTCGCCAGTTCAGCCACACTGCTATTCTCCTGCATGAGAGTACAGAGTAGCGCTACCGCACAGACCCGGATAGCGGTGGACACCCCCACCGGGGTGAAGTCCGCGGGCACCCTCCAGGCCGGCCTGGGCGTCGTCGCCTTCTCCCTCACCTTCCCCGCCACCGCCTGGGGCCTGGAGGGCTTCGGACCCTGGTCGCTGGTGGCCGTGCGCAGCGTGCTGGCCGCGCTGATCGCGGGCGGCTGCCTGCTCGCCCTGCGCGTCCCGCTGCCGGGCCGCCGGCACTGGGCGGGCCTCGCGGTCGTCGCCGCCGGCGTCGTCGTCGGTTTCCCCCTGCTGACCACGCTGGCACTGCGGACGTCCACCACCGCGCACGCCGCCGTCGTGGTCGGTCTGCTGCCGCTGACGACCGCGCTGCTGTCCGCGCTGCGCACGGGCATCCGGCCCTCCCGCACGTTCTGGACGGCGGCCTTCGCGGGCGCCGCCGCGGTGGTCGCCTTCACGGTGCAGCAGAGCGGCGGGGCCCTCGGCGCGGCCGACCTCTACCTGTTCGCCGCGCTGCTGGTGTGCGCGGCCGGCTACACCGAGGGCGGCCGGCTGGCCCGCGTGATGCCGGGCTGGCAGGTGATCGGCTGGGCCCTGGTGCTGTGTCTGCCGCTCGGTGCGCCGGCCGCGGTGCTCGCGCTGTCGTACGAGCCGGTGCAGCTGACCGCGCACAGCGTGGCCGGGCTGGTGTGGGTCGCGGCGGGCTCGCAGTTCCTCGGCCTGGTCGTCTGGTACCGGGGCATGGCGGCCGTCGGCGTCCCCAAGGCCAGCCAGTTGCAGTTGGCGCAGCCGCTGCTCACACTGGTGTGGTCGGTGCTGTTGCTGGGCGAACACCTCACGGTGGCCGCCCCGCTGACGGCCGCGGCGGTGCTCGTGTGCATCGTCGTCACGCAGCGGGCGAGGGGCTGAGCGGCACCCCCCGCACCGGGTCCCCGGGGCGTTTCCCGCCGTAGAATCGGGGCCACGGACCGCCGCTCCCGCACCCGGAGGAGGCCCAGCAGATGCACGCAATCGTGGGCGACCAGCTTGTCCAGCACGGCAGGGTGGTCGGTCAGCACGACAAGGTCGCCGACATCGTCGAGGTGATGGGGCAGGAGGGCACGCCCCCGTACCGCGTCCGCTTCCAGGACGGGCACGAGGCCGTGTGCTCACCCGGCCCCGACACCGAGATCCGGCACAGGGACACCGCGCACTAGGATCCGGGGTCCCACCAGGGTGGGGCCCCGGCGCGCGGACGGCCGGTGCCGGGTCAGTGCGGGGGCTTCACCGGCCGGCGGTAGTGGTCGGTGACCACGCGCGCCATCGCGTCGATCCGGTCCACGGCCACGTCGCGGGCGGCGAAGAAGACATGCCCGCGCGCCTGCGGGTAGCGCTTCGCCAGCGTGAGGTGACGGGAGAGCTCGGCCGGGTCCTGCCAGGCCGCGGGCTGCGCCGGATCGCCCGCCTTGTACAGCGCCTCCCCCAGGTAGAGCTTCGTGCGGGTGCCCCTGACGACCTCCGCCCACCAGGGCAGCAGTGTCGCGTAGTCGGCGGCGGCGAAGCCGATGTTCCAGTAGAGCTGCGGGCAGATGTAGTCGATCCAGTTCTCGCGCGCCCACCTGCGGGTGTCCGCGTACAGGTCGTCATACGTCTGCACGGCCGCACGGGTGTCGGAGCCGAGTGGGTCGGTGACGGCGTTGCGCCACACCCCGAAGGGGCTCACGCCGAAACGCGTCCCCGGCCGGAGCGCCCTGATGCGGGCGGCCGTCTCCCGCACCAGCCGGTCGATGTTGTCGCGGCGCCAGGCGGCCCGGTGGGGGAAGGCGCCGCCGTGGCGGTCGTAGGCCGCGTCGTCGTCGAAGGTCTGGCCGGGCACCGGGTAGGGGTAGAAGTAGTCGTCGAGGTGCACGGCGTCGACGGGGTACCGGCGCACCGCGTCGAGCATCGCGTCCTGGACGAAGGCCCGCACCTCGGGCAGGCCGGGGTTGTAGTAGAGCTTCCCGCCGTACGGCACCACCCAGTCCGGGTGCCTGCGCGCGGGGTGGTCCGCCACCAGTCCCGCCGGGTCCGCGTGGTTGGCGACGCGGTACGGGTTGAACCAGGCGTGCAGTTCCAGGCCCCGCGCGTGCGCCTCGGCCACGGCCGTGCCGAGCGGGTCCCAGCCGGGGTCGCGGCCCTGGACGCCGGTGAGGTACTGCGACCACGGCTCGTACGGCGAGGGCCACAGCGCGTCCGCGGTGGGCCGCACCTGGAAGACCACCGTGTTCAGCCGGTCGCGGACCGCGGTGTCGAGGTGGGCGATCAGTTCGGTGCGCTGCTGCAGCGCGGGCAGACCGGGGCGGGAGGGCCAGTCGCGGTTGGTCACGGTCGCCAGCCACATGCCGCGCATCTCGCGGCCCGAGCGCCGCCGGCCGGCCGGCGCGGCCGCTGTGCTGCCCACGTCTGCCCCGAGTACGAGCGTCGACAGCGCTGCCGCCGTGAACGCCCGGCGAGTCACCCGGCCCATCCGCCACCCCTGCCGCCGCCGGCCCGCGCCGCTGCGGACCGTCTCCGCGCCCCAGCATGCCCGACCCCGGCGATCGATCATCGATACTTGGCGGTAACGTGCACGAACGGAGCAGGCACCCGACCGGGGCGGCCTGACCCGGCCGAAGACCAGCGAAAGGGACGATGTGACCGACATCGAGCGCGTCGGAGTGGTGGGCTGCGGCCAGATGGGAGCGGGCATCGCCGAGGTGTGCGCCCGCGCCGGCCTGGACGTCAAGGTCGCCGAGACCACCGGCGAAGCCCTGGAGATCGGCCGTACCCGGCTGTTCAACTCCCTGTCCAAGGCCGCCGAACGCGGCAAGATCACCGAGGAGGAGCTGGCGGCCACGCAGGCGCGGCTCAGCTTCACCACCGACCTCGGCGAGTTCGCCGACCGTGACCTGGTGATCGAGGCCGTCGTCGAGAACGAGCAGGTCAAGACCGAGATCTTCCAGGTGCTCGACCAGGTCGTGACCCGCGCCGACGCGATCCTCGCCTCGAACACCTCCTCCATCCCGCTGGTGAGGCTGGCGGTCTCCACCTCGCGGCCCGACCACGTCATCGGCATCCACTTCTTCAACCCCGCGCCGGTGCAGAAGCTGGTCGAGCTGATCCCCGCGCTCACCACGTCCGAGGGGACGCTCAGCCGGGCCCAGGTCTTCACGGAGAAGGTGCTCGGCAAGCACGCCATCCGCGCCCAGGACCGCTCGGGCTTCGTGGTCAACGCGCTGCTGATCCCGTATCTCCTCTCCGCGATCCGGATGTTCGAGTCGGGCATCGCCAGCCGGGAGGACATCGACAACGGCATGGAACTCGGCTGCGCCCACCCGATGGGCCCGCTGAAACTGTCCGACCTGATCGGCCTCGACACGGTGTCCTCCGTGGCGTACTCGATGTACGAGGAGTACAAGGAACCGCTGTACGCCGCTCCCCCGCTGCTCCAGCGCATGGTCGACGCCGGCCGCCTCGGCCGGAAGTCCGGCTCCGGGTTCTACACCTACGGCTGATCCGCTCCGTATCGCCGCCGCCGACACCCTCCGTGGTCGTTCCGGGTGGCGCGGGCCCGGCACTCCTCGGCGTGCCGGCCCCGCGGCATTCACACACCGTGTGCGCTGCGGGCCCGCATATGCCGCTCGCACACTCTCCCCGCGCGCCCACCAGGGGAGTTCACTCTTCATGCACATGCAAGGGATGTGGACGACTACGGAAAGGAGCGGACCCGTGACCGCCGACCCGGAGCATCCCGTGGTCCAAGGAGAACTCGCAGAGTTACGTCGCCGTCTCGATGTGGCGTACACCCGCGTCGAGGGAGGGCTGGCGCTGCTCAGCCATCGCACCGAGCAGACGGACAAGGACCTCGACGACCTGAGCGCACGGGTCGTCGTGCTGGAGCACGCCCGCTGGCCGCTCCCCGCGGTCGCCGCGATCACCGCCGTGGGCGCGCTCGTGGTGACGATCTGGCAGGCGCTGGGGCACTGAGGCCCCGGTGGTCCGCCGGGGCCAGGGCGCCGTGGGGGAATCAGGGCCGGGCGTCCTGGCCGAGGCGGAGGTGATGCAGGAGCAGGAGCGCCGCCGCCATGCCGGCGGCCGGGACCTCACCGCGCGCGACCATGTCGGGGACGAGCTTGAGGGGGACCCATTCCCGGCGGTCCGACTCGAAGTCGTCCACGGGGTGTCCGGTGTACTCGCCCTCGTCGGACCAGTAGACGTGGTGGCGGGCGTCGGTGAGCCCGTTGGAAGGCTCGACGCTCAGCAGGTGGTGCAGGGGTCCCGGCCGCCAACCGGTCTCCTCCTCCAGCTCCCTGGCCGCCGCGCGGACGATGTCCTCGCCGTCCTCGACCACGCCCGCCGCGAGTTCCCACCCCCAGCTGTCGGTGATGAAGCGGTGGCGCCACAGGAGCAGGACCTCGTTGGCCTCGTTCACCACCGTGGCCACCGCGACGGGCCGCATCCGTATCAGGAAGTGGTCGAGATGTCGGCCGTCGGGCAGCTCGACATCCGCCAGGTTGACGCTGAACCAGCGGTTTCCATACACAGTTTGTTCGTTCTGCTTCGTCCACTGCACGGTTCTGCCACCTTCCGCTGAGTAAGTGGCAATATCGCAGCAGGAGCGGCGACACAGCAGGCGCACAGAGGTCGGCCGGCAGCACGGACGGTGCCCTCGGCGCGATCCCCGCGGGTGCCGCGCGCCTGTCACAGCGGTACGCGCAGCGCCCCGTCGATCAGTTCGGCGGCCTCGGACGTCCCTGCGCAGCCGCTGCGCACCAGGTGTTCGCGTACCGCGCGGAGCCGGTCGCGCAGCCGCTGCGACTCCATGCCCCGGGCCTGCTCGGCCATCTGCACCGCGGTGGCCACCGCCTTGTCGGCGTTGCCCTGACGCAGTTCGATCGTGCTGAGCATCGCCAGCCGGTGCACCCGGCCCCGGTCGTGCGCCGGGGTGTCCACCGCGGCCGCCGCGTGCCGCGCCGCCGCCGCCAGCTCGCCGAGGCTCAGCAACGCCTCCGCCACCTGCACGTTGACCAGTCCCGGCTGGACATAGCCGGTCTCGTCGGGTTCGTGACCGCGCCGGATGCGTTCGGCGGTCTGCTCGGCCCGCCGGATGCAGGACAGCGCGCTCGTGCCGTCACCCAGGTGCGCGTACGCCTTCGCCTGCATCGCGTACAGGTCGGAGGCCAGCGCCGGGGTGATGTGCCGGCCGGCGGCACGCAGCGCGGCCTCCGCGAAGGCGACCGCCTGCCGGTACTCCCGCATGAACAGCGACTGGTTCACCAGGAGCGCTATCACATAGGCGCCGAGGCCCCGGTCCCCGCTGGCCTTGGCGAGCCGCAGGGCCTGGTGGAAGTAGCGCTGGGCGAGCCCGTGGGCGTCGGAGTCGTAGGCGCAGATGCCGGCGATGGCCACCAGACCGCCGGTGGCGCGGTGGAGTTGACGTCCGGTGGCGTCGGGGTAGCTGCCGCGCAGCAGCGGGGCCGCCTCGGCGTTGAGGAAGCCGACGATGCGGGAGCGGGTCGCCACGCCGCCGGCCTTGCGGTACATCTGCTCGTAGTGCGCGCGGGCCGAGCGCAGCATGTCTATGTCGGCGGAGGTGACCCGGTGCCGGCCGCCCCGGGAGACGTCCACGTCCTCCGGCGGGTTCTCCCACTCCCACACGGGCATCACGGCGGGCGTGCCGGTGACGGCGGGCGCCCCGAGGACGTGCGGGCGCTGCTGTTCGTCGGAGCGCCACAGGGCGGTGGCGCGCTCCACGAACCCGGACAGCGTGGTGCCGTGCGGGGCGGACGGCACCCCGGGCACACCGAGACCGATGTCGTCGAGGGTGACGGGCCGCCGCAGCCGTACGGCCAGCACCTCGCAGATGAGGTCGGGCACCTGACCGCGCGGCCGCTGCCCCTTCAACCACCGCGCCACGGCGGTGTGTTCGTATCTCAGTGCGAGGCCGCGCGCCCGGCCCGCCTGGTTCACGTGCGCCGCCAGTCCCGCGTGCGAGACTCCGGCCTCGTCCAGGATCGCGTCGAGCAGAGTATTGGGCTGCATGGGTGCCCCCCGGTGGCTCTGTGGCCGACAGATTAGTGGGTCCGCCTTCGCACGGGGTGTGAACGGAGTGCTCGAATCCGCACCGTGTGCGCGCTGTCGCGGAGAGTCGTGCGACGGTTGACTGTGATGCCTCGCAAGAGGCCGGCCGGGCCGCCGGCTCCCCCTCTTACAGTGCGGCGGCCCGATTCCGCACCGTCCGCCCGGCTGCCTGCCCGACACTCCGCGGCAGGGCGGACGGTCGCCGCCGGCCGACTCTCGGGGCGTGCCCGGTCGTTCATGGCCTGACATCCCCCAGTGGTGCTCGTTCATGGCCGGACATCCCCCAGAGGTGCGGTGCCGGCCGCGCGTGCGTGCCGGCCGCGTGGCTCCGGGAAGATCCTGAGGCCGGGCGGCGCGAGCGGTCTTTCCTCAGCGCCGGCAGCGCGATGTCGTCGCAGGGGGCGCCCCGCGTGTGGTGCCGGAGGGCCGTGAAAACGGAGCCGGGCACCGCGTGCGGGAGCGCCGGGGGGTGTCGGCGGACCGTCCCGGCCAGCACCCCCGGCAGGGGGAAGAAACGACCAGCTCGCGCAGCACCGCGCGCCGGACGTGCGGGATCAACCCGGTGCCGACGGCGAAGAAGAGGGCGCTGGGGACGGCCCGCGCGCCGAGGCCGTGCTGCTGGGCGAGCGGACAGCTCAGCTCGTACGTGATCGCGGCGGCGCCCCAGGCCCCGGGGAGCCCGAGTGCGAGCAGTCGACGGCGGGCGGGCCGGCGCCGGCCCGCCGGGGGCCGCCCCGCCCCGGGAACTCCAGCTCTGTCAAGGATCATGCCGATGGCCCCCATCCAGGCCCTCCGAACGCAATCGGACCGACCCCGAAAGGCCGGTCCGATTCTGTCGGGCGATGCCCCACAGGGGCCCGGCCACCTGGAGATCTCACACGAACGAGTGAGTGACCGGACAGGGGTGTCAGGGGTGCGGCCCCCGCCCCTCAGCCGCGCAGTACGGCCCCCGTACGCTCACCCGCCAGGGCCACCGCCGCGTCCCGCGCCGCCGACGCCTCGTCGACGGTCAGCGTCCGGTCACCCGCTCGGAAGCGCAGCGCGTACGCGAGCGACTTCTTGCCCTCGCCGAGCTGCTCCTCGTTCTCGTACACGTCGAACAACCGGATCGCTTCGAGGAGTTCACCCGCGCCCTCGCGCAGCGCGGCCTCGACGCCGGCGTGCGGGACCGCCTTGTCGACGACCAGCGCGACGTCCTGCGTGGCCACGGGGAACGTGGAGATGCCCGGCGCCCGCACGGTGGTGTCGCCGGCCCGCTCCAGTGCGTCCAGGTCGAGCTCCATCGCGACGGTGCGCGCGGGCAGGCTCAGGGCCTTGACCACGCGCGGGTGCAACTCACCCGCGTGACCGACGACCTGCTCGGCGCCGTCGACCGTGACCACGAGTTCGGCGCACCGGCCCGGGTGCCAGGGCCCGTACCGGCCGCCGCGCACGACGAGTTCGGCGCCCGCCTCCCGGGCCACGGCACGCGCGGCCTCGACGGCGTCGGCCCAGTCGGCCGGACGCCCCGCGCCCCACCAGCCGGCCTGGGGGGGGGGGGGGGGGGGGGGGGGGGGGAGAGGGGGGGGGGGGGGGGGGGGGGGGGGGTGGGGGGGGGGGGGGGGGGGGGGGAGGGGGGGGATGAGGTATAA
>NZ_JBWKDW010000008.1:257060-288529 GCF_056435735.1 Streptomyces sp. NPDC043878
TCGCGCGATGTCCAGCTCGCCGGGGCTCGCCACCTCCACGCCGATCCCCTCCCCCTCCCCCCCCCCCCCCCCCCCCCCCCCCCCCCTCCCCCCCCCCCCCCCCCCCCACCGCGGCGACGTGCCGGGGCTGGTCGGGCAGCGCCGCGTCGAGTTCGGCGAGCTGCTCGTCCGTCGGACGCCGGTCCACCGGCAGGACACCGGCGACGTGCTGCTCCGCGCCCGGCAGGAAGACCAGGCCGGTCTCGAACAGGGCGAGGTCGTGGCTGCCGCGGCCGTCGTTGCGCCGCAGCGCACCGAGCAGACCCGGCAGCAGCGAGGTGCGCAGCAGCGGTTCCTCGTCGCTGAGCGGGTTGACGAGCCGGACCGCGCGGCGGGCCGGGTCGTCGGCGGCCAGGCCCAGCTGGTCGAAGACCTGCTCGCCGACGAACGGGTAGGTGGGCGCCTCGACGTACCCGGACCCGGCGAGGACGCGGCCCACCCTGCGGTGCAGCCGCTGGCGGTGGGTGAGGCCACGGCCCGAGGGCGGCTTGGGCAGCGTGGAGGGCAGGTTCTCGTAGCCCTCCAGGCGGATGACCTCTTCGGCCAGGTCGTTCGGCACACCCAGGTCGGGCCGCCAGGACGGGGTGGTGACGATCAGTTCGTCCTGCCCGTACACGTCGCAGCCGACCTCCTGGAGGCGGCGTACGACGGTCTCCCGGCCGTACTCGACGCCCGCGACCCGGTCGGGGTGATCGGCGGGCATGGCGATGGTGTGCGGCGCGGACGGGGCGATGACCTCGGTGACTCCGGCCTCGGCGGTGGCTCCCGCGAGCAGCACCAGCAGGTCGACCGTGCGCTGGGCGGCGGCGGCCGCGGCCTGCGGGTCGACACCCCGCTCGAAACGGCGGGACGCCTCCGAGGACAGCTTGTGTCGGCGGGCCGTGCGCGCGATGGAGGTGGCGTCGAAGTGCGCGGCCTCGATCACCACGTCGGTCGTGACGTTCTCGCTGTCGGCGTGGTCGGCGATCTCCGTGTTGGCGCCGCCCATCACCCCGGCGAGGCCGATGGGGCCGCGCTCGTCGGTGATCACGAGGTCCTCGGCGGCCAGCGTGCGGGTGACACCGTCGAGGGTGACGATCTTCTCGCCCTCCTCGGCCCGGCGCACGCCGATGGTGCCCTGGACCAGGGTGCGGTCGTAGGCGTGCAGGGGCTGGCCGAGTTCCATCATCACGTAGTTGGTGACGTCGACGGCGAGCGAGATCGGGCGCATGCCGACCTTCTGCAGCCGGCGCTGGAGCCAGATCGGGGAGCGCGCCTCGGGGCTCAGGCCGGTGACGGTGCGGGCGGTGAAGCGGTCGCAGCCGAACGGGTCGGCGACGGCCACCGGGTAGCCGAAGGCGTTCGGGGCGGGGACGTCGATCAGTGCCGGGTCGCGCAGCGGCAGGCCGTAGGCGATGGCGGTCTCACGGGCGACACCGCGGATCGACAGGCAGTCGCCGCGGTTGGCGGTGACGGCGATGTCCAGGACCTCGTCGACGAGTTCGAGGAGCTCGACGGCGTCCTTGCCGACCTCGGTCTCCGGGGGCAGCACGATGATGCCGTGGCTGCCGTCGTCGCCCATGCCCAGCTCGTCGCCGGAGCAGATCATGCCGTGCGAGGTCCTGCCGTACGTCTTGCGCGCGGCGATCGCGAAACCGCCGGGCAGCACGGCGCCCGGGAGGACCACGACGACCTTGTCGCCGACGGCGAAGTTGCGGGCGCCACAGACGATCTCCTGCGGCTCGCCCGTCCCGTTGGCGGTGCCGACGTCCACCGTGCAGAAGCGGATCGGCTTCTTGAAGCCCTCCAGCTCCTCGATGGAGCGCACCTGGCCCACGACGAGGGGGCCCTTCAGGTCGGCGCCGAGCTGCTCGACGGTCTCGACCTCGAGGCCGGTCGACACCAGCTTGGCCTGCACGTCGCGGCCGGTCTCGGTGGCCGGCAGGTCGACGTACTCCCGCAGCCAGGAAAGCGGGACCCGCATCAGATCTCCATCCCGAACGGCCGGGTGAACCGGACGTCACCCTCGACCATGTCTCGCATGTCTTCGACGTTGTGGCGGAACATCGCGATCCGCTCGATCCCGAACCCGAAGGCGAAGCCGCTGTACCTCTCCGGGTCCACACCGCAGGCGGTCAGCACCTTGGGGTTGACCATGCCGCAGCCACCGAGCTCGATCCAGCCCTCGCTGGAGCAGGTGCGGCAGGGCCGGTCGGGGTTGCCGACGGACTCGCCGCGGCAGACGTAGCACACCATGTCCATCTCGGCGGACGGCTCGGTGAAGGGGAAGAAGTTGGGCCGCAGCCGGGTCTTCATGCCCTCGCCGAACAGCGACTGCACCATGTGGTCCAGGGTGCCCTTGAGGTCGGCCATGGTCAGGCCCTCGTCCACGGCGAGCAGTTCCACCTGGTGGAAGACGGGGGTGTGGGTCGCGTCCAGTTCGTCGGTGCGGTAGACGCGGCCGGGGCAGATCACGTAGACCGGCAGCTCGCGTCCCAGCAGCGAACGGATCTGCACCGGCGAGGTGTGGGTGCGCAGCACGACACCGGACTCGGTGCCGCCCTCCGGGCCGGCCACGAAGAACGTGTCCTGCTCACCGCGGGCCGGGTGGTCCGGGCCGATGTTGAGCGCGTCGAAGTTGAACCACTCGGCCTCGACCTGCGGACCCTCGGCGACCTCGTAGCCCATGGCCACGAAGACGTCCTCGATGCGCTCCGAGAGCGTGGTCAGCGGGTGGCGGGCGCCGGCCGGCACGCGGTCGTGGGGCAGCGTGACGTCCACCGCCTCCTCGACCAGTACGCGTGCGTCCCGCTCGGCCTCCAGTTCCGACTGCCGGCCGGCGAGGGCCTTGCTGACCGCGCCGCGGGCCTGGCCGACGAGCTTGCCGGCGGCCGCCTTGGCCTGCGGGGGCAGCGCGCCGATCTCGCGGTTGGCGAGGGCCAGCGGGGAGGTGCCGCCGGTGTGGGCGACCTTCGCCTCCTGGAGCGCGCCGAGGGAGTCCGCGGCGGCGAAGGCGGCGAGCGCCTCGTCCCGCAGGCGCTCGATCTCTTCCGGTTTCAACGCCTCGACCTCGACTGGGTCGTACGACTTGTTCGGTGCCGACATCTCTTCCCGTGCTTCCGGTTGGCTGGCTGGAGGTCCCCGTCACCGACTCGTCGTGACCGGTACGCGGACGGTTCGTCTTCGTCCGCGGGACGCAAAGTGCCAAAGGCCGAGTCTAACGGGGTGGGGGTGGGCGAATGCGCCCGCGGGCCGCTCAGACCAGATAGGCCGGAGTGCTCACGGGCAGCGTAAATCGGAACTCCGCACCGCCGACGGGGGCGCGGCCGACCGTGATGGTGCCGCCGTGGGCCTCGACGATGCCTTTGACGATGTACAGCCCGAGGCCGGTGCCGCCGCGCTTGCTGCCCCGCCAGAAGCGGGTGAAGACGCGGTTCATGGACTCCTCCGGGATGCCGGGCCCCTCGTCGCTCACCGTGACCGACGTGGCGGTGTTCTCACCGGCCCCGCCGTCCTCGCCTTCGCGCGGGGACGCCGAGGGCGTGATGTCGATGGTGACGGTTCCCTCGCCGTGGCGCACCGCGTTTTCCAGCAGGTTGCTGAGCACCTGGTCGACCTTGTCGGGGTCGGCCCACAGGGCGGGCAGCGGTTGTTCGACGCGCAGCAGGAACCGGTCGGCGGCCAGGCCGGCGGCGACGTACGCCTGGATGTGCCGGCCCACGGCCGCCCCGATGTCGACGGGCTGCCGGCGCAGTTCAAGGCGTCCTGAGTCGATCCGTGAGATGTCGAGGAGCTCGGCGATGAGGCGGGTGACGCGGTCGGCGTCGGCGTCGACGGTCTCCAGCATGAGCCGCTTCTGGTCGTCGGTGAAGCGTTCCCACTTGGCGAGCAGGGTGGCCGTGAAGCCCTTGACCGAGGTGAGCGGGGAGCGCAGCTCGTGGGCGACGGTGGCGATCAGCTCGGCGTGGGACCGCTCGGTACGGCGGCGGGCCTCGGTGTCCCGCAGCGAGACGACGACGCGGCTCACGCGACCGGTGGGCGCCTGCCGTACGTAGCGGGCCGACACCAGGACCTCGTGTCCGCCGGGCAGCAGCAGATTGCGCTCGGGCTGGCGGGAGCGGATGGCGAGCCCGCCGTAGGGGTCGGTCAGCTGCCACCAGCGACGCCCTTCCAGGTCCTCCAGCGGCAGGGCCTTCTCCAGCGACTGGCCGAGGGCGGCGGCCGCGGGGACGGCGGTGATGCGCTCGGCGGCGGCGTTGAAGGTGACGACCCGGCCGTCCGCGTCGGCGATCACGAGTCCGTCGGGCAGGTCGTCGGGGTCGATGCCGGGGCCGCCGGGCTCGTCGGGCCGGCGCCGGTCCGGGCCCCGCACGTCTTTCTCTCCCGGTGCGCTGCTCGTGCCGACACTCATCCCCGTACCCCACCTCTCAGACGGCGCAGGGCCCCCGAGCTGGTCACCCTACTAGCTCTCGGTGACGGAGCGGCACCCTCCGGAGGCGCGCTGTGCACGGGCTGACGCATACAGACATACGGCGGCGGCGGTGGCGAGGTTCAGACTCTCGGCCCGTCCGTGGATCGGGACGCGCACGACGGCGTCCGCGAGCGCGCGGGTCTCCTCCGGGAGCCCCCACGCCTCGTTCCCGAACACCCAGGCGGTCGGGCCGCCCATGGTGCCCCGGTCGAGTTCGTCGTCGAGGTCGTCGAGGCCCCCGCCGTCGGCGGCGAGGACGCGCACCCCCGTCTCCTTCAGCCCGGCCACGGCACGCTCCACGGGCACACCGACGGCGACCGGGAGGTGGAACAGGGAGCCGACGGAGGCGCGGACGGCCTTGGGGTTGTACAGGTCGACCGAGGCGTCGGTCAGTACGACGGCCTCGGCGCCGGCGGCGTCGGCGCAGCGCAGCACGGTGCCGGCGTTCCCGGGGTCCCGGACGTGCGCGAGGACGGCGACGAGGCGGGGCCGGGCCGCGAGGATCGCCTCGAAGGGGGTGTCGACGAACCGGCAGATCCCGACGAGTCCCTGCGGGGTCACGGTCGTCGAGATGTCCTCGATCACCTGCTCGGCGGCGAGGTGCACGCGGGCACCGGCGGTGCGGGCCTCGCCCACGATGTCCGCGTACCGCTCGGCGGCCTCGACGGTCGCGAAGAGTTCGGTGAGGGTGCCGCCCTCACCGCCGCGGTGCCGGGCCGCCTCCCGCACGGCCTGCGGGCCCTCCGCGAGGAACAGCCGGTCCTTGCCCCGGAAGTTGCGCTTCGCGAGCCGCCGCGCGGCGGACACCCGGGCGGAGCGGGGAGAGATCAGCTCGGGGGTGGCGGGGGGCATGCTGTTCACCTTCGGAAGACCACTTTCCGCCGCTACGGCGATCGATCACGACGGCGGTACGGCTCCTCCCGCACACCCTCGTGACGGTGGGGAGGCGCCGGGACCGGCCGGAACACCACGGACCCGCGGGCCACCGGCCCACGGGTCCGTCAGGTCACGCCGGCCGCGGGCCGACGCGCGGTCACGCAGCCTTGGGCGCGTTCACGTCGGCCGGCAGCGCCTTCTGGGCGACCTCGACCAGCGCGGCGAACGCGGTGGCGTCGTTGACGGCCAGCTCGGCGAGGATCTTGCGGTCGACCTCGATGTTCGCCGCGTTCAGACCCTGGATGAAGCGGTTGTAGGTGATGCCGTTGGCGCGGGCAGCGGCGTTGATGCGCTGGATCCACAGCCGGCGGAAGTCACCCTTGCGCTTCTTGCGGTCGTTGTAGTTGTAGACCAGCGAGTGGGTGACCTGCTCCTTGGCCTTGCGGTACAGGCGCGAACGCTGACCGCGGTAGCCGGAGGCCGCCTCGAGGATCGCCCGGCGCTTCTTGTGGGCGTTGACTGCCCGCTTGACGCGTGCCACTTTTTAACTCCTTGTAGCGGGGCCGCGGTCGTCATCACGCGGCCCGGAAACGATTGGGTCCCGGTCCTGACTGCGTACGGCGCTCACGCGCCGCCGAGTCACTTGCCGAGAAGCTTCTTGATCTTCTTGGCGTCGCCCGGGGCCATCTCGGCGTTGCCGGTGAGGCGACGCGTCACGCGGGACGACTTGTGCTCGAGCAGGTGGCGCTTGCCGGCGCGCTCACGGAGCACCTTGCCGGAGCCGGTGATCTTGAAGCGCTTGCTGGCACCGCTGTGCGACTTGTTCTTCGGCATAGCGCCGTTATCTCCTCGTCGGTGGCGCTCCGGTGCCCGGTCGTGAAACCGGGCACGGCGGAGCGTCGCTCTTTTATCGGGTGGATTCCCCGGACTGGCGTCCCGGGTCTCCGGGGCGTTCGCCCGAGGGGTCAGGCTTCGGCGGAAGCCTCGGCCGGGGCCTCGGCGTCCACTGTGTCCAGCTCGTGCGCCTCGATCTCGGCGTCCTCGCCGCCCTCGGTCTCCGCGACGTTCTGCGAGCGGCCGGGGTTGGCCTTCGCGTCGGCCTTGCGGGCCTCCTGCGCCTGCCGGGCCTCGGCCATGGCCTCGGTCTTCTTCTTGTGCGGACCGAGAACCATGATCATGTTTCGGCCGTCCTGCTTCGGGTTCGACTCGATGAACCCGAGGTCCTGGACGTCCTCCGCGAGACGCTGCAGCAGTCGGTAACCCAGCTCGGGCCGGGACTGCTCGCGACCACGGAACATGATCGTGATCTTGACCTTGTCGCCCTGCTTGAGGAACCGGACGACGTGACCCTTCTTGGTGTCATAGTCGTGCGGGTCGATCTTCGGCCGGAGTTTCATCTCCTTGATGACCGTGTGCGCCTGGTTCTTGCGCGCCTCACGGGCCTTCATGGCCGATTCGTACTTGAACTTCCCGTAGTCCATGAGCTTGCACACGGGCGGACGGGCGGTCGCCGCTACCTCGACCAGGTCGAGGTCGTACTCCTGCGCAAGCTCCAGGGCCTTCGCGAGCGGGACAATGCCCACCTGCTCGCCACTGGGACCGACAAGTCGCACCTCGGGAACGCGAATCCGGTCGTTGATACGGGGCTCGGCGCTGATGGATCCTCCTCGGATAGCACCACACGGCGATCTGGCGGACAGCCGCGTATGTCTGGGTGACGTAGACCTAACCGCACCGAAGCACAAAAAATGCCCCGACCGGTCACAGGCGGGGCTCCAAAACACTACCGGAGCACCGCCGCGGTGACCGCGGGGCGCACATTCGGGCGACTCCATCGTCCGTACGGAACGATGGGGGCCGCCTGACCGGGTGACCCGCCGCCCCGGAGGACGGTCAGGTGGGAGACTGGAGCCTCCACTTGTGGGCCGGGCACTTCGACATGCGTCTCAGACGTCCGGCCGGTCGTTACACAAGGTTAGCAGTTCACCGGCGCGTGCGCTAATCCGGCGTCTCCCGCCTCCTGCTGTCAAGGGGACACGCTCCGGGCC
This sequence comes from Streptomyces sp. NPDC043878, assembly GCF_056435735.1. NCBI lineage: Bacteria > Bacillati > Actinomycetota > Actinomycetes > Kitasatosporales > Streptomycetaceae > Streptomyces > Streptomyces sp. NPDC043878. The sequence goes on from NZ_JBWKDW010000008.1 coordinate 264,474, forward strand.
CTATCGTGTCCCGCATGAGTGACACCTCCCCCTCAGGCACCCCCGAGTCGCCCGACTTCGACGACATGACCCGTGACATCGCCGAGGTCCCCGCCGTCGAGGTGATCGTGACGGTCGCCGTCAACCTGATGAGCGCCGCCGCCGTGAAGCTCGGCCTGACCGAGGAGGGCGACAAGTACAAGGACCTGGACGAGGCCCGCAAGCTGGTGCACGCCCTCGCCGGTCTGCTGGACGCGAGCGCCACCGAGATCAGCTCCTTCCACGCGTCCCCACTGCGCGACGGCCTCAAGTCGCTGCAACTCGCCTTCCGCGAGGCGTCCCTGGTCCGGGACGAGCCGGGCCAGGGACCGGGCGAGAAGTACACGGGACCGATCTACGGCTAGCCGCGGGCCCGCCGGGAACCCGGCGGGATCATCCGCGTACGTACAGGGGCTCGCCCGGCGGCGTCGTCCCGGCCGGCAGAAGCGCCAGGTCGAGGCCGCGCACCAGGCGGGCCCGCAGTGCGTCGTCCGCGGCCAGCCGTCCGGCCACGGCGCGGGCGGCCGCCGCCGGGGACGCCGCGGGGTCGAGCACGAGGGCGACGGTGCCGTCGGCCTGCCCGGGGCCGAGGTGGGCGCGCAGCACCGCGGGTTCGGCGGCCACCGCGGCACGGACCGCGTCGCGCACGGCCGGGTCGGCGAGCGGATCCGTCGTCGCGCGTCCCTCCGCGAGGGCCAGCAGGGCGGGACCGGTCAGTTCGTAGGGCACCGGCCCGGCGAGGTCGAGTACGACGGTGTCCGCCTTCTCGTGCGCCGCGGCCTGCAACGCCTGGTGCAGCGGTACGGCGACGGGGCGGGCCTGCGGGTCCCAGCGGGCCAGCGAGTCGGTGGACGTGAAGGCGGGCAGCGCGGTGCGGCCGCCGGCCTTCAGCGTCGGCACGGCCATGTCGCTGCTCTTCTCGCGGCGCAGCCCGTTCGCGTCCTCCTCGACCTCCCCGAGCACGGCCACGACCGGCACGAGCAGCCGGGCACCCCTGAGGGCCTCCAGCACCGGGCCCTCGGCGGTGCGGTCCTCGGCCCAGGCGGCGAGCGCCGCGCTCAGCCCGGGGTCGGCGGAGCCGTCGTCGTCGGAGAAGCCGGGGTCGGGAATGTTCTTGTTCGCCACGGTCACCGACCCTATAGGGGGGATGCCGCCGCGCCTGTGCGGCCCCGGAAACCCGCCCGTCACCACTTTCACGGGTTTCTCAGACTTCCCTGACACACCTTTAACGTCCGTCCAACGACCCGCACAGTCACCGCCCCGAGCATCACGGAATGGAGTCCTCCAGAGTCCGCCGTGGCCGCCGTGGCCGTGCCTCCCGCCGCCGCGCCCTGCTGTCCACCGCCCTGGCCACCGTCGCCGTCGTCGGCGCCACGGCCGGCGGGACCGTGTACGTGAAGGCGCAGGCGCGCACCGGGACGGGCGCCGTATCGTCGTCGCCGGCGCCCTCGGCCTCCGCCTCGGCCGCGGCGCGAGGGGAGGCATCCGTGGAACCGGTGACGGAGCCGACGGTGGACCGGGACGCGTTGCTCGCCGACGCCATGGCGGGGCTGAGCGGCACGGGCAGCGCGAAGGTGTCGGTCGCCGTCATGGACCTCTCCTCCGGCGAGAGCGCCTCCTACGGGGACGGCGCCTTCGACACGGCCAGCATCGTCAAGGTCGACATCCTCGCGACCCTGCTGCTCCAGGCACAGGACGCGGACCGGCGTCTGACGGCGAGCGAGAAGGCGTACGCGACCGCGATGATCGAGAACAGTGACAACGCCTCCGCGTCGGCCCTGTGGCAGGTCATCGGGAAGGCGGACGGTCTCGCCGCCGCGAACAAGCGCTTCGGGCTCACGGACACCGAGGGCGGCGACGACATGCTGTGGGGCCTCACCCAGACCACGGCGGCCGACCAACTCACCCTGCTCCAGCAGGTGTTCGGCGACGACTCGGAACTGGGCGCGGCCTCGCGGACGTATCTGCGCACACTGATGGGGCAGATCGCCGCCGACCAGCACTGGGGTGTCTCGGCGGCGGCCACCGGCTCCGCGTGGGCCCTGAAGAACGGCTGGCTGGCACGCACCGCGACGGGGCTGTGGGACATCAACAGCATCGGCCGGGTCACGGCGGGGGGCCACACCTACCTGGTGGCCACCCTGTCGGCCGGCAACACGACGAAGGCGAAGGGCATTTCGCTGATCGAGGCGGCGGCGAGGGCGGCGGTGTCGGCGCTGGGGGACACGACAACGCCCGACACGTCTGCCGCCGCGTCCGTTTCCGCCTCCGCCTCGACTGCCGCCGGCTGACCGGGGCCGCTACCGCTCGCTCCGGCCGGGGCGAGCGGGTCGCCGGACGGTCAGAAGTCGTCGTCGTGTGCGGTCGTCGTGCCGGGGGTGCGGCGGCCGCGCCACAGGACGATCGCCGCGACCAGGAGGAGACCGCCGGCGCCGCCTGCGAGGGGGGCCGCCCAGGTCGCGGTGTCGTCGTCCGAGGGGGCCGCGTCGGGGCCCGAACCGAAGTACTTCTCGCCGTACGCCGCCGCCCGCAGCCCCTCCGGGTCGAGGCGGCCCGCCGCCGTGAGGGCGGCCGCCGGGTCCACGAACCCGAACCCGCGGGAGTCGTCGCGGCCACCGGCGGGGGCGTCCCGGGCCGTGTCCTCCAGGAGCTTCTTGATCTGCGCGGGGGTCAGCCCGGGGTGCGCGGCCCGGATGAGGGCGACCGCGCCGGACACGAAGGCGGAGGCCGCGCTGGTGCCCCAGCCCTCGTAGTACCTGTGGTCGGGGTCGGCGATGACGACGCCGACGCCGGGCGCGCTGACCGTGGCGTACCAGCGGCGGGTGGAGAAGGAGGCGCGGGTTCCGTAGCGGTCGACGGCGGTCGCGGCGATCACGCCCGGATAGGCGGCCGGGTAGGAGATGTGGTCGCCCTTCTCGCCGCCGTTGCCCGCCGAGGCGACGACGACGGCGCCCTTCTTCAGGGCGTACTGGACGGCCTCGTCCTCCGAGGGCTCGGGGTGGGCGGAGGCCGAGTCGTCGCCGAGGGACAGGTTGATGACGTCGGCGCCGTGGTCGGCGGCCCAACGGATGCCGTCGGCGAGGGCGTTGCTGCGGGTGCTGCGGGCCCTGCCGCGGGCGGAGTCGCCGTCCTCCAGGATCACCCGGACCGGCAGGATCTTCGCCTCCGGGGCGATGCCCATGACGCCGTCCCCGTCGCCGGACCCGTGTCCGTGGCCCGCGATGATGCCGGCCATCGCGGTGCCGTGCCGGGCCCAGGCGCGCTCACCCCGGACGGCACCGAAGCCGATCATGTCCTTGCCGGTGAGGACGTTGCCGGCCAGGTCCGGGTGGTCGTCCTCGACGCCGGTGTCCAGGACCGCCACGGTGACACCCCGGCCCTTGGTGGTCCGCCACACCTCCTGGGTGTGCATCGCGTCGAGGGCCCACTGCTGGGCGCGGATGCCGTCGGCGTGCGCGACCGTGGGCGGGACGAGCGCGACGGTGGCCGCGAGGAGGGCGCTCAGGAAGCCGGCCCTGCGGGTCGTGAGGCTCATGAGGGCTGCTCCGTGGGCGAGCTGACGGTTTTGCGCAGGGCGCGTTCCACCCGGTCGGCGAGGCCCTGCGCCTCGTTGCCGAGGCCGGCCTGGGCGGGGGCGGTGGTGGCGCCGGAGGCCGTGGCGTCCTGGGCGGGCTGCGGCTTGTCGACGGTACGGCCGTCGGCCCAGCCGGAGACGGCGTAGGCGACGACGGGGGCGTCGGTGAGGACGGAGACGGTCCAGGCGGCACGCTGCCGCGTACCGAAGTGCGCGGCGACGGTGTCCTTGGCGGCGTACGGGCGCGGCATGAGGTCGGTCCGGCGGCGCAGGCCCTCGTTCTGGAAACGGGTGGCCAGGGCCCCCATCGCGGTGGCGTCGCCGTTGGTGAACAGCAGGCCGACGGTGGTGACGTAGCTGCCGGTGGCGTCCGCGTAGGTGGCGCGCAGGAGCCGCCGGCAGCCGAGCGGGGCGAGCACCTTGCGCAACAGCGGGTCGAAGGCGTCGCGGCAGCCGCTGTCCGGGGCGACGGCGATCCGCGTCCAGGTCCGGTCGGCGCCACCGGGGCCGGCGCCCTGTCCGTCCACGGTGGGCGGGAACAACTGGTCCACCGGGACGCTGTGCCACAGGTTTCCGGCCGTGGCGAACGAGCTGCGCGTCGCGCTGTCCGCCGGCTCCGCGGAGAGCCAACTCCCGGCCACGGCACCGCCGATGAGGCCCACGCCGAGGACGAGACAGGCGCCGACGACGGCGAGGCGAGGGCGGAAGCGGACACCGAACGGGCGGGGCCGCACCCGCTCGTCGTACCCCTCGGGCTCCCCGAACGAGACGACGGGCCGCCCCGCGCCGAGCCCCTCGCCCGGGGCCGGCGCGGCACTCCAGGACAGCGCCGGATCCGGAGACACCCCGGAAGCGCCCGCACCGGCCGGCCCACGGGAGGGGGCGACGGACGGCGAGGCGGTCCGCGAGCCGTTCACGGAGGCCGGCGGGACGGGTGTACGGCCCGGCGCGTGCGCGGGAGCCGGGGGGACGGGCGGGCTGCCCGTGGTGGGGGCGGCCGGAGCCGGGGAGACGGACGGACTGCCCGGCGCGTGGGCGGGCGCCGGGGACACGGGCGGGCGGCTCGGCGTACGGGAGGGAGCCGACGGTACGGACGGGCCGCCCGGCGCGTGAGCGGGAGCGGAGGGCACGCGCAACCCGCTCGCGGAGCCGGCGGACGCCGAAGGCGGGTGGGGCGCGCCGGCCCGCGCGAGCGGGCTCCACGGCGCGTGCGCGCGGCCCGCCGGGTCCCCGGCCGCCGGGGACGCACCCGGACGGCTCCCGGTCCCGGAGGGCGCCGTGGGCGCGCCGGGGGCGGCCGACGGCGAGAGCGGGCTCCACGGCGTGTGGGGAGCACTCGCCGAATCACCGCCAGGCGCCGGAGACGCGCCCTGACCAGTCACGAAGTCGGCGGGCGCCGAGGACTGACCCGGAACACGCGTCGGCGAGAGCGGGCTCCACGGCGCATGAGGAGCACTCGCCGAATCACCGCCAGGCGCCGGAGACGCGCCCTGACCACTCACGAAGTCGACGGGCGCCGAGGACTGACCCGGAACACGCGTCGGCGAGAGCGGGCTCCACGGCGTAGGAGGAGCGCTCGGCGCCGACGGGGCGCGCGCACCGCTCGCGGAGTCGGCGGAGGCCGAAGGCGAACCCTGGCCACCACTTGGCCCCTGGCCCCCACTTGGCGCCGACGGAGACCACAGCGCATGCGCGCCGCTCGCCGAGTCGCCCGGCGCGGCGGACGGACGGGGGCCGACGGTGGAACCGGCGTCGGCAGAACCTGAACCTGGCGAACCGAACCCGGGCGAACCGACCCCTGGTGAGCCGAGCCCGGAAGATTCAGGCGCGGCCGGACCGGACGCGGGGGGAGCCGGTGCGGACGAGCCGGAGGCCGGACCGGACGCGGGCGGGGAAGCTGCGGGCGGGCCGGGCGCGGCGGCCGGCCTGGGCGGGACTCCGTGCGAGCCGGGGCCGGTGTACGACTCGGCGGGTGCGGGCCGGTCGGGGCGGTGCGGGGGCTCGGAAGCGGGTCCGCCGCCCGAGCCGGCTGCCGGCTTCGCGGGGGCGGGACGGAGACGGAAGATCGGCTCCGGCGCATTCTGGGCGCGCACGTCGGTTCGGCGTGGCCGGCCCGGGGGCCGGTGACCGGGCCGGGGCGGCGCGCCACCGGGCGGGGGTGTCGCGGCGTTCTCGTCCTGCGGTGCACGGCCCGCCGCGGGCGGCGCGTCCGGAAAACGGGCCGAGGCCGGAGGCGGAGGCGGGGACGAGGGGCCGGTGTCCTGCGGGGACGCGGTCCTCGGGCCCGGGAAGTACGGCCGCGAGTGGGGCGGCGGGCCGGACACGGGGCGGCTCTCACCGTCCGTACGGGTCCGCCTCGGCGCCGAGGGACCGACTGAACCGTCGCCGGCGGCGGAGGCCCGCGCCGACGTGGGCGAAGCGTCCGGCACGGACGCGCTCACCCCACCGGAGGCCGGCACGGACGCGCTCACCCCACCGGAGGCCGGAACCCGCGCCCCACCGGAGGCCGTTGCCGGAGCCCCGCCCGGAGCCGGAACCCGCACCTCACCAGAGGCCGATACCCGCGCCCCGCCAAGGGCCGGGTTCCCGTCGCCGAGGTCCGGCGTCTGCCGCCCGCCGCCCGTTACCGGCGCGCGCTCCGGCGCCGACGTCCAGGAGCCGCCCGGGCCCGGTGCCCAAGACCCGCCCGAGCCCAGTGCCTGGGACGCCTCGGGGGCCGGCGCCCGCACGGCGTGGGAACCAGCCGTCCGTGAACCGTCCGGTACGGTCGCGCCGGTCACCGTCTCCGCGGAGGTACTGCCCGGCGACGAGACGGACCGGGCGGCGGAGTCTCCGGCCGGCACCCCCGCCTGCGAGGACGGCCCCCCGGACGACGGCGATGCGGGGCGGGGTGTCGGCGCCGCCGTTCGCGGGGCCGAATGCCTGGGTGCCCCGCCGGGGCCCATGGACGGCCTCCCGGACGACGGCGTGGCCTCGTTGCCGCGTGGGGTGCCGCGTTTCGCGAAGGCCTCCCACCGGACGGGACGCTCCGGGCCGGCCGCCGGTGGGCGACCGGAACGTTCCGCCGGGTCGGAGGGCGGGCCGTCCGTCTCCCCTGCCTGGCTCTCGCCGCCCGCGGGCGGCTGTTCCGGTCGCGGGGGATGGGAGGCGCGCCGCGCTTCCGTGCTCATGCACCCCCCGTTTCCTCGGCCCGGGCCATCTCCTCGTACGCGGGCTGTTCTCGCCTGTCGCCCGGGGACTCGGCCGTCCCGGACACGCATACCCGCGCGGGCGGAGCGCCATCCCGGCACGAGCCTGTGGCCGGGGTCGTTCGTCCGTGCGTGCGCGTCACTCTACGGGTTGCTCCCGGTGGAACGGGAACCAGTCCGCGGAGCCGGGGCTTCTGCCCGGAACGTCCCCCTACCCTGCGGTAATCCTGTCTGGCAGGCTTCGTTCATGACTGCGCGCGCCGCCGACCGGGCCCGTTACGACCGGGCCACCGCCTCTCTCGACGCCCCGCTCGCGATCGTGGACCTGGACGCCTTCGACGCCAACGCGGACGACCTCCTCCGCCGGGCCGGCGGCAAACCGATCCGTGTCGCCAGCAAGTCCCTGCGCTGCCGCGCCCTGCTCGAGCGCGTCCTCGGGAAGGAGGGCTTCGCGGGTGTGATGTCGTTCACCCTGGCCGAGTCGCTGTGGCTGGCGCGCTCCGGATTCGACGACGTGCTGCTGGCCTATCCGACGGCGGACCGCGCCGGGTTCGCGGAACTGACCGCCGATCCCAAGCTGGCCGCCGCCGTGACGGTGATGGTCGACGACCCGGCGCAGCTCGAACTGATCGACGCGGCCCGTGAGGGCGGCGGCGAAGTGGTGCGGGTCTGCCTGGAGTTGGACACGTCCCTGAAGCTGCTGGGCGGGCGGGTGCGGGTCGGCGCCCTGCGTTCGCCGCTGCACTCCCCCGCGCAGGTGGCGGACCTGGCGCGGGCGGTGGCCCGCCGGCCGGGCTTCAGGGTCGTCGGGATCATGGGGTACGAGGGGCACGTCGCCGGCGTCGGCGACGCGGTCGCCGGGCGGCCGCTGCGCTCGCGTGCCGTGCGGCTGATGCAGTCGGCCGCCCGCCGGGAGCTCGCCGAGCGGCGGGCGGAGACGGTGCGCGCGGTCCGGGCCGTGGTGCCGGACCTGGAGTTCGTCAACGGCGGTGGCACGGGCAGCGTGCAGCACACCGCCGCGGAGGACGCGGTGACGGAGATCGCGGCCGGCTCCGGGCTGTACGTGCCGCGACTGTTCGACAACTACACGTCGTTCAGCGGGCGTCCGGCGGCCCTGTTCGCGCAGCCCGTCGTACGGCGGCCGGGGGTCGGGGTCGTGACCGTCCTCGGGGGTGGCTACCCGGCCTCCGGCGCGGCCGGTGCCGACCGGCTCCCGGTGCCGTACCTGCCGGAGGGCCTGCGCTACGACCCGCAGGAGGGGGCGGGCGAGGTGCAGACCCCGCTGCTCGGGTCCCCCGCCGACGACCTGCTGATCGGCGACAAGGTGTGGTTCCGGCACGCCAAGGCCGGTGAGCTGTGCGAGCGGTTCGACACCCTGCACCTGATCGAGGGGGACACGGTGACGGCGGCCGTCCCGACGTACCGCGGGGAGGGCCACACCTTCCTGTAGCCCGGCCGCCGCGGGAAGCGGCGGCCGGACACGCGCCCCCACCCGCTACAGGGGGGTGACGTAGGCGCCCGAGATCCCGCCGTCCACCAGGAAGTCGCTGGCGTTGACGAAGGAGGAGTCGTCGCTGGCGAGGAAGGCGACGGCGGCGGCGATCTCGTCGGCCTCGGCGAACCGGCCGAGCGGGATGTGCACCAGCCGGCGCGCGGCCCGCTCGGGGTCCTTGGCGAACAGCTCCCGCAGCAGCGGTGTGTTGACGGGCCCCGGGCAGAGGGCGTTGACGCGGATGCCCTCGCGGGCGAACTGCACGCCCAGTTCCCGGGACATGGCGAGCACGCCGCCCTTGGACGCGGTGTACGAGATCTGTGAGGTGGCGGCGCCCATGCGGGCCACGAAGGACGCCGTGTTGATGACGGAACCCCGGCCCTGGCGCCGCATGTAGGGGATGGCGGCCTTGCAGCACAGGTAGACGGAGGTGAGGTTGACGTCCTGGACGCGCTTCCACGCCTCCAGGCCGGTCTCCAGGATGGAGTCGTCGTCGGGCGGGGAGATACCGGCGTTGTTGAACGCGATGTCGACGCTGCCGTAGGTCTCGAAGGCCGTCCTGAACAGCGCCTCGACCTGCTCGGGGTCGGTGACGTCGACCTTCACGAAGATCCCGCCGGCCTCCTCGGCGGCCGCCTCGCCGGCCCGCTCGTCGATGTCGCCGCAGACGACGTGCGCGCCCTCGGAGGCGAGCCGGCGCGCCGTGGCGAGGCCGATGCCGCTGCCGGCGCCGGTGATGACGGCGGTGCGGCCGACCAGGCGGCGGCAGATGATGTCGTCAGTCGATGCGGTCACTGTGCGGGGCCCTCCGTGCTGATGAAGACGTTCTTGGTCTCGGTGAAGGCGGTCAGGGCGTCCGGGCCGAGCTCGCGGCCGATGCCGGACTGCTTGTAGCCGCCGAAGGGGGTCCAGTAGCGGACGCTGGAGTGGGAGTTGACGGACAGGTTGCCGGCCCGGACGGCCTGGGAGACGCGCAGGGCGCGGCCGACGTCCCGGGTCCAGATGGAGCCGGAGAGGCCGTAGTCGGTGGCGTTGGCGAGGGCGACCGCCTCCGCCTCGTCCTCGAAGGGCAGGACCACGGCGACCGGCCCGAAGACCTCCTCGACGGCGACCCGCGCGCGGGGGTCGACGCCGGTGAGGACCGTGGGCGGGAACCAGAAGCCGGGGCCCTCGGGGGCCTTCCCGCGGATGCCGGGGGCGTCGGCGTCGACGTACGAACGCACGCGTTCCAGCTGGGACTTGGAGATCAGCGGACCCATCTGCGTCCGTTCGTCGGCCGGGTCGCCGACGACGACGGACTCGATCGCGGGAGCCAGCAGGTCGAGGAAGCGGTCGTACGCCGGGCGCTGCACCAGGATGCGGGTGCGGGCGCAGCAGTCCTGGCCGGAGTTGTCGAGGAAGGCCATCGGGGCGGCGGCTGCGGCGGCTTCGAGGTCGGCGTCGGCGAAGACGATGTTGGGGCTCTTGCCGCCGAGTTCGAGGGTGACCCGCTTGAGGTGGGCGGAGCCCCTGGTCAGCACCTGTTTGCCCACGGCCGTCGACCCGGTGAAGACGATTTTCGCGACGCCCGGGTGGTCGACGAGCGCGGCGCCCGTGACGGGGCCGTGGCCGGGCAGGACCTGGAACAGTCCTGCGGGAAGCCCGGCGTCCAGGGCGAGTTCGGCCAGGCGCAGCGCGGTGAGCGGGGTGGTCTCGGCGGGCTTGAGGAGGACGGCGTTGCCCGCGGCGAGCGCGGGGGCGGTGCCCCAGGCGGCGATCGGCATCGGGAAGTTCCAGGGGGCGATCACCGCGACCACACCGAGGGGTTCGAGGACGGTGATGTCGAGGCCGCCGGCGACCGGGATCTGACGGCCGGTCAGCCGCTCCACTCCGCCGGCCGCGTAGTCGAGCAGGTCGCGCACGTTGCCCGCTTCCCAGCGGGCGTTGCCGAGGGTGTGCCCGGCCTCGCGGACCTCCAACCGGGCCAGTTCCTCCAGGTGTTCGTCGACGGCGGCGGCGAACCGGCGCAGCAGCCGGGCGCGGTCGCCCGGCGCGAGCGCCGCCCAGCGGGCCTGCGCCTTCGTGGCGGCCGCGACGGCCGCGTCCACGTCGGCGGCCGTGGTGCCGCGGACGGTGGCGACGACCTCCTCCGTCGCGGGGTTCAGTACGTCCAGCGCGTGGGCGGGTGACTCGGAAGATCCGGAAGACAACGGGGGCCTCACATGCGTTCGAAGGAGCGGCGCAGCTCCCAGTCGGTGACCGCGGCGTCGAAGGCGTCCAGTTCGACGCGCGCCATGTTGCGGTAGTGCGCGACGACCTCGTCGCCGAAGGCGGCCCGGGCGATCGGGCTGCTCTCCCACAGGTCGGCGGCCTCGCGCAGCGTGGAGGGGACGTGCGCGTAGTCGGCCGCGTAGGCGTTGCCCGCGCAGGGCTCGGGCAGTTCCAGTTTCCGCTCGATGCCGTACAGGCCGGCCGCCACCAGTCCCGCCACCGCGAGGTGCGGGTTGACGTCGCCGCCGGGCAGCCGGTTCTCGAAGCGCAGGGAGCGGCCGTGGCCGACCACCCGCAGGGCGCAGGTGCGGTTGTCGTGGCCCCAGGCGACGGCGGTCGGCGCGAAGGAGCCCGGCTGGAACCGCTTGTAGGAGTTGATGTTGGGGGCGTAGAGCAGGGAGAAGTCACGAAGCGCGGCGAGTTGTCCGGCGAGGAAGTACCGCATGACCTCGGACATGCCGCCCGGGTCGGCGGCGGAGCCCGCCATGGCGTTCGCGCCGTCCGCGTCGGTGAGCGAGAGGTGGATGTGGCAGGAGTTGCCCTCGCGCTCGTTGTACTTCGCCATGAAGGTGAGCGAGACGCCCTCCTGGGCGGCGATCTCCTTGGCTCCGGTCTTGTAGATCGCGTGCTGGTCGCAGGTGACGAGGGCCTCGTCGTAGCGGAACACGATCTCGTGCTGTCCGGGGTTGCACTCGCCCTTGGCGGACTCGACGGTGAGGCCGGCGGCGGCCATCTCGTTGCGGATGCGGCGCAGCAGCGGCTCGATGCGGCCGGTGCCGAGCACCGAGTAGTCGATGTTGTACTGGTTGGCCGGGGTCAGCCCCCGGTAGTGGGAGTTCCACGCCTGCTCGTAGGTGTCCTTGAAGACGATGAACTCCAGCTCGGTGCCGACCTGGGCGGTGAGGCCGTGCTCGGCGAGCCGCTCCAGCTGGCGGCGCAGGATCTGGCGGGGCGCGGCGACGACCGGGGAGCCGTCGTCCCAGGCGAGGTCGGCGACGAGCAGGGCCGTGCCGGCGTTCCACGGGACGCGGCGCAGGGTGGTGAGGTCCGGGTGCATGGCGAAGTCGCCGTAGCCGCGGTCCCAGGAGGACATGGCGTAGCCGTCGACGGTGTTCATCTCGGCGTCGACGGCCAGCAGGTAGTTGCAGCCCTCGGTGCCGTGGTGGAGTACCTCGTCGAGGAAGAAGCGGGCGGCGAACCGCTTGCCCTGGAGCCGCCCCTGCATGTCGGGGAAGGCCAGGACGACAGTGTCGATCTCACCACTGGCGACGAGGGCGTGCAGCTCCTCGACGCCGAGCGGGGGTGTGCGGTCCGCCACGGGAAAGCCTCCTTCGGCTTCTACGGTCAGCCGGAAGCCATAAGGTATTGCGGAGAACCTTTGCTTGGGAAGGGGGTGCGGCCGGATGTCGCAGGCGGGTCCCGACACAGGCCCTGACATAGGCGCGGACGGCGCGCCGGCGAACCTCGTGGCGGGCCCGGAGGACCGGCTGACGCCGGTGCTGCGGCCGGTGCGGGCCGGCAACGGCTTCGAGGAGGCGCTGGAACAGATCCTCCAGGTCGTACGGCTCGGCCTGGTGCCCGGTGGCGAGCGACTGCCCGCCGAGCGGGAGCTGGCGGAGCGGCTCGGGATCAGCCGGGTGACGCTCCGCGAGGTCCTGAAGGTGCTCCAGGACCAGGGGCTGGTCGAGTCGCGGCGCGGCCGCTACGGCGGCACGTTCGTGCTCCCGAGGTCCGACGCGGGCGGTGAGGACGAGCTGCGGCGGCGGATCGCCGAGACCGACATCGAGGACGTCCTGCGCTTCCGCGAGGTGCTGGAGGTCGGCGCGGCGGGGCTGTGCGCGACGCACGGGCTGTCGCCGGAACAGGCGGCCCGGCTGCGTGCGGCGCTGGCCGGCACGCGGAACGCGCCACTGCCGGAGTACCGGCGGCGGGACACGCTGCTCCACCTCACGCTCACCGAGCTGTGCGGCTCACCGACGCTGACCGCGCAGTACGCGGCGGTACGGGCCACGGTGAACGACCTGCTGGACTGCATCCCGCTCCTGGTGCGCAACCTGGAGCACTCGCAGCGGCAGCACGCCGCGCTGGTCGAGGCGGTGCTCGACGGCGACGCGGACGGCGCGCGGGAGATGATGCGCGAGCACTGCGGCGGGACGGCGGCCCTGCTGCGGGGATTCCTGACCTGACCGGCCGACCGCACGCGGCCCGTCGGCCCACGACACCCGGCGGCCCTTGCCCGCCCCGCACCCCGTAGGCAAAGGTATGAACATGTTCCATTGCTGCGCTGGGAGGAAGCATGGCGGGCAGGCCGCTGATCGGCATCAGTACGTACGTCGAGGCCGGGGCGCGCTGGGGCGTGTGGGAGCTGGAGGCGGCGCTGCTGCCGGTCGGGTATCCGCGGCTCGTGCAGCGGGCCGGCGGACTCGCCGCGATGCTGCCGCCGGACGCACCGGAGCACGCCGCCGCGGCCGTCGCCCGCCTGGACGGGCTGGTGATCGCCGGCGGTCCGGACGTCGAGCCGGCCCGGTACGGCGCCGAGCCCGACCCGCGCACCGGACCGCCCGCCCGTGCGCGGGACGCCTGGGAGCTCGCCCTGATCGACGCGGCGCTGGCCGCGGGCGTCCCGCTGCTGGGCATCTGCCGGGGCATGCAGCTGCTGAACGTCGCCCTCGGCGGCACCCTCCTCCAGCACCTCGACGGCCACGCCGAGGTCATCGGCGTGTTCGGCCGCCACCCGGTCAAGCCGGTGCCGGGCACGCTGTACGCCGACGCGGTACCGGAGCTGACGTCCGTACCGGCTTACCACCACCAGGCCGTGGACCGGCTGGGTGCCGGCCTGGTGGTGTCGGCGCACGCGGAGGACGGCACGGTGGAGGCGGTGGAACTGCCGTCCGCGGACTGGGTGCTGGGGGTGCAGTGGCATCCGGAGATGGACGAGGACGTGCGGGTCGTACGCGCCCTCGTCGACGCCGCCGCGACTTCGGCAGCCACCCGGTCCGCTCCCTGAACGGCTGGGCCACGCTCTCCGGGCAGGGCCACACTCTCCGGGCAGGGCCGCGCAGGACCGCGCAGGGCCACGCTCTCCGCTCACTCTCCACTCAGGGCCGCATGGGGCCACGCTCTCCGCGCAGGGCCGCACCGGGCCACGCAGGGCCGCCCGAAGCTGTACGAGGCCGCGCGAGCCCGCACAGGGCCGGCGCACCCGCGCAGGGCCGACGCACCCGCGCCTGGGCCGGCGCACCCGCGCAGAAAGCGGCCGCCCAGGCCCACACGCCGGACGGGCCTGGGCGCCGAGGTTCGTGCGGGGGGGCGTCCGCGCGCCCGTCCTACCCTCGCGTCAGCGACAGCAACTCCCGTGCCGGTCCCACCGGCCGGTGGCCCGTCGGCCAGACCGCCCGCAGGTCCCGGGCCAGCGACACGGCCGCCACGGGCACGTTCACCAGCCGCCGCAGCGCCAGTTCGTCGCCCACGGCCAGCTCGCTGAGGACGGCCGGCCCCGCACCGCTCACCGCGGCCGCCTTCACCGCGGTGGTCGAGGACAGTTCGATCAGCGGGCGGGCCAGGCCACCCAGAGCCGCGTCCAGGACCTGCCGGGTGCCCGAGCCCTTCTCCCGCAGGATCAGCGGGGTCGCGGCGAGTTCCGCGGGATCCAGGGGGCGTCGGCGGCGGGCCCAGGGGTGGGCGGGCGCGGCCACCACGATCAGCCGGTCGTGGCCGATGACCGCGGAGTCCAGGCCGGGCGGCACGTCGAGACCCTCCACGAAACCGAGGTCCGCCTCGCCGGCGAGGAGCCGCTCGGCGACCGTCGCCGAGTTGCCCGCCAGCAGCGACACCGCCGTGTCCGGCCGCTGGGCGCGCAGCGCGAGCAGCCAGCCCGGCAGCAGGTACTCGGCGATCGTCATGCTCGCGGCGACCCGCAGCCGGGAGTCGCGGCGGTCGCGCAGTGCCTGGGCGCCCGCGTCGAAGGCCTCCGCCGCCTCGACGATCCGCCGGGCCCAGTCGGTCACCAGGGCACCGGCGTCCGTGAGCCGGGAGCCGCGCGGGGAACGGTCCACCAGGGCCACGCCCAGCTGCCGTTCCATCGAGCGGACACGGCTGCTCGCGGCCGGCTGGGTGATGCCCAACTCGCGGGCCGCGCCGCCGAGACTGCCGAGCCGCGCCACCGCCAACAGCAGTTGCAGGGCGCCGAGTTCCGGTACCCGGTGCGCCAGCGAGCCGCCGCCGATCTGCTCGGAGCCGTCGCGTTCCGCCGCCCCACCGCTGCTGCTCATAACTTCAGCTTATGTCCTCATAGAGGTGAACTGCCTGGTCGTGGGCGTCCGTCGGCGAGACCGTGGCCCCATGGTCACCGCCGCCCAGCCCCTCCCCCGTGCCACCGCACGCCCGCCCCGCCGGCCCGCCCCGGCCGTCCGTCACCTCGGACCCCACTGGTACGCCTGCGTCATGGGCACCGCGATCACCGCCACATCGGGGGCCGCGCTCCCCCTGGACGTGCCGGGCTCGCGCACCGTCCTGGTCGCCGTCTGGGCCCTGTCCCTCGTGATGCTCCTGGTCCTGCTCGCCGCCCGTTGCCTGCACTGGAGGTACCACCGCGACCAGGCCCGCACAGGCCTCCTCGACCCGGCGACGGCACCGTTCTACGGCTGCCTCGCCATGGCCCTGCTCGCGGTCGGCGGCGCGACCCTCACGCTCGGCCGGGACTGGATCGGCACCGGCGGCGCCGTCGCCGTCGACGCCGTGCTGTTCGGAGCCGGTACGGCCGTGGGACTCGTGGCCGCGGTCGCCGTGCCGTACCTCATGGCCGTACGCCACCGGGTCGGGCCGGAGCAGGCCGCTCCCGTGTGGCTGCTGCCCGTCGTCGCGCCCATGGTGTCCGCCGCGCTCGGCCCGCTCCTGGTGCCGTACCTGCCGTCCGGCCCGGCCCGGCAGACCCTGCTGTGGGCGTGCTTCGCGCTGTTCGGGCTGAGTCTGCTCGCGACCCTGCTCATGCTGCCGCTGATCTTCGCCCGGCTCCTCACCGCCGGTCCCCTCCCGCCGGCCCTCACCCCGACCCTGTTCCTCGTGCTGGGGCCGCTCGGCCAGTCCACCACCGCCGTCGGCAGGTTCGCGGACCTGGCGCCGGGCGTTCTGCCGGCCGCCGGGGCCCGGGGCCTCGGCGTCCTCGCCGTCCTGTACGGCGTGCCGGTCATGGGCTTCGCCCTGTTCTGGTCCGTGCCGGCCGCCGCCCACGTGCTGCGCGCCCGCCGGCGGGGCATGGGCTTCGCGATGACCTGGTGGGCGTTCACCTTCCCGGTGGGCACCTGCGTCACCGGCGCCGAGGCACTGGCCCGGCACACCGGGCTCGCCGTCTACGGCTGGCTCGCGGCCGGGCTGTACGTCGTCCTGGTCGCCGCCTGGGGCACCGCCGCCGCGGGCACGGCCCGCGGGCTGCTCAGCGGCGAGCTGCTCGCAGCGCCTCGCCCAGCACCCGTGGCGCCTCGGCGAGCGACGGCCCGTACCACGTCAGATGCCGTCCGCTGACCAGCGCGCAGGGCAGGCCCGCGAAGGCTTCCGGGCCGTCCTCGGCGGTGAAGCGGTAGGGCTCGTCGGGCAGGACGACGAGGTCCGGCGCGGCCTCCCGCAGTTCCTCGACCGGAATCCGGGGGTAGCGCTCCGGGTGGCCCGCGTACAGGTGGCCGACGCCGAGCCGGGCCAGCAGGTCGCCCGCGAACGTGTCCCGGCCGAGCACCATCCAGGGCCGCCGCCAGATCGGCACGACCGCCGTCGTACGGCGTCCGGGCGGCGGCGCCGACCAGGCGGCCTCGGCCTCCTCCAGCCAGCGGGGCCGGGTGCGCGCTCCGCAGGCGGCGAGGACGCGGGCCAGCTCCCGGAAAGCCTGCGGCACGTCCCGCACCTCGGTCAGCAGGACCTCGACGCCCGCCGCGCGCAGGACGGCGAGGTCCGGGGCGCGGTTCTCCTCCTCGTTGGCGATCACCAGGTCGGGGGCGAGGGCGATGATCCGGTCGGTCTTCGGGTTCTTGGTGCCGCCGACGCGGGTCACGGTGAGGTCGGCGGGATGCGTGCACCAGTCCGTCGCGCCCACCAGGACACCGGGCGCCGACAGCACCACGGCCTCCGTCAGTGACGGGACCAGCGAGACGACCCTCACCGCCGCGGCCGGTCCCGGACGGCCTCGATGTGCTCGGCGACGGCGACGACGATCACCCGGGTGTCCGCGACGGTCGCCCGCCAGCGGTGGCGGACCCCGCCGGTGAGGTACAGGGTGTCGCCGCGTCCGAGCCGGTAGGCGCGGCCCTCGGCCTCGATCTCCACGGCTCCGTCGGCGACGTACATCAACTGGTCGTTGCGGTACTGGAACTCACGGCCCGCGTCCTGGTCGCCGGTGAACTCCGAGGCGTGCATCTGGTGGTGTCCGCGCACCAGGGAACGCACCCTGGGTTCGAGTTCCGGCTCGGTCCCCTCGGCGCGCACGACGTCCACGCTGCACGCCGGGTCGGCCGCGGCGAGCAGTTCGACGGCGGTGGTGCGCAGGGCGTCGGCCACCTTCTCCAGGGAAGTCTGGCTGGGGCGCGCCCGCTCGTTCTCGATCTGGCTCAGGAAGGGGACCGACAGGCCGCTGCGCTGGGCCACGACGGCGAGGGTGAGCTCCAGTGCCCGGCGCCGCCGGCGGACGGCCGCGCCGACCCGCAGGGGCTGTTCTTTGTGGTCGCCCATGGCTCTGGCTCCCTCCTTCGCTCGTCGGTCCGCTGTCTGTGCGAAGCGCTCCGGCCCACCGCTTCTGATGGCTTCTCTGCACCCTACGCAGGTGCGGCAAACCGTTTCATGTGCCCGTCACATCGAGGACACACCGCGTGCGACCGGACCTCACAGTTCGCGCCAGTACACCAGTTTCGCGCACTCTTGGGCCGCGCGTCCCTCCTTCGTGACGAACGGGCTGACCAGCGGCGTGGGACGGCCGCCGGCGACGGTGGTCGAGGGGCCGGGGGCGGGGAGCGGAAGGGCTGTTTCCGGATACGTGGACACCGGACCGCCGACCGATCGGAGGCCCGGTCCGCGGACGCCGGCCGGCGTTCTCCGGAGTTCCCGTGCGACAGCCGCGTCCCGGTCCGCGCGCGAGCGGTCGCACTCCTTTCAAGGCGCGGGACGTCCCTCGTGTTCCCCCGGCCGCGTCCCGCCGGTACGGCCGCCATCAGGCCGGTGATCAGCGGTTGCGTCCCGGGCGGTGAAGGCGCGGGCGGGAAGGCGGAGTTGGCGGCCCGCTGACGCGGTGGGCGGGGCGGGCCGGCCGGTGCGCCGGTCCCGCCGGGCTCCGGGACGGGCCGGAGGTCACCCCTCAGCCAGGGGCGAGATACCGGCGCGACGCAGGTACGGGCGGGCACGTCCGGCAAGTCCGGGGCGCGGCTTTGGTGGTCGCGTGGCGCTCCGTGGTTGGCCGGAACCTTTCCGTAGACGGGAACGGAGCGCGAACAGGGGGCGGGCGGTGCGCGATCCGGGCACGAGCGAGGCCCGAGCGGGTCCGGAAACGGCCCGAGGGGTGGGCCCCGCCACACGCTGTCAGGACGCGTGGGGAGGCCCACCCCTCGGGCGGTCTCGGTGCGGCGGCTAGTGCCGCGCACTAACTCGGGGTCATCCGCTCGGCCATGTCCGGGTGCTCCTTCAGCCAGGAGGCGACGGCCTCCTCCTCGTGGCCCTGGCCCTGCCGCTTGATCTCGCTCTCCAGGGAGCCGAGTTCGTCCTCGCTCATGCGGAAGTCCCTGATCCACCTGGTGAGCTGCGAGTACTGGCGGGGGAACTCGGCGCTGGAGATGGTGCGGATCGTGTTGCCCTCGCCGAACAGCTTCTTGCCGTCGGCGAGTTTCGTGAGGTCGTACTCGCTGTACGCCCAGTGCGGCGACCACAGCGCGACGGCGACGGGCTCCTTCTGGGCGTAGGCGCGCTTGAGCTCGGCCAGCATCGCCGGCGTGGAGCCGTCGACGACCTCGTACTCCTTGTCCAGGCCGTAGCCGGGCAGCACCTTCGTCTTGAGCAGGTTCATCTCACCCGTGCCCGGTTCGATGCCGATGATCTTCCCGTCGAACGTGGAAGCCTTGCCCTTGAGGTCCGCGAGCGACCTGACGTCCTTGACGTAGGACGGCACGGCGATCTCCAGCGAGGTCGGCCGGTACCAGGTGCCGAGGTCCCGGAGCCTGTCCCTGCTCTCGTCCCAGTAGTTCTTCTGCGCGTAGGGCAGCCAGGCGTCGAAGTTGAGGTCGAGGTCTCCGGAGGCGAGACCGGTGTAGACCGGGCCGACGTCCATCTGCTTGAGGTTCAGCCGGTAGCCGCGCCGCGCGAGGACGTTCTTCCACAGGTAGGTGACGGCGACGTCCTCGTCCCAGGGGAACCAGGCCACGTCCACGGCGCGCTTCGCCTCGGCGGGGGTCGAGCCGGAGCCGCCCTCGACCGGGGCCAGTTTGTCGACCACACCGGGGTTCTTCTTCAGCCAGGCCCGCACGGCGTCCTGCTGCCGGCCCTTGCCCGCCTTGTTGATCTCGGCTTCGAGGCTGGTGAGCTGCTTCTCGCTCATCTCGAAGTTCTTCAGCCAGGTGCCGACGACCGGGTTGTCGTCCGCGAAGCCCTTGCGGGCGAGGGTGTGCACGCCGTCGCCCCTGCCCCAGGCACCCTTGGGGTCCTTGAGCTTCTTCAGGTCGTAGTCGTTGTACGCCCAGTGCGGCGACCAGAGCGTGACGACGACGGGTTCCTTCTTGCCGTAGGCGCGCTTGAGCTCGGCCAGCATGGCGGGCGTGGAGCTGTCGACGACCTTGTACTCCTCGTCCAGGCCGTAGGTCTTGAGGACCTTGCTCTTGAGCAGGGCCGTCTCGCCGGCGCTGGACTCGATGCCGGTGATCTTCCCGCCGAACTCGGCGGCCTTCCCCTTGAGGTCGGCCAGGGAGTCGATGCCCTTCATGTACGAGGGGACGCTCAGCTCCAGGGAGGTCCGGCCGTACCAGGAGCCGAGGTCGTCGAGGCGGCTGCCGTACTTCTTCCAGTACTGCGCGTGGGTCGTGGGCAGCCAGGAGTCGGTCTCGAAGTCGACGGAGCCCTGCGCGAGGGAGGTGTAGAGCGGGCCGGCGTCGAACTGCTGGGCGTCCACCTGGTAACCGCGCTGTTCGAGGATCTCCTTCCACAGGTAGGTGGAGGCGACGCCCTCGTCCCACGGGATGTAGCCGATGCTGATCTTCTTGCCCTTGCCCACGTTCCTGCCGTCGGCGACCGAGGTGCCGTCGGCGCCGCCGCCGAAGACGCTCATGCCGCCCGCCACCAGGGCGAGGACCACGACACCGATGACGGCGACCTGCGGGCGGGGCCGGTAGGACCAGATCCGCAGGCCCTGGGAGGCGCGGGCCCTGGCAGCCGTACGACGGCCCAGCGGGGAGACGTGCGTGCCGAGGGCGCCGGTCATGCGGTCCAGATAGATCGCGAGGATCACGATGGCGACGCCCGCCTCGGAGCCGAGCCCGACGTCGAGCTGGCCGATGGCCTCGTTGACGTCGCCGCCGAGGCCGCCGGTGCCGACCATGCCGGCGATGGCGGCCATGGACAGGCCCAGCATGATCACCTGGTTGACGCCGGCCATGACGGTGGGCAGGGCGAGCGGCAGCTGGACGCGCAGCAGGGTGTCGCGCGGTGTGGTGCCGAACGCCTCGGCGGCCTCGACCAGTTCCCTGTCGACCTGCCGGATGCCCAGCTCGGTCATGCGCACGCCGGGGGCGAGCGCGAAGATCAGGGTGGCGACGATGCCCGCGGAGGCCCCGGTGCCGAAGAACAGGATCGCCGGGATGAGGTAGATCATCGCGGGCAGCGTCTGCATGAAGTCCAGGACCGGCCGGACGAGCCCGCTGACCCGGCTGGACCGTGCCGCCCAGACGCCCACCGGAACCGACACGACCAGCGCGATGATCGTGGCCACGAGGACGAGCGACAGGGTCACCATCGCGTCCTCCCACAGTTCGAGGGAGTCGATGAAGGCGAATCCCACGAACGTGAGGACGCCGGCCGTCGTGCCGCGCAGCCAGAACGCGAGGACGGCGAAGATGCCCGCGAGGAGCAGCGGTTCGGGGGCCTGGAGGACGGCGTCGATGCCGTCGTAGGTACCGGTGAAGACGGTCTTGAGGAAGTCGAAGAGCCAGCTCATGTGGCTGAGCAGCCAGTCGACGGCGCCGTTGACCCAGTCGCCGAGCGGAATCCTAGGCACCGGCGATCACCTTCTCTCCGTCCTGGCGCGGGCTCGCGCACGGGACGGCGGCGCCCTGCTCGTCACCGAGGAAGGCGATCAGACGCTCCGCGGTGACGACACCCACGAGTTCGCGGCGCGCGTCGAGCACGGCCACGGGGTGGGTGAGGCGGGCGCTGATCGCGCAGAGTTCGGTGAACGGCGTGTCGGGCGTCGCGGTCTCGCAGTCGCAGTCCGCCTCGTCGCCGCGCGTGTCCGGGTCCATGACAGCGCCCGCGGTCAGGACCCTGGAGCGGTCCACGTCCTGGATGAAGGAGGCGACGTAGTCGTTCGCGGGGCGCAGGAGGATGTCCTCCGCGGTGCCGGTCTGGACGATACGGCCGTCGCGCATCACGGCGATCCGGTCGCCCAGGCGCATGGCCTCGTTCAGGTCGTGGGTGATGAAGACGATGGTCTTCCTCAGGGTCCGCTGGAGTTCGAGGAGCTGGTCCTGCATGTCCCGGCGGATCAGCGGGTCGAGCGCGCTGAAGGACTCGTCCATCAGGAGCAGGTCGGCGTCGGTGGCGAGGGCGCGGGCCAGGCCCACCCGCTGCTGCATGCCGCCGGACAGCTCGTCGGGCCAGGACTTCTCCCAGCCGGCCAGCCCGCACAGGGCCAGCGCCTCGCCGGCACGCCGCTCGCGCTCGGCGCGGGGCAGGCCCTGCACGGCCAGGCCGTAGGCGGCGTTCTCCAGGACACTGCGGTGCGGGAAGAGCGCGAAGTGCTGGAAGACCATGCTGATCTTCTTCGCGCGGACCTCGCGCAGCTCCCGGGCGGTGAGCGCGGTGAGGTCCTGGCCGTCGAAGCCGACATGCCCGGCGGTGGGCTCCAGGAGCCCGTTGAGCATGCGCAGCAGCGTGGACTTCCCGGAGCCGGACAGACCCATGACGACGAAGATCTCGCCCGGTTCCACGGTGAAGGAGGCGTCGATCACGGCGGCGGTGGCGCCGTCGGCGCGCAGCTCCTCCCGGCCGGCTCCCTTCCGCAGCCGTTCCACCGCCTCCTCCGGCCGTCTGCCGAACACCTTGTAGAGCTCGTGGGCCTCAAGCCTGGATGACACGCGTACCTCTTGACTCGGCGACGGGGAAGGGAGACGAGCGGCCGCAAACGGTTGAAAGTGCAATCGGCATCGCTCCGAGGCCGTGCCTGCCCTGCTCGGGAGGGGTCAAACACGGGAGTGTCCCAGTTCACAAGGTGTTTACAAGTGCGACGCCCTCTTCACCGGAGGGTGACTGTCGGTGCCGTACGGCATGATGCGGAACGTGACCGGACGACTGATGCTCCTCGACACCGCCTCGCTCTACTTCCGCGCCTACTTCGGGGTCCCGGAGTCCGTGAAGGCACCGGACGGCACGCCGGTGAACGCCGTGCGCGGTCTCCTCGAATTCATCGACCGCCTGGTCCGGGACCACCACCCGGACCAGCTGGTGGCCTGCATGGACGCCGACTGGCGGCCGCAGTGGCGGGTCGACCTGATTCCCTCCTACAAGGCGCACCGCGTCGCCGAGGAGCACGAGACGGGCCCCGACGAGGAGGAGGTTCCGGACACGCTCTCGCCGCAGGTCCCCGTCATCGAGGCCGTCCTCGACGCGCTGGGCATCGCCCGCGTGGGCGTCGCCGGGTACGAGGCGGACGACGTGATCGGCACGTTCACGGCCCGGGCCGAGGGCCCGGTCGACATCGTCACCGGCGACCGCGACCTCTACCAACTCGTGGACGACGCGCGGGGGGTGCGCGTGCTGTATCCGCTGAAGGGCGTCGGCACCCTCCAGGTGACCGACGAGGCATGGCTGCGCGGGAAGTACGGTGTCGACGGCCGGGGGTACGCGGATCTGGCGCTGCTGCGCGGCGACCCGAGTGACGGCCTGCCGGGGGTGCCCGGCATCGGCGAGAAGACGGCCGCGAAACTGTTGGCGGAGTTCGGCGACCTGGCCGGCATCGTCGCGGCGGTGAACGACCCGAGAGCCGCCCTCACGCCGTCGCAGCGCAGGCGTCTGGACGAGTCCCGGCCCTACCTGGCGGTGGCGCCGAAGGTCGTCAAGGTCGCGGACGACGTGCCGTTGCCCGCGGTCGACACGGCCCTGCCGCGCGCGGCGGGCGATCCGGCGGCACTGGAGGCCCTGGCGACCCGCTGGGGGCTGGGCGGCTCGCTGCAGCGACTGCTCACGACCCTGGGGGCCTGAACACCACCCGGGAGACGAATGATGGTGCCGCCGGAGGGAAGCCGACCTCTGTGCTTGGTTCAATCTTGCCCACGGACAACAGGTACTCCGTGAAGGCGAGATGCTAACTTAGGTTTGCCTAAGCACGGGACCAGGGAGGCCGCCATGGCAGAACGACCGGGACGCAAGCCGCGAAAGCCCCACTCCGCGCAGGTCGTCCGCACCGAGCGGCTGACCCCGCACATGCAGCGCGTGGTGCTCGGCGGCGAGGGCCTGGCCGATTTCGAGGCCGACACCTGCACGGACCACTACGTGAAGCTCCTCTTCCCGGCCGGCGGCGCGACCTATCCCGAGCCGTTCGACATGGAGCGCATCCGCGAGGAGTTCCCGCGCGAGCAGTGGCCGGTCACCCGGACCTACACGGTGCGCGCCTGGGACCCCGGGCACCGCGAACTGACCCTCGACTTCGTGATCCACGGCGACGAGGGCCTGGCCGGCCCCTGGGCGCTGCGCGCCCGGCCCGGTGAGACCGTGCGCTTCATGGGCCCCGGCGGCGCCTACGCCCCCGACGCGAACGCCGACTGGCACCTGCTCGTCGGCGACGAGAGCGCACTGCCCGCGATCGCCCGCTCCCTGGAGTCACTGCCGACCGGCGCCAGGGCGTACGCCTTCGTCGAGGTCACGGGCCCGGAGGAGGAGCAGAAGGTCGACTCGGACATCGCGGTCGACTGGGTGCACCGCGGGAGTCGACCCGTCGGCGAGGCGCTGGTCGAGGCGGTCCGGGCGCTGGAGTTCCCCGACGGCCGGGTGCACGCGTTCGTGCACGGTGAGGCGGCCTTCGTGAAGGAGCTGCGCCGGCTGCTGCGGGTCGAGCGCGGGATTCCCCGCGAGGACCTGTCGATCTCCGGCTACTGGCGCCTCGGCCACAACGAGGACGGCTGGCAGGCCGCCAAGCGGGAGTGGAACGCGCGCGTCGAGGCGGAGCAGGAGGGCGCGACCGCCGCCTGACGCCCGACCGTCCCGACCCCGTGCGGGGGAGGGGGGGGGGGGGGGGGGGGGGGGGGGGGTGGGTGGGGGGGGGGGGGGGGGGGGGGGGGGGGGGGGGGGGGGGGGGGGGGGGGGG